>CANJCO010000007.1 GCA_947473045.1 Myxococcales bacterium | reverse complement strand
CTCGGGGAGGTATGCACCTCCCCGCCCCGAAAAACGCGGTTTTTCGGGGTCCCCACCCCACGCAATTGGCTTCGCCAATTACTATCAGGGTGTTTTTCAACACCCTGCTAGCAGGGTGCTCGGGGAAACTGGCTTCGTTTTTCCGACCCTGCGTCAGAGAAACCACATTCCATCAGGAATCATCATGCTTCAGTTGCTCGCTGCTGACCTTTGGACCGTTGCCGTCCCCCTTTCCCTGCTTGGGATGCAAGTGGGCGCGCGCATGGTCATCGCGCGGGTCAATGGAGACCTGCTGGTGCATTCGCCCGTCAAGCCCACGCCGGAGTTGCTAACGGAGGTGCGGGCGCTTGGTCGCGTGCGCTGGATCCTCGCCCCCAACGACTTCCACCACCTGCATGCGAGCGCCTGGCAGCGCGAATTCCCTGACGCTGAAGTGTGGGGAAGCCCGGGTGTGCCCCGCAAGCAGCCCGCGTTGACGGTCACCGGCGTTGTGGCGCCGGGGGCTGTGCCTGACTTCGGGTCTGACTTGAAACTGCTACCGATCGAGGGCACGCCGTCCTCCAATGAGGTGCTGCTGCTTCACGCCCCGTCGCGCACGCTGATCACCACCGACTTCCTTTTCTACCTGCCGGGACGCAGTGGCCTGACCGGCGGCTTCGCGTGGATGAACGGCGTCGACAAGGCGCCGGGACAGACCCTGCTTTTCCGCGCCTTGATCCGCGACCGCAAAGCCTTCTTGCGCTCGCTGGAGCCGCTTCGGGGTTGGGACTTCGACCGCGTGACGATGACCCACAACGACGTGGCGGAGCACGGCGGCCGAGCGGCAACAGGCGCGGTTTTGGGCTGGAAGGAGTAGCGAATTCGCCCGCGGCGTTGAGCCGTGCCGGCTGACCCGCAGAGCGCCCCGCTGCGACCGGTCCGCGGGCAAGATGGCGCACAACTCCGCAGCGGCCACCCTCCCGGCCATTTTCTTTTGTGGACCGTCGATGCGCGGAGACGACGCAGGGCGCTTGCTGCGTGCATCGTAGCGTTCGTCCACAGGGCGTGATGTGCGCAGAGCACGCGCAGCTCGCCCGCTGACCCGACGGAGAGCCATGCAAGAGCCGATTACAGCGCAAGAGCGCGTGATGTTCGTTGTGGGCGCCGCCGGCGGGATCGGCGCCGCGCTGTGCTCGCGGCTTCGCGATCGCGGGTTTCGGCTGGTGCTTGGCGGACGATCCGAGGCGCCTCTGCGCGAGCTTGCCGGTCGGGTGGGCGGCGACGTCGCGCCGTTCGACGCGCGCGATTTCGACGCGACCGCGGCCGCCTTCGACCATGCGTTCGCGCGGCATGGGCGCCTCGACGGCGTCGTGAACCTCGCCGGATCCATCCTGCTCAAGGCCGCGCACATGACCTCGGCAGCCGAGTGGGAGCAGGTGCTCGGGGCGAACCTCGGCACGGCGTTTTCGGTCGCGCGGGCCGCGGCCCCCATCCTTGGGCGGAGCGGAGGCGGCTCGCTGGTGCTCGTGTCGTCCGCGGCAGCGCGGGTGGGCCTCGCCAATCACGAAGCGGTCGCCGCTGCGAAAGCGGGGATCGTCGGGCTGGCGCTCAGCGCTGCCGCGACCTATGCGCCGCGCGGCGTTCGCGTGAACGTGGTCTCTCCGGGACTCGTTCATACGCCGCTGTCGGCGCGCATCGTGTCGAACGAAGCGTCGCTCCGCGCGAGTCAGGCCATGCACGCGCTGGGTCGCGTCGGCCAGCCCGACGACGTCGCGCGAATGCTCGAGTTTCTGCTCGATCCTGCGCAGTCCTGGGTGACCGGGCAAGTCTTCGGCGTCGACGGCGGCCTCGGCACGGTGCGGTCCCGGTGAGCTCCGCCAACGCGACGAACGCGCGCAGGACGATCGCGGTCGCCGGTGCGACTGGGTTCGTCGGATCGCACCTCATCGAGCAGCTGCGCGGTGCCTACGACGTCGTCGGCTTGACGCGCAGCGCGCGACCGCCTTCGCCGGGCGCGACGTGGCGCGAATGCGACCTGTTCTCGGCGACGAGCACCCAGGCGGCGCTTCGCGGCGTCGACGTCGCGTTCTACCTCGTGCATTCGATGATGCCGTCGTCGCGCCTGTTTCAAGGGGACTTCCACGACACCGACCTCCTGCTTGCCGACAACTTCGCCAAGGCGTGCGCGCAGCAGGGCGTGAAGCAAATCGTCTATCTCGGCGGCCTCGTACCCCCTTCCGGGTTCGTGAGCCAGCACCTCGCGAGCCGACTCGAAGTCGAAGGCGTGCTCCAGTCCGCGGACATCCCGGTCACCTGTCTTCGTGCGGGGATGGTCGTCGGTCCGGGCGGCAGCTCGTTCGAGATTTTGCGCTCGCTGGTGTCGCGGCTACCGTGGATGGTGCTGCCAAAATGGACGAAGAGCTCCGGGCAGGCGATCTTCCTCGACGACGTCGTCGCCGTGCTTGCAGCGTCGCTCGAAGATCCCGCGCTCGTCGGGGGAACGTTCGACGTCGTGAACGGTGAGTCGCTCTGCTACGAGGACCTCCTGCGAGACACCGCCGCGGCGCTCGGAAAGCGGCGGCGAATGGTCCCGGTGCCCATCGCTTCGACCGGCTTCTCCAAGCGCTGGGTGCAGCTCTTTTCGGGCGCCTCGTACGAGCTCGTCGCGCCGCTCATCGACAGCTTGCAGTGCGACCTCCCACGGCTGCAGCCGCGCCCCGAGATCGCCCGCTACGTGAAGTACGCCACGTTCGCCAGCATGCTCACGGAGACCCTCCGACGCTCCGACGCCGGCGGTCGTGTCGACGTAGCCCGCACGCGGCCCCGCACCCGGCCGAAAAAGCACGTCGCGCCTACGGTCCGTTCGATCCAGCGCCTGCCGTCGCTCCCCAACCGCGACGCCCGCTTCGTGTCCGACGCGTACATGCGCTGGCTGCCCGAGTTTCTGAAGCCCTTCATTCGCGTCGAGCGGTCGCCCGGATCGAGTCGAATCACGTTCTCCCTCGCGCTCGTCAGTCGCCCGCTGCTCATCCTCGAGCTCATCGACCTCGGCCCCGATCACACGCGAGACAAGTTTCACATTGTCGGCGGCCTGCTCTCGAAGACGACCACGACCGGGTGGCTCGAGTTCAGACAAGTCGCGAACAAGCGCTACACGCTCGCTGCGATCCAGGAGTTCGTTCCGTCGCTGCCTTGGATTGTCTACATCCTGACGCAGGCGCCGGTTCACGCCTGGGTCATGCGACACTTCCGCAAGCACCTCGAAGGGATCTAGCAGGCCGTCAAAGAGCGGCCCGCTAGCCTTTCATCTCGGGGAGGTATTCAGCTCAACGCCCCGAAAAACGCGGTTTTTCGCGGTCCCCACCTCACGCAATTGGCTTCGCCAGTCCCTACCATGGTGTTCTTCGAGCACCCTGCTAGCAGGGTGTTTTTCGAGCACCCTGGTAGGGCCCACCCGCCTCCGCGTGGGGGTGGGCACATAAGAAGTCCTGGCGGGCGCGACCGCGACGGCCGACCGCTGCGACAGCGATGCGCGCCTGCAGCATCCGGGTTGGGCAGGGTGAAGCCAACATCCGTTCTGCGCTGTCGCGAGGTCGCGCAGAGGCGCTGGGAGAGGGCTACTGGAACGAACCGTACGCTTGCTTGACGGCCAGGTGCACGTGCGTGGGCGCGTTTTCGATAAAGAGATACATGCCGGAAATTCGGCTCCGCTGCCCCGTGTAGTCGCCCGACAGGCCGACCTCGACGACGTACGGATCCTGATCGACCAGCTGCACGAAGCGCGCGTCGTCGCTCGGCTTCGTGTTGTAGAGGTCGAGCGCGTAGCCGCCCGAGTGCGCTGCCGGATCGTAGTGGTGGTTCGAGTTGATCGCGCTGATCTCCCAGCTTGGCGGGCTGTGGGTCGCCAGCCAGCCCACCGCGTTGACGAGAGCCTGGGTCGTGAGGTTGGGATCCAGAAAATCCTCGGCCACGCGCTCGGCGCCTGGCCGCATGTGGGTGCGCGCGATCTGGTAGACCTGCGAGCGCGTGAATCCGCCGCTCTGGGCGCCACTCGAGGGGCCGTTCGCGAGAAATTCAGCCTTTACCCAGCCCGTCTTGCCCAGGTAGGTCACGCCGTACCAGCCGCTCTTCGGTTGGGCCGACGCGCAGAGCACGGTGGTCCCTGCTGGGATGACGTTCAGGACAGCCCCTTGCACGCTGGGTGCAGCACGGAGGTTGACCCCATCCGTCGTGTGGAACCGGGTTCCGACGGGGAAGCTCCCGGTGAGGGCCTCCTCCGCGGACGCGCCGGTGGGCGCTTCCGTGGGCCCTTCGACCGCCGCCGAACAGCCGAGGGCGCTGAGCACACATCCGAGTAGAAGCGCGGCGGAAAGGCCCGCGGGCCGGAGCAGCATCGTTTTCATCAATCCTCCTGAAACGTAGCGCTGCACCGGTCGTGCCACGAACAATCGCGAGCATTTCCCGCAGCCGCGTGGTCGTGGGCGGGGCGTGTGGATCGTCTCGCTGGATCGGGCCTGCACCACTCTGCCAGCCTGGCGCAACGTGTCGCGGCACGCGAGCTCCTCCGTGTGGCCGCGCGGTTGACGCGCAGCAGCCGTCGCCGGAGCGCAGCCGGCATCGGCTCGGGCACGCTCCAACCGTCTCGGACCGCTCGACCGCCGCTGGCCCAACGACCGTCCGACGACCCCATGTCGTTCGTCCCGCCTTTGTCCCCCGCGATTGAGCCCAGCGGCGCCGCCTGTGGTCGTTCTTTGTGTTAGCCAAGCGCTTAGCTTAACCGAGCTCGGCACGCGCTGGCTCCAGACGTTCGATGTCAGCGGCATCGCGGCCGAAATCTGCCTCGTGGACGACCTCTCCTCGAACGACACGGAGACGTCGCCTTTGGCGTAGCCGCGTTTTCGAAAGCCACGTCATCACCCGCAGCGCCGCGCGCTCGGCGCCCCGGCGTTCGCATCACAGTGAATCAGGTGCGAGGCCTGGCCCCCGGACGGCCCCGCGCTGGCCCGGCCACCCTACCCAATCGCGATCTCCCTGAAATCAGTACGATCGCGCATGGCACGCGGCCTGCTGGGTCACCGACCGTCATGCCGACTACGGACCACGAAGTGCTGATCGAGCTGATCCGCAGCGATCCGTCGCTGCTCCGCACCCTGCTCGCGTCGCTCGGCGTGGCCATCGACCGCCGGCGAGGCCGAAGTCTGCGACGCCACGCTCACGGCGCCCGAGCTTCGGGCCGATCTCGTAGTCTCGTTCGGTAATCAGCAATCTCCCGACGTGGTGCTGATTGCCGAAATTCAACTCAGCGCAGACGCGGATAAACTCTATTCGATGCCGTCTTACGCGATGTCGGCACGAAGCCGGTATCGGTGTCCCGCCGTCGTGGTCGTGATTGCCGTAGACGAGGCCGTGGCCGCGTGGGCGCGCAGACCGGTGCAGCTCGATCCGTACAACGAGTGGCGGCCGCTCGTGATCGGGCCGGCGGACGTGCCTCGGGTAACGGATGTCGCCGAGGCGCTGGCCCATCCGTACTTGGCGGTACTGTCGGCGCGGATGCACGCGAAAGGGCCCGATGCCCTCGCCGTCGCGCGCGCTGCGCTTCAAGTGCTGCCCGCGCTGCCGGATGACCGCGACGTGGTGTATCTTGATGTCATCTGGTCTGCACTCGGCGCCGCGGCGCGTCTCGCTCTGGAGGCTGAATTGAACTTCGCGAATTACGTCCCGACCAATCCATTTTACTATCAGGCGCTCGAAAAAGGCATCGCCCAGGGGCTCGAAAAGGGGCTCAAAGAGGGGCGCGAAGCCGGACGCGGCGAAGGCGAGCGAGATGCGCTTCGGGTGATTTTGCGCACGCGTGGCCTCACACTGACTGCCGATCACGAGGGGCGCATCGCCGCGTGCAACGACGTGACGGTGCTGCGCGAATGGGTAGCGCGGGCCGTCACTGCGGCCTCGGTCGACGACGTACTCGCGGACTGAAGCGAGGATGCGCCGCGTGACCGCGAGGCCGGTGACGGGAGGAGCGCGAGGAAGAGCGCGAACACGGGGCCAGACCGCCGCTACCCCCGCGATCGCCGCAAAAAAAAAGGCCGTCCGCAAGAGCCGGCGCTGATAGACGTGAAGCATCATGATCCCCGGAATTGGTCGCGAACACATCACCATCGGCAGCGCTCCCGATGCAGATATCGTGCTGCAGGGGCCGGGAGTCGCTCCCCATCACGCCCGCGTCGTCAAGCAGGGCGGCCTGCTGCTGTTCGTGGACCTGGGCCATGGCACGAGCTTCGCGAACGGCGGCCCCGTCCCCGCGCAGCAGCCTGTGCCGTTCGACTTCCGCACCGCGTTCGTCGTCGGTCAGGTGCAGGTGCCGCTCGGCCACCCTGCCCTCGTATGCATGCTCATGAGTCAAGGACAGGCGCCGGCGCAGCGCGGGCACGTGATCATCGGGCGCGACCCGATGCGTGCGTCCGTCGTCATCGCGCACGCCGCGATCAGCGCCCTGCACGCGACCGTGATGCTCGATCGCATGATGATCGTCGACCACGGATCGACGAGCGGCACGTACGTCGGCGGCCCGCAGCCGATCGCGCCCAACCAGCCTGTGCCCATCGACCCGAACGGCCTCGTCGCGTTCGGTCCCGTGCCCGTGTCCGTGGCGCTCCTGGCGCAGCTGGCGCAGGCCGCCGCGTCGGGCGGTCCAGTCTCCGCGCAGCCCCCGGTCCCACCGCAGCCCGAGGTCGCGCACGCAGCGCCGGCGCCTCAGGAAGGGGCGGCTCGCCGCCACCGCACGGTGATCGGCGAGCTCAGCATGGAGGCGATGCAGGGCGCGGGGGGCATCATCACGATCGGCCGCACTCCCGACAACAAGATCGTGGTCGCGCACCCGCAAGTCTCGTCGCACCACGCCCGAATCGTTCAAGAAGGCGGTCAGCTCTTTCTCGAAGACCTGCGCAGCGCCAACGGCACCTTCGCGCGCGGGCAACGCATTCCGCCCGGGCAGCGCGTACCGGTCCAGCACGGCGAGAAGGTCCTCATCGGCCCGATGCCGCTGCTCATTCAGATCGCCGGGCAGCAGGTCAACGTCGTCGTCGAAGATCAGCAGGCCTCGTGGGCCGGCAAGCCGCTGTATGAAATCGAGGCGTGGGACCTATTTTTGGAGGTTCCCGATCGCGACAACCCGGGGTCGATGAAGACCCTGCTCGATCACGTGTCGTTCAAGGCCCTGCCCGGCGACATGATCGCGCTGATGGGTCCCAGCGGGGCGGGCAAGACGACGCTCCTCATGACGCTCAATGGCTATTTGCCCCCCACTGCCGGGCAAGTGCGCATCAACGGCGAAGACTTGTATGCCATCTACGATGCGCTGCGCGGGTCGATTGGCTATGTGCCGCAGGACGACATCGTTCATCCCGAGTTGACCGTGTTCGAGGCGGTGAAGTACTCGGCTCAGTTCCGCCTGCCGCCAGACTATTCCGACGAGGAGATCAACCAGCGCGTCGAGCAGACGCTGCGCGATCTCGGCCTCGAGGGCGTGAAGAACCTGCAGATCGGAAAGCCTGAGAAAAAGGTGCTTTCGGGCGGGCAGCGCAAGCGCGTGAACATCGCCCTCGAGCTGGTGACCGATCCGGTGATCGTGTTTCTCGACGAGCCCACAAGCGGTCTCGCCGCCGACGACACGACGTCGCTGATTACCCTGCTCGCCGATCTCACCAAGAAGACCGGCAAGACCATCGTCATGACGATTCACCAGCCCGCTAAAGACGAATTCGAGAAATTCAATCTCGCGTTCATCATGGGCTATGGCGGTATACCGACTTATTTCGGCCCCACCGGCGACGCGGCCTATCGCTTCTTCGGTTCGATCATCGAGCGTCCCGGCAGCCCGTACCGGGCGAGCTATACCGGAAACGTCACGCGCATCGACACCCCACGCGACATGTTCGACATGCTCAGCGTGCGTGAGCGCGCAGTGCTCGACCAGATGAAGACGCGCGACCCGAGCACGCCGAGGGCGCCGGCGCGGCTCGACGCCGCGAGGCAGTGGCGGGCCGAGTTCTTTCACGATCAAAACCCCGTATTTCAGCAGATGTACGCCGGGCGGCGAGCGGTCGGAACCGAGCCCGCAGCGCGCGGCACGCCGGCCAGAGCGTCGACGCCCCTGTCGCGCCAGCTGATGCTCCTGATGTCGCGGTACTGGAAGGTCAAGATCCGCGATCGGGCCGGCGCGGCCATCATGTTTCTGCAGGCCCCGGTGATCGGGATCATGCTCGCGGTCGTGTTCGGCGGACAGCGATCGGCCATCCCGTTTTGGTGCCTCGGCGCGCTGCAGGAGCTCGCGAACCGCAACCCGCAGACAACCAGCAACGCCGGCAACCTCCTGAAGGAGATGAACCCCACCACCGACCACACTGCGGCGATGTTCTTCGTCGTGGTCTCGTGCGTTTGGTTCGGCACGAGCAACGCCGCGCGCGAGATCGTCACCGAGCGCTCGATCTACCTGCGCGAGCGCATGGTGAACCTGTCGCTCTTCAACTACGTGATGAGCAAGTACATCATCTTGAGCCTCGTCTGCGTGCTCCAGTGCACCATGCTGCTCGGGATCGTATTTTTCTCACTCGGCTTCGAGGGCGGCGCTCCGGCGTTTGTGATGGAGCTCGCGTCGATGGTCGCCGTGTCGATGAACGCGGCCGCGCTCGGACTGCTGCTGTCGACGGTGGTGGCCTCCGCCGAAGCCGCGATGGCGCTCACACCGATCGCGCTCATCCCGCAGATCGTGCTCGGCGGCCTCATGGTCCCGATGACCACCAACCCGATGCTCGGCCCGCTCATGTACGCGATGCCGGCCCGCTGGGGCTTCGAGGGCGCGATCGCCCAGGAGCGCTACGCGATTCGCAATCAGGCCGCGTGGCTCATCGACTTGCACCAGCCGACGCTTTCGAGCCCGCCCGATTTCATCCAGAGCGGGCATTTTCAGTGCGCCGTCGCTCAAGTCGAGAGCGCCACCATGCCGGGCGCGTGGGGCTTCGTGAACTGGAACATGACGGGCCTTCCGATCGGCATCCTGTTTTCGATGACCCTCGTGATGATGGTCATCTTGTTCGTGCTGCTGCGCCGCCGCGATCCCGTTTGAACGAGCCGCTGCGCGCGCGCGTCGCACCAAAGAAGACGCCTCGCAGCTCCGCACCGCAGGCTCGACCTCCTATGCGAGGTCGGCGAGCGGAAGGGAGCGCGAGGCGCTGATCGTGAGGCGGCGAGGCGCGTGCGAAGTAGCGAAGGCTACGCTGGCTGCGCTCGCGTTCGGCTCACTTGCTCGCAGCCTTTTCCTTCTTCTTCGCCTTCTTCTCCTTCACGGTGAGCTTCGGCTTGTTTTCCTTCTTCAACTTCTCTTGTCCCTTGGGCATCGTCGTATCCTCCAAGCGCGGCTCGATCGAGCCTGCGGCTTCGTGAAGAGTACACAACGCGGGGGCCGCGCGAGAAATTTACAGAAGGAAACGGCCTCAGCCGACCTCGACCCGATCGCGGCCGCTGGCCTTCGCGACATAGAGCGCCGCGTCGGCGCGGGCGATCCACGCGGACGCCGTCTCGCCCGGCGTGATCAGCGCCACGCCGAACGACGCCGTCACGCTCCGTGCGCTGTCGCCCTCGCCGACCCTCACCGCGCGGATCGCAGCCTGCGTGCGGCCCGCCAGCACGCACGCGTCTTCGAGCGAGGTGTCCGACAGCACTACGGCAAACTCTTCGCCTCCGTAACGCGCCACCAGATCACCCTTGCGCTTGCAGATGCGTGAAACCGCGTCGGCCACGTTGCGCAGCACCGCGTCGCCCGCGGGATGTCCGAAGGTGTCGTTGATCGATTTGAACGCGTCGATGTCGAGCATGATGAGCGTCGCGGGCGCGCCCACCACCGTCGCGAGATCGGCGACGCGCTCGACGTGCTCGTCGAACGTGCGGCGGTTGGGCACCTTGGTGAGGGCGTCGACTGCGCCTTCGCGCCGCGCTTCCTCGAGCTCCACCGTCAGCGACTTCATGCGGGTCGCGATCTCCTTCGCCTGCTGCGCCGCGATCTCCTGCCGCTCGCGCATGACCTCTTCGATGGCGTCGACAGCGAACGACACCTCGCGGCGAAGCTCATCGGGCGACGGGCTCGTGGCGGCGGTGCGCAGGCGACTGAGCTGCGAGGCGACCCGCTCGTCGGCGCCGCGGTCGGTCGTCAGCACGCGCGAGAGCGTTCGCACGAAGGTCCACACGGCGTCGCGCAGCGTCGACTGCGACTGCGTCACGAAGCGCTGCTCGGATTTTCTGCGCTGCGACACGAACCGCACCAGCGCTCGCCACTGACGCTTCGGCTTGACGCCCTTCTGCGCGCCGAGCTCGGGCGCCTCGGCGTAAATCAGCAGGTGCTGCGCCCACGCTTCGCACTGCTGCGCGAGCGTCGCCGCAGGAAGATCGTCGGTGTCGAAGCCGCCCTGTCCGAGCGCGCGAACCAGCTCGGCCGCCGACTCTACGGCCGTCTCGAGCTCGTGCTCGGGCGAGAGCATATCGGCAGGCGGCTCGGAGGTCTTCTCGGGCGCCGCGGGCGGCGGCTGGCTCGAAGGAGGCGGAGGGGTGCGCTTGAAGAAGAATGCCACGTGAATGCCTCCGGCGAGATCCGCTTGAACTTTCAGCGTACACCGACGAGCAGGCTGGGCAAGCCGTCCCGGCTTTCCTAGATTCAGCGCATCATGAGTTATGCGTCGCTGACTGAGTGCGTGAGCGACCTCGAGCGAAAGCGCATGCTGGTGCGCATCGACACGCCGATCGATCCCTGCCTCGAGGCCGCAGAAATTCAGCGCCGCGTGTATGCCGCGGGCGGCCCCGCGATTTTGTTCTCGCGCCTCAGCGGCTGCGATTTTCCCGCCGTCTCGAACCTGTTCGGCACCCTGGAGCGTGCAAAATACATCTTTCGCGATGGCCTCGAGGGCGTGCGCGCGCTCGTGATGGGCAAGGCCGACCCTGCTTCGCTGTGGCGCGCTCCCCTGCTCGCGGCCCGCGCTCCGCTCGCCGCGACGCACTTGCTGCCGCGCTTCGTGTCGAAGCCGGCAGTCTACGCCCACGCGACCACCCTCTCGCGCCTCCCGCAGATCACCTCGTGGCCGCGCGACGGAGGGCCGTTCGTCACCCTGCCGCAGGTCTACAGCGAAGACCCCGACGCGCCGGGCTGGGCGCGCTCCAACCTCGGCATGTACCGCGTGCAGCTGGCCGGAAACCAGTACGCGCCCGATCGCGAGGCGGGCCTGCACTATCAGCTTCACCGCGGGCTCGGCGTGCACCACACGGCGGCAGGGAGGCGAGGCGAGCGCCTGCGCGTGAGCGTGTTCGTCGGCGGCCCACCCTCGATGACCGTCGCCGCCGTCATGCCCTTGCCCGAGGGGCTGCCGGAGATCGCGTTCGCCGGCGCCCTCGGAGCGCGCGCCGTTCGCCTCGCGCGCTCGCCCGCAGGGCCTTATGTGCACGCCGACGCCGACTTCTGCATCGAAGGCTGGATCGAGCCAAACGAAACCAAGCCCGAGGGCCCGTTTGGCGATCACCTTGGCTATTATTCGCTTACGCACGACTTCCCTGTTTTGCACGTCGAGCGCGTGCATCACCGCGAAGGCGCAATATGGCCGTTTACGGTCGTGGGTCGACCGCCGCAGGAAGACACGGCGTTCGGCCAGCTGATTCACGCCATCACCGGGCCGCTCGTGCCCACCGTGCTGCCCGGCGTGAAGGCCGTGCACGCGGTCGACGCAGCGGGCGTGCACCCGCTTTTGCTCGCGATCGGCAGCGAGCGCTATGTGCCCTATGCCCGCGAGAGGCGCCCGATGGAGCTGCTGACGCAAGCCAGCGCCATCCTGGGACAAGGCCAGATGTCACTCGCGAAATACCTGATTATCGCCGCCGAGCAGGACGCGCCCGACCTCGACATTCACGATATCGTGGCCTACTTTCGGCACGTGCTCGAGCGCGTCGACACTACCCGCGACTTGCACTTTTTCTGCAATACGACCATCGATACGCTCGACTATTCGGGATCGGGCCTCAATCAAGGTTCGAAAGTCGTGATTGCGGCGGCTGGCGAAAAGCGTCGCACACTGGCCACGTCGCTCCCTGCTTCGCTGACGCTTCCTGCCGGCTTCAGCGCACCGCGCGTCGCGATACCGGGCGTTGTGGTGGTGACCGCGCCTCCGTTCGACGGCGGCGAGAGCGCAGAACGATTCTGCGCCGCTTACGATGAGCCGTCATTTTCGGGATTGCCGCTCATCGTGCTCGTCGACGACTCGGAATTTGCGGCCAGAACCGCCAGCAACTTTCTGTGGGTGACCTTCACCCGAAGCAATCCTGCAATCGACGTACGCGGCATCGGCGCGTTCGTGCGCGACAAAGCGTGGGGCTGCCGCGGCAGCGTGGTCATCGATGCCCGCATCAAGCCGCATCACGCCCCGCCGCTCGTCGAGGACCCAGCGGTCAGCCGCCGCGTCGACGACCTCGCAGCAAGGGGTGGGCCGCTCGCCGGGCTGTTCTGATCGGCCCGACCGCTACAGCGCCGGAACGCGTCCCTTTGGATCGCCCGCGAGGTTGCGGCAAAAGACCGACGCCTGCAGGCGCGCCTCGGGCACGTCAAACACGACGAAATGGCCGTCGCTGCCCGGCGCAGGGGGAAACTGCGCGAGAACGCCGCTCGCGAGGCCGCCGCCCAAATTGCCACTCAGGCCGCCCGCGCCAATCGCGACGTCACCAATCCCGCTCCACGACGCGGCGTCGATCGGGCGCACGCCCGGCAGCTGACGCGGCAGCCCCATCGCGACCGACGCGTACTCGATGCCGTGCGGCGGCGCGTAGCTGTCGCCGACGCCGTCGTCGCCAATGCCCTCGGTCTGGTAGATGCTCTTGGGCAGCATGCCCCTTCGCGGATGCGATATGATGTAGGGCATATAATTAATCGGATCGGTCGTATCGACGAGCATTTGCGCCAGGTTGATGACCGGATGAAATGCGCCGAGCTCCTGGTCGTAGTCACTCGCGCTCAGGCCGAGCAGCGCGCGGACGGCCCCCGCCACGCTGGGAGTGGGCTGGGTCTTTTCGAGCAGCGCAACAGTGATCATTCCGCTCGCGCCGCTGAGCACGCCGCCCCGCGACTGGGGATCGGCCGCGAGAAAGAGGGGACCGTTCACTCCGCCCTGCGAATGGCCGAAAAAAAGCACCCGCGAAGGATCGAACGCGATCGGCTTTCCCGTTCTCGACAGAGGATTACCGCCGCCATCATTCGCAGGAACGCTCAGCTTCGACTCGGTGAACAGGCGCGCCTGCTGCACCACGTCGATGGCCCCCTGGCGCCCGTTGGTGCGCGCGGCGATCGGGTTGTTCAAGTTGAAAAACCGCAGCTCGGTGATGCCCTCGGCCGCCGCCCGGGGAGTGCCCGACGGAGGCGCACCCGGGCGAACGCCATGAAAAATCTGGTCGACGCCCATCGAGGCGAGACACTGCTGGGCGAGCGTATCGCCCACCGGGTGTCCTTCGTTCACGATCGAACGGTAATCGCCTCCCGTTCCGTGCGCGTAGAGCACAACCGGATAGCCGGCAGCAGGCGGCGGACACAAATAGGCATTCGGCACCACGAGCGTAAAGCGCATATCGAAGGTGCTCTGCAAGACCGCGTGCCCCTGCGCGTCGAATACGAAGCCGCCACCTTCGTGATCAAACCCGGTGGAGAGATCGCCCGACTGATAGTTCGGCGCGGGCCCGTATACACCCTCGTAAACGTCATACCGGCCGCGCACTTCCTTGGCCGCCCAGCTCGCCGCAGCAGCAGTCGGCGCAGGCACGAGGCTGCGCACGTCGTCGGCAATCGAGAAGAGCTCGCCGACCGGATCGCCCGTCGTGAAGGCCGTGAGATGCACGAGCGTCGGACGCCCGACCCCCAGCGAATCGAGGGCCGCGAGCGCGGGCCGAAACGCAGCCGCGACTGCGTCCGAAGCGGCAGAGCCGCCCGTCAGGCCCAGCACCCGGCGCAGGTCGTCGCTCGGCAGCACAGCGGCCCCGCCGGCTCCGCGTACCTGATTGGTCACGATAATGGCATATCGCGTATTGGCCCGAAGCGGATATCCGCGTGCCGGGGCCACAGCGAGCGTATTTTGCTGCCAGTAGACTCCGTCGTTCGCTTGCCAGTGCCACTCCACAAGCTTGCGCTGCCCACGCTCGGGCGACGCCTCGTCGACATCGATGAGCTGCACCGCAGCGTCGACAGAGAGGCTGCCGGGGGGTGTCGCCGGAAGCGAGGTGGGATCGAGCGCGCCGTCGAAGCGCAGGTAGGCGGCGGCCGTCGGCGAGAACCCGCGCAGCAGCGACTTCGTGACGCCAACATACGACGCGACGATCGGGTTGTGCGTCGGGTTGTAGAGGCCCTCGACGCGAATCGTGCCGTCGGCCTCACGGCGCGCATCGCTCGGCCACGGGTGGTCGAGAAACGACGCCTCGCTCAGCTGCTCGAGCGTCGCCGGCGCGACGAACCACGCGCGCACCGGCGCGGGTTGCGAGAGGCTGCACGAAGGGCAGACGGCGACGATCGCCGCGAGGCTGAATACGAACGCAGGGGTGCCGACGGGCAGGGACATCAATCGATTGTACACGCACCGCCCGGCGGGGTCTTTACGCCCGCCCGGCGACGCTCGGCGCGAAGTTCAGCCAGGCGACCCCCGACCGGCGCGCCGGCTTGCTGCGCTACGCCGCGGCGCCCTGCCTCGCCATGATGACCCTCACATCTCCGGCGGCGTCACGCACCGACTCCACCGATTCGAACGCCCCCGTCGACTCCATACGTTTAAGCATCGGCTCACCCTGTCCAAGACCCACCTCGAATACCATCCAGCCTCCCGGCTTGAGGTATCGCGGGGCCTCACGGATGAAGCGCTGCAGCACGCGCAGTCCCAGCGGACCGCCGTCGAACGCGAGCGTCGGCTCGTGCTTCGCAGTCTCTTTGGGCATTGCCGATACGCGCCTCGTAGAGATATAGGGCGGATTACAGGTGATCAGGTCAGCCCTGCCAACATGCTGCCGGGTATCGAACGGCGCGAGCAGATCGCCCTGCTGCACGACAACGCGGCCGGCCATTCCGAGATGTGCGACGTTTTCGCGCGCGAGCGCCACGGCGTCGGGCGACAGGTCGGCCGCTCCCACACAGGCGTCGGGAGACGCGTGGGCTATAGCCAAGGCCACGTTGCCGGCGCCAGTGCACACGTCGAGGACGAGCAGCGGAGCGTCGGGAGACAGGCGACTGGTGAGGTCGATCGCGGCGCGCGCGAGCAGCTCGGTTTCGGCGCGCGGGATGAGCGCTCCCGGCCCGGCGATCATCTCAAGATTCATGAAGCACTGACGACCGGTCAAGTGCGGAAGCGGCACGCCTTCGAGGCGCCGCGCCACGAGCGACCCGAACGTGCTGCGCTGCGGCGGATCGAGCGACCGCAGCGGCTCGCGGGTCGCGCGGCGGGCCGACACGTGAACGCCGCTGGCGAGGTGCCAGAGCGCGCGCACCGTTGCGAGCGTGGTCTCCTCGGGCTTGTCGGGCAGCTGCTCGCGTTCTGCCTCGAGACGCGCGTGCGCGGCCTCGAACAGCGAGATGTCATCGTCCCAGAACTGCGCGCGTTCTTCGCGCGTAAACCAATCGTGTCGCGACATGTTCGGCCCCCCGGTTCTTTTTTCGTTTCGTGCGGCTGACACGCACCGTAGCGCTGCGTTTGTGGCCCGCCCGCGGCGACGCAGCCGCGCGCGAAACTTGCGGAGTGCAGCCAATCGCGCGCCTGCGCCAGTGACGAACCGCGCGGCCCGCCTTATGTTGCGCCGGCCTTGTGGTCCCCACGCTCCGCCCTCAGCGCGTTCGCCTACGTGCCGCGCACCACTGCGCTGGTGTGGCGCTCGTCCCGCGCCATGACCGTCGCGTTGGCTGCGGGCGCGCTTGCGTCGGCGGGCCTGCCGCTCGGCATGGCGTGGGCCGGCAAGCGCATAGTCGACGCCGTGGTCGCGCGCTCCGAGGCGACCGCGCTCCGATGGGTCGTCGTTGAGCTTGGGCTCGTGGCGGCCCTGGCGCTCGCCTCGCAAGCCCAAGGCCTGCTGCGCTCGGTGCTTGGCGCGCGACTGTCGCTCGATATCAATCTATCCATTCTCGAAAAGGCGGGCACGCTCGAGCTGACGCACTTCGAAGATCCCGAGCTGTATGACAAGCTCACCCGGGCACGGCGAGAAGCGAGCGTGCGTCCGCTGTCGATGGTCACGCGCAGCTTCGGTCTGGTGCAGAGCGCCCTTACGCTCGCCGGCTACGCGTCGTTTTTGCTCGGATACGGCGCGTGGGCCGTGCTGGTGCTGGGCCTCGCAGCCGTCCCGTCCACGGTCGCCGAAGTGCGCTTTTCCGGTCAGTCGTTTCGCATCCGCAACTGGCGGTCTGCCGAATCGCGTCGACTGATGTATCTCGAATACGCCCTCGCGAACGACCAGCACGCAAAAGAGATGAAGCTCTTTGGTCTGGTGCCGCTGTTTCTCGGCCGGTACCGCGAGCTGGGCGAGCGCTTCTTTGGCGAGGACTGGCGGCTCGCCACGCGCAGGTCGGGCTGGGCCTACGCCCTGTCGCTGCTCGCGACGGTGAGCTTCTACGGCTGTTATGCGGCGATGGCCCTCGCCGCGGCGCGCGGGCGCATCAGCCTGGGGGAAATGACGCTCTACATGGTGGCGTTTCGGCAGGGCCAGCAGGCCTTTCAATCGCTGCTTTCAGGCTTCGGGGGCATGTTCGAGGACAACCTTTACATGTCAAACCTGTTTGCCTTTCTCGACTTCGAAACGGGCACTTCGCCGCCGCCGCTGTCACCGGTTTCACGACCCGCGGGCAGCGAGCGCGGGGTGCGGTTCGAGGGCGTCGGATTTCGCTATTCGGGCACAGACCGCTGGGCCCTTCGCGACATCAATCTTTTCATCCCCGAGGGCGAGAGCCTCGCGATCGTGGGGCGCAACGGCGCCGGCAAGACCACCTTCATCAAGCTGCTTACTCGCCTGTATTCGCCAACCGAAGGTCGCGTGCTGCTCGACGGGATCGATCTCGCGCAGTGGGCGCTTCCGGCGCTGCGCGCGCGCATCGGGGTCATCTTTCAAGATTTCAATCAATACCAACTGCCCCTGTCCGAGAACGTCGGCGTCGGCAGCGTCGAGGCCATCGGCGAACGGCCGCAGGTCGAGCGCGCGGTGGCCCAGGCCGGGGCGGGCGACGTGGTGGCGGGCGCAAAGGGAGGGCTCGATGCGCCGCTGGGCAAATGGTTCAAGGACGGCGTCGAGCTGTCGGGCGGCCAGTGGCAGAAGATCGCGCTGGCCCGCGCCTTTATGCGCGAAGAGGCTGACATTCTGGTGCTCGATGAGCCCACGTCGGCCCTCGACGCCGAGGCTGAGCACGCGGTCTTCGAGCGCTTTCGCGCCCTGACGCGGGGCAAGACGAGCATCCTGATTTCGCATCGCTTCCCCACTGCGCGGCTCGCCGATCGCATCGTGGTCATCGAAGGCGGGAGCGTGGTCGAGTCGGGCACGCACGGCGAGCTCGTGGCGCGGGGCGAACGCTACGCGACCATGTTCGCGCTTCAGGCTCAGGGCTATCAGGACGATCCGCCCCCTGCCCGCGCAGCCGCCCACGCGTGACGCCGGCGGGCGCGTGTGGCAAGCTTGCAGCGGTGAGCCCGGGTCCCGACAACAACCGGTTGAGCGAGCTGGAGCGCGCCTTCGAAGCCGGCGACTACCGCTCGGTGCAGCGCGTAGGCCCCGCGCTCGCCCGCGAGGCGTCCAACTTCGAAGTGCGCGCGTCGGCCGAGGCGCTAATCGCGCGAACCCGGCCCGATCCTGCGATGAAATGGCTATTTTTGCTGGCGCTCGGCGTGCTCGTAGCGGTCAGCGCCTACTGGTTCAGCCACCAGCCGCGCTGACCTCGGCGCCCGGCTCGGCGCGCGTCGCCGTCGGCTTCGATACCGTGCCCATGGCGATCGTCCGGTGCACCCAGGTGGGCCTGAGCGGCATCAGCACGCCCGCAGTGATCTCGCTCGACGGAAACATCTGCACGAACGTTGGCGCCGCCTTCACGCGGCTGACCAGCGTCTTTTCGAGCATCATCGACGTATACTGATCGCCGCCGCGCTCGGGCGTGTTGGCGTTGAGGAGCACGTCCAGATCTTGCGCCCGCGCCGTCGACGCGACGCCTCGAATCGCGCTGTCGCGCGGCGACCAGTTGTCCGCGCAGGTGCCATTTTCGCTGATGCCCCAGACGCCCGAATCGGTATTGAGAAACAGAGTTTGATTGCCCACCGTGTGGCCCGGCGTGCGCACCAACATCACCCCCTCACCGAGGAGCAGGTCGGCATCGGTCAACGCCACGCGATCGGTGCGAACCCCGCGCCGGCCGTCTTTGATAAACCACGCGCGCTGCATCGGATGCACGTCCTGCCAGTCGTCCCACTCGCGCTTCGGCGCCAGCAGCGTCGCGTTGGGAAAGCGCGCATGGTGCAGGCCGTCATCAGTGCCGAGCTGCCCGCGCAGGTCCTGCGTGTGGAAGTGGTCGAACGCGACGTAGTCGATGTCAGCCACGCCAAGGCCGAGCGACGCGAGCTGCGCTTCGAGCGTTGGAAACCGCTTCTGCAGCAGCGGCTCGAGCGCCCCGAACCGACGCGCGATGTCGGCGAAATAGGGCGTCGCGCGCGCCGCCTCGATGTCGGTAGGATTAAAGAGCAGGGTCTTGAGCGCTCCGCCCTGAAGAAACTGCACGAGCGTCGCGCGGTGCGTAAAACGCACGAACGGCGAAAGCGATCCCGCCGCGCCTTGCAGCGCGTACTTCGTTGGATACGGCAAGGTGGTCAGCGGAAGGGTTCGGAGCGCGACAACCGACGCCCCCGCTGCGAAGCGCTCGCGCAGACCCGCGGCCGCGCGCACGACGCTCCGAAGCCGCTCGGCCTGCCCGCGCAGCGATCGGGCCTCGTCGAAGTCGGGTACGCGCGCCATTCCGTTCGGGATCGTGAGCATCGGATCACGCTAGCGTCGCCGGCGGCCGTCGCCAACCGGCAGCGACGTGACGACGCGCTGGCGGCAGGGCGCGTGAGGCTCACGCCACCGCTCTGCCGATCCTCCGCGGGACGCGCTGGCGCCCGGGACACGGCGAAGTGCGCCAGCGCGACCCACGCGCCCGCCAGCCGCGAGCCGCGGGAGCGAAAACCTGCAGCAATTGCCTCGTAAAGAAGTCTGGCGCGCATGTTGCGAAGTCTGAAGCTCATGCTGGCAACACGAACCTTAGGTCTACTTGCTTGTCTCGGAGCAGCGGCGTGCTCGCCAGTTACTTCGATATCACTGCTTCATACGGCGGGTGCGCCCTTGACCGTCACGCCTTCGCAGTCGGTTCCGCTCGAAGTCGTCACGCGCTCGACCGGCGCGGCGGCAGACCAAGCCCTAACTAAGCGCGCGAGTCGTAGCAACGGCGGGCGCGGCCGCGGTATGATGTCGGGATGCGTACTGCGCACCTCAACGCGATCGCCTGCCTCTACTTTGTCGCCTGCGCGACCGAGGGTTCTCCCAAAGTGCACGGCGTCGAGATCATCCCCGACGCCGGCGAGGGCGCCGACAGCGCCGCGCAGGCCGACAGCGGCAAGGCGGCAGGCGACGCGGCGATCGATACGGGCGCCGCAGACGCCGCCGGCGACGCCGCGCCCGCCGTCGATGCAGCGAGCGACGCAGGGCCGCCCGGGTGCGGGGCCGGCGCGACTGTGCTCCTGGCGGGAAGCGCCGCATCGCTCGCGGGCGGCGGAGCGTCGGGCAACGGCGTACCCACCGTGATTCCCGTGAGCGGCAGCGCGATCGATCGCATCGCGATTGCCCCGAGCGGCGCGAATTTCGTCGCAGCGATTCGCGCGTCGAACGGTCTGCTCGCGTCGAGCGTCTACTCGAACGCATGGTCGTCGGCCGCCGCCGTACCGAACGCGAAGGCGACCATCGACGCCCCGTCGCTCGCCACCCTCGCGGGCACCACGCACCTCGCCTATCACGACGCAAACTTCAAATTCGAGCATCGCCAATTTTCAGGCGGCGCGTGGGACGTCGCCGACGATCCGGTGGGCGGTGGCGGCAACAATCAGGCGTTCGGACCGTCGGGCGCCTCAATCGCGGCCGCGGGCAGCGAGCTTGAGTTCGTGCAGTCGGGCGACAATTACTTTCTGTACGATCTTGCCTGGAAGAACTCGCTTTGGCAGTCGCCGCATCAGCAACCGAACGCCGCTATCGAAAAGACGCTGCCGCCAACGGTGGTCGCCCTCACCGGCGGCACGCAGGAGCTGCTCGCAGTGTACCTGCGCAAAGGCGACTTCAAGATCATGAGCGTCGCGCGCAGCGGCGGCGTATGGGACAGCAATCCCGTACTCGTCGACGTAAACGCCTTTTCAAGCGACGCGCTCGCTCTGGCTCCGATGGGCTCCGGACGGGCGCTTCTGGCCTATCGCGGGTCGAATCAGCAGCCCTATTTCAGCGTCTACGATCCAGCGAAGAGCCCCGTGTGGACGGCGCCCGCGGCGCTGTATGTATCGAATCCCACGATCGCTTCGCCCCCGTCGCTCGCGGCCGGCATCTGCGCGGACGCGGCCGTCATCGCCTACGCGAAGCTCGCCGGCGGCGTCGAGCTCGCGCACTTCGACGGCGCGAAGTTCGGTCCGCCCGCGGCGGTCGCAGGCACGTCGTCGGCGACGTTCGTGGCGATCGCGACGCGGCCATAAGACGCGCTCAGCGAAAGCAGCGAGCCTTGTACGTCTGCTCGACCATCGTGACCTCGGGCGCGCGCAGGGTGAGGCGCTCGAGCGAATCAAGCGCCATGCGCGCGTCGTCGCAACGCCCCTGATCGAGCGCGCGCGCTGCGTAAACGACCCGGTCGTCGACGGTAAACGTCGCGAACGGATCATTGAGGTCGAACCGGTAAACACGGATGGCCGTAGCGACAAGCAGCGCGCCGCACAGGCCGATGATCGCCGCGCGAACAGGTGCAGCATGCATGTTTCCGCGGCGCCACACTGACGCAGTCACCGCGCCCGCAGCGGCACCGCCCGCATGCGCGGCATTGTCGAAGCCTCCGCCGTGCCCGGCGATCGCGTGAAACAGAAAGGTGACCGCGAGGCCCATCACCAGCAGCGACACGAGCCAGCCGCCCATTTGGCGCAGCACCGGGCTGCCCCGCCCCTCGATGCGGTAGCCGAGCACCGCGCCGGCGCCGATGAGGCCGCAGATCGCTCCCGACGCGCCCACGCTGATGTGCTGCCCGCCCGAAATCCATCCGGAAAAGGTGCTCGCGACGCTGCCGACCACACCTGACAGCAAGTACATCGGCAGCATGCGCGAGGCGCCGACCGCGCGCTCGACGAACGGCCCGACCTGCCGCAGCGCCAGCAAATTGAAGGCGATGTGCATCAGCGATCCGTGCACGAAGCACGACGACAGCAGCGTCTCGAAGCGCCCCTCGTAGAGCGTCGCGCCAGCGTGGTTGGCGCCAAACGCGAGCAGGACCGCCTCGCTCATGTCCTGAAGCCCGTGAAGGCCGCCCACGCGAAGCTGACCGGCGAACACGATCACGTTGAGCGCGATGAGCGCCCAGGTGGCGGGCGCGGCGACGCTGCGGCCCGGAGTGGAGTCGGGCGGAGGCCGCGCGACGACGCGCTGCGGAGACGGGGTGGGGTACACGCGCACCCTTATAGTGGAAACTTGGCCGGG
This sequence comes from Myxococcales bacterium, assembly GCA_947473045.1. Taxonomy (GTDB): domain Bacteria; phylum Myxococcota_A; class Polyangia; order Polyangiales; family Polyangiaceae; genus JANYHY01. The sequence goes on along the minus strand of CANJCO010000007.1, from coordinate 98,571 downwards.
CGTCGGGCGGGCTGATACCTCCGATGAACGGCATGGATCCTCTCGTCCGCGCGACCCTCAGCGTCAGAAGCCTCGGCAGAACGTCCGTTGGCGCGATCGTGTCGTGCGGCCTCGGCGCCTACTGGGTGTTCGCGGTGCGCAGCGGCCACGTCGGTATCGACTCGGCGATCGCCGCAGCTACGGCCGCATCGCTGCTGATCGCGCGCGTCGTGCAGAAGCTCTCGAAGCGTGATGACGCGCATTACATCGAGCGCGACGTCGGAATGCTCTCCGGGCTGCTGCTGATGATCGTCGTGCAGCGGTTCGCCGGCGGGGTCGACGGCCCGTGGGCCGCCTCCGTCTACCTGCTCATGGCGCTGGTCGCCGCGGTCGCGCGGCCGCTGGCCATCGTGCAGACGGGCCTGTACATCCTCGCCCTCGAAGCCTCGGTGCGCGCGTTTTCGCTGCATGAGCCGGTGGTCGAGCCCATGGTCGCGCGGGCGTCATTTTTGGCCACCTTCGCGCTCGCGAGCACGGTCGTAGTGCGCGCCGAGGTGGTTCGCATCCGGCACGCGGCACAGGGCAAGCTCGACGCCGAGCTCGCGAAGATCAAGGAAGACGCGCGCAGCTACCGCCTGCTCGGCGCAGGCGAGAACAAGAGCGAAGACCGCCTCGAGCGCGCCAGCGCGCTGGAGATCCAAAAGGCAGTGCATTACGCGCTCGATCTGCTGCGCCGCACGCTCGGCCTGCACACGGCGGTGATGCTCTGGCAAAACACGCGCGGCACGCACTTGCGCATCAGCGAGCTGTCGACCGAGAGCGACGCGATTCACGACGCGCCGTTTCCCGTCGGCGACGGCGTGCTCGCGGCGGTCGCGCTCAACAAAGAGCGCGTCGCGCTGTCGAACCTTCGCCCCTCGTTCAAAGTTCCCTATTACGACGGCCCGTCGCCAATTCGGTCTCTGCTGGCCATTCCGGCGCTCGAAGATGGCAATCTACGCGGCATTCTCGCGGTCGACCGCACAACGGCCGATCCGTTTACGCCGCACGAAGAAGAGCTCGTGCAACAGGCCGCGCGCTTCTGCGTGCGGGCGATTCAAAACGAGCGTGTTTTCGTGCAGCTGGAGCGCGCCAAGGTCGAGCAGGGAAAGCTCTATCGCGCAGCGCAGGCGCTCGGTGCCGCCCTAAGCGAGAAAGAAGTGCTCGACGCGGCCGTGCGCGCGGCGCGCGAGATTGCCAGTTTCGATCTGGCGATGGTCACCCTCTACGACGACACCGCCAAGCTCCACCAGGTCGTGGCCGCCACGAGCGAAAACGGAGAGGTCGACGACCTCGTCGGAGCGAAGTTTCAGCACAACTCGGGGCTCGTCTCGATGGTGGTGCAAAACCGCTTTCCGCTCCCGTACAAAGGAGAATACGACGGCGATCGTCAGGTGGTGCTGACACGCAATTATCCGTGGCCGAAGATACCCAGTTTGCTCGTGCTGCCGCTGGTGCTCCACGACCGACCGCTCGGCACGCTCATCCTCGGCGCGCGACGCCGGCACGCCTTCGGCGACAGCGTACGCCCGACACTCGAGGTTCTCGCCAGCCACCTCGCCGTCTCGCTCGCCAACGCGCGTATGGTCCACAAACTCGAGACGATGGCCACGACCGACGGCCTCACCGGGCTCTTCAACAAGCGGGCGATGCTCGAAGAGGGCAAGAAGAAGATCGCTGCGAGCGCTCGATTCGGCCGAAAAATGAGCCTTTTGGTGACCGATATCGACTTCTTCAAGAAGGTCAACGACACGTTCGGTCACGACGTGGGCGACGTCGTCATCAAGGGGCTCGGCGACATTCTCAAGCGCCAGAAGCGCACCACCGACATGGTCGCGCGCTTCGGCGGCGAGGAGTTCGTGGTGCTCTGTGAGCAGACCGACGAGGCCGGCGCGATGCTGCTCGCCGAGCGCATTCGCGAAGAGCTCGGCAAGACCACCTTCCACTCCGACAAGGGGCCCGTGAACGTCACGTGCTCGCTCGGCATCGCCACGTTCCCCGAGGCCGGCAAGGACTGGGAGTCGATGTTCAAGGCCGCCGACGAGGCGCTGTACGTCAGCAAGCGCACCGGGCGCAACAAGTCGAGCGCGCACGTGCCGACGCGCGGCAGCACGCTCACGCCTCCGCCGAGCAAGCGCCTCGCAGGCTGATCCGAAGAGGCCCGTTACTTCACGAAATCGGACGCGATGACCGTCCAGTCATCGGCCCCGTGTCCGCGGGCAATCAGCGCGTCCATGTGAGCGGCAATCGCCGGGAGCGCGGGCAGCGTCACGCCGCCCCTGCCCGCCTCGTCGATCATCAGCCGCGCATCTTTGCGCGCCATTTCGAGCGTCCACGAGGGCGCCGAAAACGAGGCATCGGTCATGCGCTTGATGCGCGCCGGAATCGAGTTTCCGGGATTGAACATTTCGAACAGGGTGGCCGCCTGCGCCGGCTCGACGCCCATCGCCTTGCCGAGCGCCAACATATCGGCGAGCCCCTCGGTCAAGAACATGAGAAAGAGATTGCCCATCAGCTTGAACGCTGCGGCGGAGTCGGGAGATTCGCCCATGAAATGCAGTTTTCCGGTCATCTTGGCGAGCTCGCCCGACACCGAGTCGAACAACGCGCGTGGGCCGGACGCGAGCATCAGGCCGGTGGCGTCATGGGCGTTCTGCGGACCCATGAATACTGGCGCGTGCAGATACGGAGCGCCGCGCTCGGCCCATATCCGCGCGCGCTCGGCTGCCCCCTTCGCCGTCGTCGTGGAGTGATCGACGATGACGGCCCGCTGTGCGATCGCGGGTCTGGCGCGCGCGAGCACCTCGTCCACTGCGGCGTCGTCGCTGAGCGTCAAATGCAGGCGCGTCGCGCCCCGCGCAGCCTCTTCGGGATCAGAACACGCCGTCACGCCGGGCAGCACCTCCAGCGCGCGAGCCTTCGCTTCGCTGCGATTCCACACTTGCACGGCCTCGCCTCGCCGCGACAGCGCGCGCACGAAGTTCGAACCCAGCAGCCCCATTCCGTAAAAGGCGATCATGGGCGCCTCTTACTACGAAGTCGTCAGGGCTTCTTGTAGAGGGCGCAAAAGCCCTTCACGCACCCGCACGCGTTGACGTCGGCGCTGGCGCACTGCAGCTCCTGGGTGCACATGACGTCTTTGGTGCGCGGCTTCGATTTGGCGAGCGCCACGCAGGCTTTGGCATGACACGGCCCCTCGGGGGCGCAATCTGCGTCGCTCTTGCACGCGTCGGCGCTGGGCAGGGGCTCGCACAGGCCGCAACCGCACAGCTTCGGCGACGACGCAGTCGCATCGGCTGGCGACGCGGGCTCGACGGCTGCAGCGCTGCTCGGGAGCGCAGCACCTGACGCGGCAGCGACGACAACGCTCTGTGCCTCCGTCGGCCGGGGCGCGGGCGTGGCGCAAGCAACCATCAAAGCAGCGGCGAACAGGCAACAGGCAGCGCGCATGGACCGCTACTTTACACCTGTTTGCTGCTGGCCGCCCCCCCGTTGCGCGCCGAGCTCAGTTCGCGGGCTTGCAGCCGCCCGAGTAATACTGCTGATTCGCGAGCGTATCGCATCCGAAGTACCCGAAGTCTTCGCAGCAGTACGTCTGCCCGTACTGAACGTCGTACGAGTCGCTGCAGGCGTGGTCGTCGACCTTGCCGTTGCAGTCGTTGTCCTTCCCGTCGCACCCCGCGCCGTACTGCTGCACTTCGCTGGTGGGCTGGCTCGGCTGGCACACGAGACCGCCGTCCTGGCAATCGCTCTGGCCGTGCACGCACTCGCCGAGCACTTTGGTGGGCATGCCGCCGTCGAAGGGGTTTTGGCCCGGCGGCCACACGCCGCCGTCTTCGATGTCGCACTTACCCGTGTCGGTGACGCCGTCGTCGACCTGGTCGTTGCAGTCGTCGTCCCAGCCGTTGCACACCTCGGCCTGCGGAACGATGTCGCCGTAGGCCTTGCACGTGAGCTGACGGCCAGCGCCGCAGACTTTGTTTCCGGCCTTGCACGCGTTGCGCGCGGCCCCCGCGAAGCAGTCGATGCCGCCGTCAGGGTGAGCCTGATCGCAGCCCGGAGACTGGCAGTTGTCGATGGGGGTGGCGCCGCCGGCGTCGGCGGAAAGCGCCGAAGTGCCCGCCACGTCATCGATTACGCCGTTGCAGTCGTTGTCGATGTAGTCGCAAATCTCGGCGACCGGAATGACCTCACCGACGCACGCGGAGAAGGTGCCGCTGCCATTGCCGTCGGGAACGCACGTGCGCTTGCCCGTGAGGCAGGTGCCTTTGCCGTTGGAGCCGCGCGGACCGGTGTAGCAGTCGGTTGGCGTCTTGTTCTTGGCCGGATCGCAGGGGCAGTTGGCGCCGCTGTCGTCGCAAACGGCGCCGCTGTCCGATCCGGCGTCGGCGTCGACGGGCACGCTGTCGGAGGGGCTGCAGTAGACGAGAAAGCTGAGAAGAACCGTGGCCGCCGCAGCGGAGCCAATGACTTGAGCGCGCATGATGCTCCGGTGGGGGCAAAAGAGTCGCGAATGCGGGGCACCGGCGACCGTAACGAAGACTGAAACTGCCAGTCAGCCTAGCACACCGCGCGAAGCTCCGCGCGAGCCGTGCGCGCGCACAAAAAAGGAAACGGGGTCCGCGTCCGTTTTATCGGACCCGAACCCCGCGGATGGAGGCGTGAGCCCCCGCGGGCTCAGTTGCCTTCGACGATCGTGCAGGTCGACGCGTAAATGCCGAGGATCGAGAAGTTGTCGTGATCGACGTGCGTGACCTGGGCGATGCCGCCTTCCTTCTGCGCGGCCGACACCGAAGCGTCGCCGCTGGCGTAGACGCCCAGGATCGACGAAGCGCAGGCCTTGGCGGACTTCGCGCCCACGGCGCCGTTGCCGATGGCGCCAGGCGCCTTGTAGGACGAATAGAGCTGGCCCATCACGCCGGCGTTGCCACCGCTCGCCATGGCGCAGCCGCCGACGGAGAAGCCCAGGGTGACAATGGCGAGGATGCTGACGATAGCGTTCTTCATTTTGAGTGGTCCCTCCCCCAAAGCGGGGTCAATCGCGATTTGGTGAACCTACCAAACGCGGCCCAGCCGTATCATGGCTCAACTTGAAGAATCAACCGAAGCGGTCCCGTCCGCTCACGCTCGCATGCGCCGGATGGCTGCTTCTGACGGCTTCCGGGGCCAGCGCCGACGAAGCGGACGCAGCCCGGGTGCCCGCGCATCCAAAGGTGCTCTGGAAGCCATTTGTGCTGCTCGACCCGTTCCTCGCGCCGCGCGAGGCGACCGCGACCGCAGCGCTCATGTCGAGCCGGGACGCCGAGACCCGGGAGGTTCGCGTCGGCGGACGAATCGGGTTCGGTCAGACGATCGCAACGGTCAAGCGCCCGCTCTTCGTGCGCGCTTCGGTCGAAGAGACGTTGCGTTTCGACGGCAGCGACCACTTCGTGCTCGGGCTGCGCTATTACGATTGGGGAGCGGGCGTGCGTCTGGGCCGGTTCGAGCTCGGCGCGCGCGTCGGGCTGCACGGGTTCGACTTGCACTTCGGCCGCGGAGGCTTCGCGATCGGCGGCCTGTCGCCGCAGGCGCTGGTGAGCGCGTCGGTCCAGGTGGGGGGCGCGCGCATCGCGCTCGGCGTGTTTACCGAGCAAACCTGGGTCTGGATCGGCGATCGCGCGACCGAGCGGCTTGCCGGCGCATCGTTGACGCTTGCCTGGGGAGGCCGCGCGAAAGGCCTGCCCCCGTTCTACCGCCTCGCACCATAGGCTCGCGCGACAGCGCTCCGCTCGGCGCAAACACGCAGTAGACTGGCGGCGATGAGTCGAGCCCGCGATGCGCGTGATGCCCTGCTTCGTGCGCTGCTGAGCGCCCCGACCCCCGTGCTGCACGCGATGGCAGGCGGCGCCGTGAGCCGCGACGGCCTCGACCTCGACCCGCAGCTCGGCGTGATTCTGCGCGCCGTGAAGATTCTCGGAATTCGCGACTCCGCGTCGGTCGCCGAGGCGCGCGCGGCCATGGAGCTCGACTCGGCCAGCGTGGCACCGCGGCGCATCGAAATGGCCGCAGAGCGGGCGCTGCTCGTGTCGGGCGACGCGGGCGATCTGCACGCGCGGGTCTACACACCGAAAACCGCCGGGCCGCGACCGGCGCTGCTTGTATTTTTCCACGGCGGCGGCTGGGTGCTCGGCAGCGTCGCGTCACACGACTGCGCGGCGCGACGCCTCGCGCACGACAGCGGCTGCATGGTGCTGTCGGTCGACTACAGGCTGGCCCCGGAGCACAAATTCCCCGCCGCCCCGCTCGATGGATATGCCGCCTACCTGTGGGCGCGGGCCAACGCGGCCGAGCTTGGCGCCGATGCCACCCGGGTGGCAGTCGGCGGCGACTCTGCGGGAGGCAACATCGCGGCGGTGATTACCCACCTCGCGAAACTGCGCGGAGCTCCGCAGCCGAGCGCACAGCTTCTTATTTATCCGGGCGCAGACATGACGCGGTCGATGCCCTCCCATAAAAAGTTCGGCGAGGGCTTCATGCTTACCTCCGAGCGCGTGCGCTGGTTTCTCGGGCACTATCTCCGATCGACCGCCGACGAGCGCGACGTGATGGGCTCGCCGCTCTTCAACGACGACTTCGCGGGCCTCGCGCCTGCGGTCATCGTCACCGCAGGCTTCGACGTACTGCGCGACGAGGGAGAGGCGTATGCCGAGAAGCTGCGCGCGGCAGGGGTACGTGTCGACTACACGTGCGAATCCGGCATGATTCACGGCTTTTTCAGCATGACCGGGGCCATCACCGCAGCGAGCGACGCGTGCCGCCGTATGGCCGAACGCCTGCGCATCGCGCTCGCGTGAGCGTGGGCAATCGCCCCGGGCTGCGGTAAGTTGCGCGACCGATGAAGCCCACTCCGCTGCTCGCCGCGATCGCGTTTCTCTCCGTGGCCCCCGCTGCGATCGCGCAACAGGCCGACGCGCCGCCGCAGGGATACTTGCCGCCGCAGGGTTCGACCCAGCCGCCTGCGCCCGCTCCGCCCCCCGCGCTGCAGCCGTTGCCGCAGCCCTCTGCCGCGCCGCAGGGCTATCCGCAGCAGCCGGGGCAGGTGCCCCCCGGACAGGCGCAAGCCCCCCAATATCCCCAGCAGCAGCCCTATCCAGGTCAGCCACAACCGCAGGGATATCCCCAGCAGCAGCCCTATCCCGGTCAGCCACTGCCGCAGGGATATCCCCAGCAGCAGCCCTTTCCCGGTCAGCCACAACCGCAGGGATATCCCCAGCAGCAGCCCTATCCCGGTCAGCCGGTGCCGCCGCCCGTGCCCCCGCCGCCGCCCAAAGCAGACGACGGACTGCGCGGCTCAGGAGAGCTTGCATTCATGTACGGCGCAGGCGTCGGCTATGGCATCGGCACCGGCGTGTGGATCGATGCCCTCGGGAAGGTCGACGATCCTGGCCTCGCGATCATCGCGCCCATCGCGTTCGGCGTCGCGGTTCCCGCGGGAATGGCGATCTGGGACAACGTTGGCCGCATTCACAAAGGCGTGCCGGCCTCCGTCGGCACAGGCCTGATGCTGGGCGCGATGGAGGGCATCGCGATCGCGGGCACCAACTGGCAACTCACCCGCGCTTCGTCCAACCAGTGGGCGTTCGGCGGCAACGCGTCGCTCACATGGGTGACGGCGACGGTCGGCGGCGTCGGCGGATATTTGTTCGGCGAGTTCGGACAACCCGCCCCGCAGAGCATGGCCCTCATCTCGAGCGGCGCAGGCTGGGGCGCCCTCGCTGGCTCGCTCTTTGGCGCCGGAATCACCGGCACGTGCGACAGCAGCAGCCCCTACGCTTCGGATCGCTACTGCGCCTGGAACGGCGCGGCGATCGGCGGACTCGTCGCGATGAACCTCGGTATCGCCGGCGCGGGGATCGCTTCGCTGACCGGATACGTGCCTTCGAGCGATACCATGAAGTGGCAATGGATCGGCTTCGGCGCGGGCGTATTGGCCACTACGCCGATTTATCTCGTGTACGCGTTTTCGGATTCAGACCCGAAGCACGGCCTCGTCGCCAACGCCATCGGCGGCGTCGCGGGCCTTGCGCTCGCCACGATTTTTACCCTCGGCGACAACGGCGAAAAGACGGCCAAAACCGCCGCGTGGACGCCTCCCTTTCAGCTGTCGCTCGCGCCTGTAAAGGGCGGCATGACGATGGGCGCCACTGGCACCTGGTAGCCGAGCTACTTCGGATCCAGCTCGGCGCGATAACGCCGAATCGTCTCGGGCAGGCCCAGATAAAGGGCGTCAGCGACCAGCGCGTGGCCGATCGAGACTTCGAGCAAGCCCGGGACGCGCTCAGCGAAGAAGCGGAGATTGGCAAGATCGAGATCGTGGCCTGCGTTGAGGGCAAGGCCGAGCTCGCCTGCGCGGGCTGCAGCGATCACGTAAGGGGCGACCGCGGCGTCGCGACCCGCGTGGTAGTCGCGGGCGTAGGCCTCGGTGTACAGCTCGACCCGTTCGGCGCCCGTGCGCGCCGCACCCTCGATCATGTCGACGCGCGGGTCGACGAACAGCGAGGTGCGAACACCCGCCTCGCGAAATTGGGCGACTACCTCCCGCAGATAGGCCTCGTGGACCGCCGTATCCCAGCCGTGATCGCTGGTGAGCTGCCCCTCGGCGTCGGGGACGAGCGTGACCTGCGCCGGCCGCGTCTCGAGCACGAGCGCGACGAACTTCGGCTCGCGGGGGTTGCCCTCGATGTTCAGCTCGGTGGTCACGCGCCCGCGTAGCTCGCGCACGTCTGCGTAGCGAATGTGGCGCTCGTCGGGGCGCGGGTGCACGGTAATGCCCTGCGCTCCGCAACGCTCGGCCTCGAGCGCGAAGCGCAGCACGTTGGGATTGTCGCCGCCGCGACTGTTTCGGAGCGTTGCGATCTTGTTGACGTTCACCGACAGCCGCGTCACGGGTGACCTCACGACATGCTTCCGCCGCACGCGCCCGATGCGGCCGGGTTGTTCGACACCGCCGGCCTGGGCTGGGCCGGCGCAAACTCAGAAGGGAGCACAAGCTCGGTCACGGGCGAAAGGGGGCCCCGGTTTCCGGCCAGATCGTACGGCCTCACGGCGTAGCGCATCCGCGCTCCCGGCAGCACGCGCGCGTCTTCGAAGCGCAGCGACGCGCCGCGGACACTTGCATAGTGCAACAAAATGCCGGCGCCCTCCGCGCGGAGAATTTCATAGCCGTACACTGCCTCGTTGTCGGTGGCGGCGCTCCAGCGCACAACCACGCGACCCTCTTTGAGCTCGGCGCGAACCTGCGAGCCGGCAGGCGACCACTCGGGGGCCACGGCATCGTCGCTCTCGGGCGCGTCACTCCTGCCCCTGGGCCAAAGCGTGCACGTTACACGTTTGAAGTTCTCGTCGAGCGCCTTGCAGACGTTGCCATAGACGCAGCGCACGACACGGTCTTCCTGGCCGGCGCGCCACTTGCTCGGCAAGTCGGGGTCGGCGAGCAGCGCACGCGCCATGCCCACGAGGTCGCCCTGCCCGCGCGCCACGACCTGCTCGGCCAGCGCCTGCGTGGCGATCTTGCCCACGGCGACGATGGGCGTGTCGAACCCGGCTGCGCGAACGGCAGCGCGAACCGCGTCGGGAATGTAGAGGTTGCACCCGTCGGGATAGGTCGCTCCCGGCATGCAGCGATCGCCCGAGTACCCGGTGTACGGATACGGGGGCTCGCCCTCGATGGCGCGCGCGTCCTCGAATTTTCCGCCGGCCGAGAGCGAAATGTAATCGGCGCCGGCCTGCGCGAGCGCGACGGCGATCGGGCCTGCGTCGAGCACAGTGTAGCCACCGCGAATGCACTCTTCACCAAGGAAGCGCACGCCGACGGTGAAGTCGTCGCCGACGCTCGCGCGCACCCGCTGCATCACACGCAGCGGGAGGCGAAGCCGCCCGGCCAGCGAGCCTCCGTAAGCGTCGCGGCGGGCGTTCACGCGGGAAAGAAACGACGAAAGCGTATACGCGTGAGCCATGTGAAGCTCCACGCCGTCGAAGCCGCACTCGCGCGCGCGGGCAGCTGCGCGGCCATACGCCTCGACGATCGCGTCGAGGTCGCCCGGCGAGAGCATGTCGACCGTTTGCCGCCAGCCCGAGCGGGCGACCTTCAGGAAGTGGATGATCTGCGGCATCACCTTGCCGGGCCCCGCGTCGTGGCATCGCGAAGCCAGCTCGGTGAGCCCCGGCTTGAACGCGTCGTCGGAGATGCGCAGCAGCGGGCCGCTCTTCGAGGCGTGTACGGCCATCGCCTCGACCACGACGAGCCCGACGCCGCCGCGCGAAAAACGCGTGTATCTTGCAGTTATCGCGTCGTTGACCACGCCGTCTTCGGCCGACAGGCGCGTGACCATCGCGGGCAGCACGAGGCGGTTGGGGAGCGTCGTCGCCCCCACGCGCAGTGGCTGAAAGAGGCTCATGCCTCCGGGCCGAGCAGCGCGCCACCGATGATGAGCTTCTGAATCTCGGTCGTGCCCTCGTAAATGCGCAGCGGGCGGATCTCGCGGTAGAGCTGCTCGACGACCGTGCCTGCGACCACGCCGAGCCCGCCGAACAGCTGCACCGCGCGGTCGATGATGCGCTGCGCAGCCTCGGTCGCGAACATCTTGGCCATCGCTACCTCGACCGCGGCGCGCTCGCCGCGATCTTTGTGCCATGCGGCGCGGTAGACGAGCAGCCGGGCGGCGTCGAGCTCGGTGGCCATGTCGGCGATGGCCGCCTGGGTGAGCTGAAAGTCGGCGAGCGGCCTGCCAAACTGAACGCGGGCGCGAACCCTGTTTTTGGCCTCGTCGAGCGCGCGACGCGCCATGCCGCACGCAGCGGCGCCAACGCTGGTGCGAAACACGTCGAGGGTGCCGAGCGCGAGGCGCAGGCCGTGTCCGACTTCGCCCACGAGCGCGCTGGCGGGTACGCGGCAGCCCCGCATTTCGAGGCGACCGAGCGGGTGGTCGAGCGACATCGGCACCCGCGTGATCGTGAGGCCCGGCGCATCGGTCGGAACCAAAAACGCGCTGATTCCCTTCTTGCCGAGGGCCGGATTGGCGTTCGCGAACACGATGGCGTGATGCGCGAGGCCGGCGTTCGAGATGTAGAGCTTGTCGCCGTCGATCACCCACGCGTCGCCGTCGCGGCGCGCGAGCGTCTGCATCGAGCCGACGTCGCTGCCAGCCTCGGGTTCGGTGAGCGCGAACGCACAAACGCGGGCCCCCGACGCAACCTCGGTGAGGATGGCCTCGCGCCCCGGAAAATCGGGCGTCATCGCGATCGGATGCGAGCCCAGCCCCTGCACTGCGAAGATCGAGTCGGCCAGCGGCGACGCGTAGCCGATCAGCTCGCGGGCCACGCACAGGCCGCGAACATCGACGCGCGCGCCAGGCACATTCGCCGGCGGGACCACGAGTCCGAACGCGCCGGCCTCGCGCAGATTGGCAACCGCCCGGTGCGCGTCGTGATCGGCAATCGACCACCCCGCGACGAACGGCGTGAGGCGCGCCGCGAGGGCCGCGTGCTCGGGCCCCAGAAACATCGCCATCGACTCGGCAAATGCGGGAACAGCCATGCTCGCGCTCAAGTGGGTTTGTCCTGAAAATCGAGCGAGGCGCCTTGAAAGCGAATGGGCTGCTTGCCCTGCCACGCATCGAAGGCCGCCCGAAAATCTCCGTGCATCATACAAATGGCCTGAGCCTGCGCCTCGGCCTCGATGGCCTCCGCGAGACCCATCGTGTGCTCGCTCTCGAGCATCTGCTTGGTCATCGCGTGGGCGAATGCGGGGCCCGACGCGAGCCTGCGCGCGAGCTTGGTGGCCTCGGCGACGCACGCCTCTTTGGGCACGACCCGGTTGACGAGGCCGATGGCCAGCGCGCGCTCGGCGCCGATGATGTCACCCAAAAAGAGCAGCTCACTCGCGTGCGCGAGCCCGACGACCCGCGGCAGGAGGTAGGCCGCGCCCATATCGGCGCCGCACAGGCCCACTTTCGGGAAGATGAATCCGAACTTCGCGCCTTCGCTCGCCACGCGAAAGTCGCTCGCGAGCGCGATGACCGCGCCCGCGCCGACGCATGTCCCGTTGACCGCAGCGACGACGGGCCGCCTCACTTTTCGAATGTTCGCGATGAGCGCGCCGGTGACCCGCGTGAACGCCAGCATGCCTTGCATGTCGCGGCTGAACAGCTCGCCGATGATGTCCTCGACGTCGCCACCCGAGCAGAACGCCCGACCCTCACCCGTGATGACGACGGCGCGCACCTCAGGCTCGTGATCGATCGCCGCGAAGGTGTCGCGGAGCTCTTCGTAGATGGCGAAGGTGAGCGCGTTGAGGCGGTCGGCGCGATCGAGCGTGATCGTCGCGACGCCGTCTTCAACGCTGTATTTGAAGCTTTTGGCGGAGATGGTCATGTCTTTTCGTGCCCCTCGGCGAGCGAGCTGCGGAGCTTGCCGAGCAGGCGGCGCAGATCGCGGCGCTCGTCGGCGGCGAGAGGGCTCAGCAGCTTCGAGATGCGCGCGGCGTGAGCCGGGATGAGCTCGCGCGCGAGGCGTTGCCCTTCGGGCGTGAGCCAGACCCGCACGAGCCGCTTGTCGCCCGCGTCGGACTTGCGCACCACCACCCCGTCGCGCTCGGAGCGGTCGACCAGCCCGGTGAGGTTGCCCGCGGTCACGAGCATGCGGCGCGACAGCTCCGCGAGCGTGAGCCCGTCTTCGCGATCAAGGTTGGCGATGAGGTCGAAGCGGGCCATCGTCACTTCGCCCTCGAAGCTCTTGCGCAGCTCGCCGAGCATCAAGTTGTGACATCCCAGCAGGCGCACCCACAGGCTCGTGTCGACCGCTGAAATCTGCGCGGCGTCGCGCCCCTTCGCAGCGGCGGTCATGCGCCCTCGGGCAGCACCGCGACGCCCTCGATCTCGACCATCGCGCCCGGCTCGAGCAGCCCCGCGACTTTGACGAGGCTCATCGCCGGATACCAGCGACCCATACGCTCGCGCCAGCCGGCGCCGATCGACCCGGTGGCCGCGCGGTAGGCTTCGAGATCGGTCACGAACACGAGCAGCTTCACGATGTGCTCGGTGCCGCCCCCGGCCTCGCGCACTACGGCGATGACGTTGTCGAGCGTCTGGAGAAATTGGGTCGCGAAGTCGGGGCTGACGATGCGGGCGTCCTTGTCCCAGGCGATCTGGCCGGAGACGTAGAGCGTGCGGCCGGCCGGCGCGATCACGCCGTTGGAATAGCCGCGGGGCTTCGGAAACCGGGCGGGAGTGATCACCTTCGACATGCGCTACCTCGAAAGCGAAACCCTATAGGGCTAAAGGATTTCGGTAGCAAGCGCCCCGCCGGCGTCGCCGCCGGAGTTCACCGCACCGACGCACGCGCGAGGCGGTCGCTCACTGCCTCCCAGCCAGGCCGGGCGGGCGGCGGCTCGACGACGATCGTGGCCACCGCCGCCGCATCGAGCGCGTGAAGCAAGGCGTAGAGCGCACTGCCGGCGTCGTGCGGATCGGCCGGCAGGCGGTGTGCGTCGACCGGCCCGCCCTCGCCGAACAGCACCAGCGCCGCACCTGCCTCGGCGCGCGCGATCGCAGCCGCTCGCGAGGTCGCGACTTCGAGGCGCGCACGGGGCGAATAATGGCGTGCGTCCATGCCGGGAGAGGCGATGGCGCCGCTCGCGATGACCTGCCCCGGCGCGAAGTCCACCGCGCCGAGCACCGCGCGCAGCGCCTCCAGGGTGACCGATCCCGGTCGAAGCACGCGCGCGACGGGGGGCCGCACGTCGACCACGGTCGACTCGATTCCCGCGGCGCACGGCCCGGCGTCGATGAGCAGCCACTCGGCCCCTTCGAACTGGGAGACGACGTGCTCGGCGCGCGTGGGCGAAAGCGACTGGTAGCGGTTCGCGCTCGGCGCGACGATCGGCTCCCCAAGAGCCGCGAGCAGCGCGCGGGCCACGGGATGCGAGGGCGCCCGCAGCGCCACCGAGTCGCCGCCTGCCGTGATCGCGTCTGCGACGTGCGCCGCCCGGCTGACGACGAGCGTGAGCGGACCGGGCCAAAACGCGGCGGCCAGAGCCGATGCGCGCTCCGGCCACGCGCGAGCGAGCGCACGCGCGTCGTGCTCGCCGAGCACGTGGGCGATGAGCGGATGCGACGCGGGGCGCCCCTTTGCCGCGAAGATTTTCGCGACGGCCGCGGCATCGGACGCGCGCGCCCCCAGCCCGTAGACGGTCTCGGTCGGAAACGCCACGAGCTGCCCCCGCGCAAGCTCACGCGCGGCCGCTTCGATCGCGCTCGCCTCGGGCGCATGGGCGTCGACGCGGACAACTCTCATGTCGGGCTTCCTAGCACGCGCCTACGCAGCTTCGGGCGCGCCGCAGCGCAGCCGAAGCACGAAGGTCGCCCCGCCGCCAGGGGTCGGCTCGTGCGACACATCGCCGCCGTGCAGCTCGGCGACGCGCTGAACGATCGAAAGTCCGAGCCCCGTGCCCATTGCGCGCGTCGTAAAAAACGGCGCGAAAACCTTGCTCGCGACCTCGGGCGCGACGCCGGCGCCGTCGTCGATCACGCGCACCTCGACGCGGCCCGCGGCGAGGGCCATGCGCACGCGCACGGGGCGCGAGCGGGCGGTCGCCTGCACGGCGTTTTGCAGCAGGTTGATGACGGCCTGCCGAACCATGTGGGGATCGCACGAAACGGACGGAAAATCGTCGGTACACTCAAAATCGAAGGCTTCGGGAGCCCCCTCCGAAGCAGTGCTCACCGCGTCGATCGCGGTCGCCACGAGCTGGGGCATCGACGTCGCGCGACGCTGCGGCGGTTGCGGGCGGCTGAAATCGAGCAGATCGGTGACGATTCGATTGAGCCGGTGGGACTCCTCCTGAACGATCGACAGCAGGCGATGGCCCGAGACCGCTTCGATCGGCACCTTTCGCAAGCCGGCGACCGCGTTGAAGATGATCGCGAGCGGATTGCGCACTTCGTGGGCGACCACGGCCGAAAGCTCGCCCACGGCGGCGAGCCGCTCGCGCGCCACGAGCTCCGCCTGCGCGTCGCGCAGCTGCGAAACGGCCACTTCACGCGCGCGGGCCTCGCTGACGAAGCGCGCAGTGAGCGCACCGCCGACCGACAGCACGAGCACCGAGAGTCCGACGTCGAGCAGATAAGGAAGACGGGTAACTCCGGACGCGGCGAGGCTGTCGTTGAGACCGGTGATCACGAGCGCAGAAAACCCGAGAATGTGCGCGCGCGGCGCGAGCGCCACCGTTCGGCGATCGACGACGTACTTCACGAGCAGACTGGCAAGTGAAAACCAGTAATAGAAGTAGCAGGCCATCCCCGCCGGCGTGGGCACCGCGTCGGTGTACACGAGGCCGAGCCAGGGCACAGGGCGGCTGAGCACCTCGTTCGACACGAGCCAGCCCGGCACCAGGGCGGCCAGGCCGAACGCGAGCGCTCCGAGCGACAGCCCGCGCTCGAAGCGCGTCATCCGGCGCCCACGCTGCGCCGCGCCGAACGCCGTCCAGCCGGCGCCCCAAAAAGACGCCATCGACAGAGAAACGCGCCCGAGCGGCACCAGCACAGACGCGCGCGCGGTGAGGGTCACCCCGATGTTCGCCAGCGAAAAACACGCCGCCAGCAACGACGAAACCGCGAGGTAGCGCATCGCGCGGTAGCTCGGCGCACGCGCCACGCCCCACGCGAGCAGGGCGATCGCCACGGCGAGCACGGACGATACGATGGTGAGCGTCGACGCGGGATTCAACGTGCCCCAGGGCTCCTCATCGAACGCGCCCGACCGGCGAGCGCCCGGCGCTAAGGATGCGCGCCTTTGCGAAGTTCGACAAGAATGGCCTCGAGCTTGTCGACCATGGCCTGCTGCACTGCGAGCGCCTTCGCGCTCTCCTCGGCCCGCACGCGCGCCGGGTCGTCGAGGGCCTTGGCGGCGAGCGACGGCCCGATGGTCATGAGCGCAGTGGCGATCGCCTTGCCCGCATCGGTACGCGCGAAGACGTCGGCGTAGCCCACCGAAAGGCAAGTGGAGACGTAGACCAGCGCGTCCCAGTAGGTGGCGCACTTGGGGTTGTCGTCTTTTTCGGCGAGATAAAACAGGAACGCGCCGCCCACCACCGTGACCACGAGGGCGTCGAGCGGATCGCCGGCGACGGCCTCGCGCAGGCTGCGCTTCAAGCCCGTGAAGCTCACGTCCATGCCGCCCTGCCCGGCTCCTCCGAGCGCGAGGGCGGCGAGCGCGCCGAGGTCCGAAGCCTTCAGCGCGCCTGCCGTGGGTCCGCCCGCCATCAGGCGCCCGGCGCCGGGCGGCCCGCCGCGTGCGGCGCGGGATGCGGCACTTCGTGCACTTCAATGCCGCGCGACGTCTGCGGCGAATCGACCGCGTCGGAGGCATCGGGGCCCGAGACCGCGGCGGTCAGCTCGCTGCCCAGCTCGCCGATCAGGCTCTTGGCCTTTTCGCCGAGTTTGTCCTTGTCGAACTGCGCGAACGACATGAGCTCGCGCATGAGCGGGTAGGCCGCGCCGGCTTCGAGCACGGTCTTGAGGATCGGGCTCATCGCGCCGAGCGCCGGAGCGCCGCCGCCGCCGCCGCCACCTCCCATGCCGCTGGTCTGCAGCACCTTGATTTCGGTGATCGCCTTCGCGGGCGCCATGAGCTCGCGGGCCACGTCGGGCATGACCTCGAGCGCCTTGAGGATCATGTCGCGCATCACGACGCGCGACGAGACTTGATTTTCGGCCTCGAGCAGCTTGCGACGCGCGCCGGCCTCCGCCTCGCCCTTGCGCGCAACGGCGTTTGCGAGCAGCACCGTCGCCTCGGCTTCCTTCTCCGCTGCGCTGGCCTTCGCCTCGGCGTCGATCTTACGCTTCGTGGCGTCAGCCTCTGCGCCCGCCTGAACCACGGCAGCATCGCCCTTCGCCCTGGCGAGCGCCGCGTCGGCCATCGCGCGCGCCTTGGCTACTTCGCCTTCGGCGAGCGCTCGCTTGACCTCGGCCTCGGCCTGCGCCGAGATGACCTGAATCGCCTTGTCGCGCTCAGCCTTGGCGGTGACCTCGACGGTGATGATGGCCTGCTTCGCGGTCTCTTCGTCGACCACGGCCATCGCCTTCGCCGCAGAGGCGCGCGCTTGCGCCTCCTCGTTCTGCGTAATGGCGATCTGCTTGACGATGCGCGCGACCTCGACCACCTTTTCGCGGTCGATGTTCGCGGCCTCGAGCGCCTTCTGGCGGTCGACCTCAGCGGCCTGAACGACCTTCTCCTTTTCGATCGTCGCAGCCTCGATCACGCGCTGCTTGGCGATCTCGGCGGCCTGCTGGCCCTTCTCAGCTTCGATTTGAGCCTCACGCTCGGCCCGTTGCTTCGACGCCATCGCGATGGCGATGCCCTTTTCCTGCTCGATGCGCCCGGTCTCGACGGCGCGCTGCCGCTCGTAGCCCGCGAGGTCGCGCGACTGCTCCTGGATGTAGATGGCCTTCGCGGTCTCGGTGGCCCGCATCGACGCGTATTCCGACACGCTGCGCGCCTGATCGGCCTCGCTCTGCTTCTGCTGCTGATCGAGCTCGAGCTGCTTCATGCGCGCAGTGACGTTCTGCGCCTGAATCTCGTTTTCCTTCTGGCGTTGAATCTGGTTGGTCTTCTCGCGGTTGGTCTGCACGCTCTCGGTGATGGCGCGCAGGCCTTCGGCGTCGAACACGTCGTTGGGGTCGAGGTCCTTCACCGGAACCATCGCGAACGCAGTGATCGAGACGTTTTCGAGCGTGAGACCGTTCTTCTTGAGCTCCTCGCTCAAGACCTCCTGAATGCGCTCCGCGAACTGCTTGCGGTTGGCGTGAAGGGCCATGAAGGTCTGATTGGCAGCCACCGAACGAAGGGCGTCGGTGAGCTTGCCCTCGATGAGATCGGCGATGACGTTTTGGTCGAGGTTGCGCTCACCGAAGCTGCGCGCGGCGGCGAGCACGTCGTCAGCGATGGGCTCGACCTTGATGTACAGCTCGGTCGTGACGTTCGCCTTGATCTTGTCGGCGGTCACGAGCGCGTTCTTCGCGCTGCGCTCGACTGAGAGCTTCACGCTGCGCAGCGAGACCTGCAGCAGCTGGTGGAGGATCGGGTAGACGAGCACGCCGCCGCCGATGACGACTTTGTTGCCGCCCGAGCCGGTGCGCACGAGCGCTTCGTCAGCCCCGCAGCGGCGGTAGAAGCGGGAGATGACCGTAAACACGGTGAGCAGCAGCACGAGGCCGACCCCTACGGCGCCTCCAATAACGATCAGGTTTGCATCACCAGCTTGCGGCATGAGTTTCTCCTTCGGTTACGGTCAGTCAGCAGTAGGCGTCGCTGCGCTATCGGGCGCGGCGCTCGCTCGCGGCGGGCGCCTCTTCGGACGCATCGTGTTCGGGCAGCTCGGCGGCGGCGTCGTCGATCGGCGCGACGAGCAGCGCGCCGGAAGCGTCGATCTCGACGACCACGACGCGCTCGTGCTCCTTCGGCGCGCGGGCACCTTCGGAGAGCTTGCAGACGACCCGCAAATCGTGGCCGGAGCGATCGCGGATGCGAACCTCGCCGAACGCGCGCGAGACGCTCGAAGAGATGACCACCCCGAGCGAGCCGACCAGCTGCGCGCGGCTCGTCGCCTCTTCTTTCTTCGACGAGAACACGGGCCCGAGCACCTTCGCGAGCAGCGCGACCGCGCCGTAGCCCGCGGCGAGCGAGGCCGGGAGCGTCCACGCCAGCGAGACGAGCGGCACGCCCGAAACGGCAGCGCCGAAGCGCGCGTTGAGGCCCAGGCCGGTCATGGCGAACACGAGCGCGTACGTCTGCCAGATCAGTGAAAACGGCAACCGCCCCACGCCAAGCGCGCCCAGCATGGCGTGCTGAGCGCCGCCGTCGTGGTCACCCTCGCTGTCGCCGCCCGCGTCGTGCGCGGCGTCGACGTCGTGGTCGAGATCGTGGTCAGCGTCGGCCTCGTGGTCGCCCCCCGCGATCAGCCCGAGAAGCCCCGACGCCTGCAAGAGCGCGAAGGCGATCGCGATGCCTCCGGCGACCGTGAACGGCGCGTTCGCCCAAGCGATGAAAAACTGCAATACGCCCACGGTGAACGTCGCCTCGTGGCGCCAGCGCGCCCTTACGAACCCTACCTACAGCGCAAGCAAGGTAACACGCCTCAGCCGTTTGGTAAGTGGGTGACGTCGTCAGTCGCGGGTGGCCGCGATGACCACGTGCGGGTACGGCAAGACGTCGGGCACGCGCACGATCCGCACGTGAAACCCCATGTCCTCGAGCATCTCGCCCCAAGCCTGATGGTGCCGGTAGGCGAGCGGCTCGTGCCAGCCGACCATCGCGCGGTCGAGCAGCTCGGTGAACACCAGCTGGTGATGCGGCTCGGTGGTGATGTCCTTGATGAGCAGCACGCCGCCGCGCGGGAGCCGATCGCGCAGCCCTTCGAGCACCCCGGCCTGATCGGCGGCAGGAATGTGGTGCATCACATCGAGCACGTAGGCTGCGTCGAATGGGCCTTCGAGTTCGGCGGTACGCACGTCGCCGGCGACGAACTCGTGGCTTAGCCCAAGGCGCGCCGAGACCCGCCCCGCGAGCGCCACCCGCCGCGCGTCCGGGTCGATGCCCACGATGTGGCGCTTCGGCTGCGTTTGGCCGAAGTACGCTGCAAACAGCCCGAACCCGCACCCGACATCGAGAATGCGCCCCGAGTCGGGCAGCAGCAGGTCCATCACGCTGAGGAGCTTTGGGCGCAGAATCGAAAAGCGAATGTTGGCATAGAGGCGCTCCGCCAGCGGAAGCGCCCTCGCGATCTTCGCGACGGCGTCGTGACCGAAGACCTCCGGCGCAGCATACGGCGCATGCGCAGCGATGCTCGCGCGCGCGGGCCGCGGGCGGGAGTCGGGGGGAGGAGTCGAACGGAACGGCTTCGGCACGGGCGCCCGGCACAGTAGGCGTCGCCTTGAATTCGCGTCAAGCGGCGGCGAAAATGCTCCCCGGGTGCGCTAGCAGGCCGTTGAAGAACGGCCTGCTAGCCTTTCATCTCGGGGAGGTATGCACCTCCCCGCCCCGAAAAACGCGGTTTTTCGGGGTCCCCACCCCACGCAATTGGCTACGCCAATTACTATCAGGGTGTTTTTCAACACCCTGCTAGCCTCGGCAGGGTGAAAAAGCTGAGCCTGCTATTTGTGATGGCGCTCGCGGCGGCGGCGTCGACCGGCGGCAACGGATGCAAGCCGAAGGTGAGCGCGCGCACGAAAGTCGCCGTGTCGATCTTCCCGCTCTACGATCTGGTGCGTGAAGTCGCCGGCCCGGACGCCGATGTGTCGCTCCTGCTCCCCCCCGGACGCAGCGAACACACGTTCGATCCAACCCCGAAAGAAATCGAGGAGGTCGCCGCGTCGAAGCTCGGCGTGATGGTCGGCCTCGGCCTCGATCCGTGGATGGACCGGCTGATGAAAGACGCAGCTCCGACCGCGCGGGTGCTCAAGGTGGGCGAGCGCGTCCCGACGCGCACCGTGCTCGAAGACGCCGTAGGCGATGAAGCGGCCCACAAAGCCGTGCCCGAGGACGATCACGATCACGACAAGGGGGCAGTCGATCCCCACGTGTGGATGGATCCGTCGCGGGCGCGGGTCATGGTCAAGGCGATCGGCGACGAGCTCGGCCGGGTCGATGCCGCACATTCGAACGACTACCGAAGGCGCGCCACCGAGCTCGGCGCCCGCCTCGACAAGCTCGACGCAGAAATCGCGGCGCGCACCGCCGCTTGGAAGACGCGCGACTTCATCACCTTCCACGGCTCGTTCGGCTATTTCGCCGAGCGCTACAAACTCAACATCGTGGCCGTCATCGAGCCGTTTCCCGGCTCAACGCCTACCGGCGAATACCTAGAGGCCGTGCTGAAGGTCGTGGCGCAAAAGAAGGTCACCGCCATCTTCAGCGAGCCGCAGCTCGATCCGAGGCCCGCCAAGACGATCGCGGAGGCTTCCCACATTCCGCTCGGCACCCTCGATCCCGTGGGCGGCGGCCCCGAGGTCGACAGCTACGAGAAGCTGCTGCGCGCGGACGTGGCCTCGCTCGAAAAATATATGAAGTGAGGGCGCTGCGCGGGCGGGTCCGACGCGCGCCCCAGGCTCCGCGGCGGCCGATCCGGCGCATCGCGCGCGGCTTGTGCGAAGCGCTGCGGCCCGCGATCGATTCGCGCGGCGCTGCGCAGACGCCGCCCGCGCCGGACCGTGACCATGTGGGCTCGCCGCGAAGGCATGACGACGCGCGGAAATAGGCCATTTTTTCAGGCAGCGGCCGCCGGAGCGCCGCGCAGTCCGCCTCTTTCGTCCGCCCGCCAGGCGCCCCGCTGCGCGCGCTTGAGAAGCGCATCGCTCAACAGACGCCCAATTTTGCGCCGTATCGCGCCACCCCCGGCGAAACCGGACGCCGCCCCGCGAATGCGCCCATGGTTTGCCGCCCGAGCTCGCATGGTCCGAAGCGCAGCGCGCATGGTCCCCCTACCTTACGACAAGGTCGGGGGACCATCCCGTAAGGGTCTGTCACTTTTTTCGCAACCTTGCTGCGCGGGCATCGATGGGTGGGCATGCCGCGCGTCAATCAAGGCGCCGGCCACTCCAGGGTTATCGATCATGCACCTCACACTTTCGTCTGTTTCGCGCACCGCCCTCGATCCGGTTGTCACGCGCGCCTCCCAGTTTTTGCGCACAGTGGGCACCGACGGCACCGTTCGCGCGGCCATGGCGTCCGTCGGCTTCAAAGACGCCGACTTGCGGGAGGGATACGCGCTGCTGCTCGGCGCGATGGCTCCCTCGCACTCGCCCGCGACGGCGCAGATCCCGGTCGCCGAAGCGATCGCACGGCTCGAGCGCTGGCAGGCGGTGGCATTTCCGGTCGCGCGCGCTGCGCTGCAGCGCCTTCATCCCGCCCAGGCGGCCTTCGTGTTCGAAGGCGTCGTGCCCGGCTCCGGCGCCACCGCAGTGATCGCCGCGCGACTGGTGCTGGGTCGCCTGGCCGACCTCGAAAATGCGCAGGATCGCAAGGCCTCGCGCAAGGCCGACCACGCCGCGCTCGCCACCCTCGATGAGCGCGGCATCACCGCCTCGGAGCGGGCCGAGATGCTGCAGCGCGCAGCGTTCGTCGAGAGCCACAGCGTCGCTGCCCCCGCCGCTCCGACGCCCGACCGCGCGGCCCCGGTGCTGGCGCTCCGGGCATGGGTGCTCGACTGGAGCGAGTGCGCCCGCGTCGTCATCAAGCGACGCGACCTGCTGATTCGCATGGGGATCGGCAAGCGAAGGGCCCGCGCCGCCAAGACGCCCGCGGGCGCCTCCGCATCGCCCGCTTCGCCTGCCGCACCCGCGCTGCCGGCTCCGACCGGAGCGTTGCACGAGACGGCGATCGCCTCGTAAGGGAGCTCGCGTCTGCCGACTGCGCTCCCTGCCGCGACGCAACCTGGCGATGGCGCGCGACGACCGCGACGCCGGACGTTCGTGAGGTCCATCGCCGCGCAACCCGCGCCCGCCCCCCCAAGGCGGGCGTTTTGCGTTTGTGTGGGTCGCCCGCCCCGGGCAGCGGCCCCCGCCGCGCGGCCTGTTATCAGGGTGTTGAAAAACACCCTGATAGTAATTGGCGAAGCCAATTGCGTGGGGTGGGGACCCCGAAAAACCGCGTTTTTCGGGGCGGGGAGGTGCATACCTCCCCGAGATGAAAGGCTAGCAGGCCGTTCTTCAACGGCCTGCTAACAGGCCGTTCTTCAACGGCCTGTTAGGTGAGTCGCGGAGCGACGATCGCGGTATCGTGAGCGCCTTGCCTATGCGAGATGCCCCGCCCGTCTCAATCTCCGCCTCTTCGCGACAGTACGGCGGCGTCACGCCGGGGACGCCCCCGCCCGCCGACGCTCCGAGGGTGCTCGAAGTGCGCGAGGTCACCGTTCGCTTCGGCACGAAAGCCGTACTCGAAGACATCTCGTTTCATGTTCCCGTAGGCGAATTTCTCTGCCTTTGTGGTCCGAACGGCGCGGGCAAGTCGACGCTGCTCAAGGTGATGCTGGGGCTGCTCAAGCCCAGCTCGGGAGCGGTGCTCATTCGCGGCGAAGACCCCGAGCGCGGGCGCAGGCGCATCGGCTACGTGCCGCAGCGCAAGGCCTTCGATCGGGACTTTCCTGCAACCCCGCTCGAAGTCGTCGTGGCAAACCTGCGCGGGACGTGGCCGATGCGCATCCGTGACGACGAGCGCACGCTGGCCATGGCCGCCCTCACCCGCACCGGCGCGGCGAAGCTGCATCAGGCTCAAATGCGCGATCTGTCGGGCGGCGAGACGCAGCGGGTGTTTCTGGCGCGCGCGCTGGTCACCAGGCCGGAGGTGCTGATCCTCGACGAGCCCACCGCGGGCGTCGACGTCGGCGGGCGCGCTGCGATCATTGATTTGATGGCGGAGCTGAGCGCTTCGGAGAGCATCGCCGCCATTTTGGTGACCCACAACCTGCAAGCGATCGCGCGGTGCGCAGAGCGGGTGATCTACCTCGACAGGCGCGTTCGCGCGTGGGGGCTTTGGAGCGAGCTTTCGCGCTCTCCGGAGCTGCGCGCGATTCAGGGAGGCGACCAGGCGGAGGCCGCGCGCCCCGACGCGGACTGAGCCGTAAGCAGGCATTTCGTAAGCGCGCTGGTGGGCGTCCGATGGCGTGCTAGCGTTTCACAGCCCTCGCCTCTCCGAGCGGGCGGGTGCACCGAGGCGCCCCCCAAAAAGCCATGAGTCGCGACGTCAAGACAGCAGCGATCCCCGCCGGGCTCATTCTCATTTTGTGGTCGTCGGTGGCCGCGTGGGTTCACCTCGGCCTCGGCGTGTCGGGTTACGAAGTCGCGGTCGCGCACGACGACAAAAAGGCGCTCTCCGAGCTCGGCGATCTGGTGCGCGAGCGGGTACGCGAAACCGAGCAGTCGTTCGAAGTCGCGGCCTCGCCGGATCTGGCTCCCGCTGCGACCGTCGAACCCACGCCGCCACCGCCTCAGGCGCCCGCCCCCAAAAAGCCCGAGCTCAAGCCGCCTCCGCCGCCGCCCGCGCCCACCGAAGCGCCAAAGAAGCCCGAGCCTCCGAAGCCGGAGCCCAAGGTTGCGGTCGCCGTGAAGCCGGCAGTGACCCCGCCGGTGGTCGAGCCCCCGCAGCCGCGGCCCGACAAACGCATCGCCGTGCGGCAGCACGTCAAACCGGCCCAGGAAGACAACCCGCGCGCGCGCTTTTTGGGCGACGAAGCCAACCATGTCGACGAAGAGCAGGTCGCCACGGTCACCTCCCACGACCGGGACGACGAGCGGCCCACGCCCGCGGGCAACCACCAGAACGCGAGCAAGGCCCCCGGCGACAGCGAGAACGCCAAGGTCGCCGAGAGCGAAGCGCACCGCGGCGATCGCGAGCGCGCTCCTGGCGAGCACGGCGCCGAAATCGAGCTGCAGCGCACGCCGCCGCCGGACCGGGCCATGGGAGCCGTCGCCATCAAGGGGCCCGACGCGCCCCAGGCTCCGCGCTCCGGAGGCGACGGCCGCCCGTCCCAGGCCTCCCCCATCGCCGCTGCGCAGGTCGACCCTGCCGGAGCCGCCGCCCCCGCGTCGCCGGACGTGCAGGCCGCCGCGGCCGGAGGCTGGTCGTTCAATCTGGCCAACCCGAACGCCGGGGCAGGAGCCTCCGCGAACGGCGGTCCCGGTTCGAGTTTCCGCATGCAACAGGCCGCAGGTCCCGAGCCTCGCGCCTTCGGGCTCGGCGGCAACCCGGGGCCGGGCCGCGTCAACCTCAACCTCACCCACCTTGGCGTGGTCGCCGTAGTCGGGCAGGACGAGCTGCAGCGCGAACGACGGGCCGACGGCGAGCGACGCATCAGCGAACACCGGGGCTCGTTTCAAGCATCGAATTTCGAGCGATGGCGCAGCGCGATCGAGAACTACGTGGCGAGCGTCAAGCCGGGCAACCAAACCGCGCTCAACACGGCGGCGTCGCCTTTTGCCACCTACATCAACGGAATCCACGGGCGCATCCACCCGATTTTTGCCGACACGTTCCTCGGCTCCCTCACGGGCCTGCCCAGCGGCCATGCGCTGAGCGACGCCAAGCTGATGACGCGCCTCGAAATCGTGCTCACACGCGACGGACAGGTCATGCGCATGGGCATCGTGAAGCACAGCGGCGTCACCGCGTTCGACATCGCCGCCCTCGACTCGGTGCAGCGCGCCTCTCCGTTCGGAGCCGCTCCAGGCGCGATCGTCTCGCCCGACGGCAACGTCTACCTCCACTGGGAATTCCACCGCGACGAAGTGTTCGCCTGCTCGACGATGAACGCGCATCCGTTCATTTTGAACACGCCCGCGGGCGGCGCGCCGACCCCGCCATCGCCGTCACTTCCGCTCCCTGTCCCCGGGATGAAGGGCCAGGAGCCCCGCGCGCCGGCTCAGGGAACCGACGTCCGCGAGGGCGCCATGCCGGTGACCGGCAACCAGCGCCACAGTTGACGCCGGCGGTGCTAGCGTCGGCCCCGTGCGCCGGTTCATTTCCTCTTCGCTCGCTTCTGCATGCATCCTCGCGCTGTCCACCGGCGCCCGCGCGGACGGGTTCGGCGACGTCGCCCACATTCGCGATGATGAGCCTGCGCTAACGCTGACGCCTGCTTCCGGTGACGCGTCGCTCGCGCTGACGCCCCGCGCGTCGATGCAGCTGCGCGCAGCCCTTCCCGCGGGGGAGGCCACGCGCACCCCGGCGCGCGGAGACTTCGAGCGTTCGGCGGGGCTGTCGATCCGGCGCGTGCGCGTCGGGCTCGACGTAGCGCTGCTCACCACCCTGACCGCGCACGTCTCGACCGATCTCATCGACGACCTCACCCCGGCCGGAGCGAAGACCCCCGTGGCGCAGGCCTACGCCAATTTCGACGCGCGCATGTTTCAGCTGCGCGCAGGCTTTTTGCGCGTGCCGTTCACCCGCCACGCCATGGTCGACGAGACGCGTCAGGTCTTTTTGGAGGCGCCGATCGCGTGGCGCGCCGACCGCCAGAACCTCGGCAGAGGTCCCGTCCCGAGCATGCTGCCCGACCGGCGCGCCGGAGCCGTGATGCACGAGGACTACGGCCTGTTTTCGTTCGCGGCGGGCGCGTTTTCGGGAGGAGGCGCAGGCTCCCCCGAGGTTGGATCAAGCGCGCTCTTCACTGGCCGCGTCGAGCTCACGCCGTGGATGGCGCTGCCCGCCGAGGGCGCCTTTTTCAAAGACGACTACGAGGCGCGGTCGCTGCGCGGAGGCTTATCGGTGGGCGGCCTCGGTCGCACCGGTCCGAACGGATCGACGCGCGCAGCAAGCGCGGCGGTCACCCTCGCGTATCGCGGCCTGTACGTCTGCGCCGAAGGCGTGATCGGTGTTGGCGTGACCCCCGGCGTCGCCCCCGACGTCACCCAGCGTGCGCTGACGCTCGACCTCGCGTACCGGTTTCCGTGGGCCCTGCAGGGCGTGGAGCTCGGGCTGCGGGGCGACGTGTGGTCGACGACGCGGGAGTTTGGCGACGGCGCCAGCGACCAGCGCAGCTTATCGGCAGTCGCGAACCTGTATGCGTGGCGGCACCGCGTAAAGGCCAGCGCGCTGCTTCGTGGCACGAAGTCGCTGACTGCGCTGGGCGAGCTGCGCGATCGCCAGGAAGCCGTCGCGGAACTCACGGTCGGATTTTGATGAGCGCGCCCGCCCCCAGCTCGCGCTCCGCTGACTCCTACCGCAGGCTCAGCTCACCGGTGCTCCGCAGCGCGTGGCTGCTGCGCGCGAGCGTGCTCGTGGCCGTCGCCGCGACCGCGCTCGGCGTCGTCGTGGTCCCCGGGTTGCGAAGCAACGCGTCCGACGCCACCGTCCTGCTGTGGGAACGCGCCTGCGCCGTAGCCTCCGTGGGCGCCGCAGTGTTGATCAGCGCGCTCGCGACCACCGGGGCCTTCGATCTGGCGCGCGCGGCGAAGCTCGGCCTGACGGTTCGCCTACCTTGCATCGCGCTGACGGGAGTGGCGCTTATTTTGGGCATCGCCTCTGCCGCACACAGCCTTCCGCCGTTGCTGCTCGCGCCCATGATGCTCGCGTCGACTGCGCTCGCGATGATCGCCGCTCAAGTCGGCTTGCGCGCGTCGCACACGCGGGCACCGGCGCTCGTTTTGCTGGGCGCCGCGCTCGCGTCGACCGCCCACCTGTTTGCATGGGAGCTTGCAAACCTCGGGGCCGATCGACCTGCGCTTTATACGTGGGCGCGCGCGCTGGCGACGGTCGCGCTGGGCCTCACGGCCCTGTCACAGCTCATGGCGGCGACGTGGATCAGCGCCCGCGGACGAGGGATGGGCCAGCTGGGAGCCCTGCTGGCGACCGGCGCGGCGATGGCCCTCGTGTGGGCGGCGGCGCGTGGCGCCTCGAGCGACGCGCCGATCTGGCAGTCCTCGCTGCATACCGCGCTGCACGGCTCGCCCACCCCGCGGCCGTTTCTCATCGACTCGCTCCCCGCGTTTTTTACGCTCACGTCGATGACCCTCGCGCTGGCCGTCGCGCTGGTTCCGCGGCAGGTCACGGTGCTGACCGCCACCGCCGCCCTCGCACTCGTCGGTCGGGGCGAGCTCGACGTGCCGATGAGCACGCTCACGGCGACCGCCGGATCGATCTGGCTGCTGCTCGCCGCAGCCGACGAGCGCGTCCGCTGGGGCGACCTGATGAGCGCCCGCGTCGACAGCCGCGCGCAATAGCTGCACCTGCGCCGCAGCGCTTGCCTGACATTGGGCAAGGGCGGACCACGGGCCGCATTTGCCCCGTACCCACGCCGCGACGGGCCAGCTAGTGTGAGGGCCGTGCGGAGATTGGTCGGGATACTCACTGGCGCGTGGCTGATCCTGATGAGCGCGCCGGCGCTTGCGCAGGAGCTCAGCCGCGACGCAGCGACGCGACAAGGCGCCGATCGCGGTCCGGGCGTGGCGATCGCACGCGCGCCCGACGCGAGCTACCGCGACGCGCTCAGCGAATCCGGCGCGCTGCTGGTGCACTCGCCGCGCGGCCTCGCCACCGGCGGTCACCGCGCGTCATCGATCGGCGGAGGTCTGGAGGCCAGCGTGAGTCTGGTGCAGGACATCTCGCTTCGCGGAGTTGCCGCTCGGCGCGCCGACTCGGCGCACGCGCTGCTCGCAGCCACCCACGCCGACGTCTCGCGCGCGCGACAGGCAGCTGCGGGGCGGGCGGCGATCGCCTGGTCGACCGCCCGCGAAGCCGAGGAGCTGCTCGCGCTTCGAAAAGCGTCGACGCTCGAGGCCGAGACGCTCGCACGACTCGCTGCCGCGCGGGTGACCGCCGGCACCGGTATGCCTTCGGAAATCGCGATGGCGCAGGGAGAGCTTGCGCTGGCCAACGCAAACGAGCTCGATGGCGAGGGAATGCTCACCGAGGCGATGAGCGAGCTGCGTTTTGCGATGGGACTGCCGCCCGACGCTGCGATCGATCCCGGCGGCTCGCTCGAGGCTCCGAAGGACCCGCCTCTCGACGGCGCCGCGGCGCTGCGCACGGCCTTCGAGCGCTCGCCGCTGCTGCCGCTGGCCGCCGCCCGGCGCGATCTCGCGACGAGCGATGCTGCGCTGGCTTTCGCGCAGCAGGCGCCGACCCTCGGATTGGGTGCATCGTACACGCACGAGGGCACCGGAGACTCGATATGGTCAGCGATCGTGGCGTTTCCGTTGCCGTTCGCGAACCCTGGAGGTTACGAGTCGGCGCGGCAGATGGGCGCGGCGTCGGTGGCTGGGCGCGAGCTCGAGCTGGCGCGCGCCGATCTCGCACGAATGGTCGCCCTCGCGGTGCACGAATGCCAGCACACGCGGGAGACGCACGCGGCGCTGGGACGGGCCCTCGCGCCGCTCGAATCGGCGGCGGAGATGGCGCGCGCCCAGCTCGAAGCCGGCACCAGCGACGCGACGCTGCTCGCCTTCGCAAGACAACGGCTCCTCGCAGCCAGGGAGCGATCGCTGCACGCCGCCGCTGAAATTCAACGCGCGGACACCCGCCTGCTCCTCACCGTCGGCGATCTCCTCGGAGACGCACCATGAAGCGCTTTGCCCTGGCGGCCCTCGCGGTGTTCTGCGGATGCAAGAGCGCCCCGGCGCCAACCCCCGCGCCGGCAGCCATCGAGTCCGAGGCCGGCCCGCACACCGCGCAGAGCGTGACGATCGATGCGGCCCTGATCCGTCAGGGACGGGTGCAGATCGGCACCGCCGAGCTGCGCGCGCCACGCGAAGGCGCGTGGATCCCGGGCGAGATCGTGCCCGGTGAGCGTGGCGAGGCCGACGTGACGTCGCTGTCGCCGGGGCGGGTCGCCACCCTCGAGGTCGCGCTCGGAGACGCCGTGAAGCACGGTCAAGTCGTCGCCACGATCGACGCACCCGAGGTCGGACGGGCCAGCGCCGACGTACTTCGCGCCCGTAGCCGCGCAGGGCTCGCGGCGCTGGCGCTGTCGCGTCAGCTCGAGCTCGAGACGCGGCAAGCCACGAGCAAATCGGCCGTCGACGAGGCGCGCGCAGAAGACGCCGCCGCTCGCGCCGACTGGATGGCCGCACGCACGCTGCTCGCGAGCCTCGGAGGCGCCGAGGTCTCGCCGTCCGACGCGCAGGCGCCGCTCGCGCCGACGCGCGTCGCGCTTCGGTCTCCCATCGACGGTGTCGTGACCGCGCGGACCGCCGTCCTCGGAGCGCCCGTCTCCACCGACAAGCCGCTGCTTCATATCGTGGCGCGGTCGGCGCGCGTCGTGATGGCGAGGCTGCCCGAGACGCTCGAAGCCGCAGCGACGGCGGGAACGCGCGTGCGCGTGCGCCCCCGCTCGGCGTCGGTCGATCCGTCGCGCGAGTGCGGCGCCGCCGTGACCGCGAACCTCGGCATCGTCGACGACGCGCGCAATATTCCCCTGCGCATCACCCTCGACGACAGCTGCCCCGAGCTGCCTTCGGGACGTTTCGTGGAGGTGGGCGTCCCGACGAGCGCGGCCACCGACGCCGGCGCGGCGTTTCTACTCGTCCCCGAAGCAGCCGTGACGGATCTCCGCGGCACCCCCACCGTGTTCGTCGCCGGCGCCTCCGCCGGGCAGTTCATCGCGCGCGGCGTGCGTCCAGGTCGCGTCTACGGCGCCGACGTCGCGATCGAGTCGGGCCTCGCCAGCGGCGAGCGCGTCGTCACGGTCGGCGCCATCCTGCTGAAGGGCGAGCTGCTCAAGGCCGAGCTGCAATGATCGCGCAGCTGGTTTTGTGGTCGACGAAAAACCGGCTGATTGTCGCGCTCCTGGCCGTCGCGCTCATCCTCGTAGGGGTGCGCGGCTACGCGACGCTGCCGATCGACGCGGTCCCCGACATCAGCAACGTTCAAGTGCAGGTGCTCACGAACGCACCCGGCCTGTCGCCGATCGAGATGGAACAACTGGTGACCCGCCCCGTCGAGCTGTCGATGGCCGGGCTTCCCGGCACGAGCGTCGTCCGATCGATTTCCCGCGCCGGCGTGAGCGCCGTCACCATCGTGTTCGACGACTCAGTCGATTTGATGACCGCTCGGGAGCTGGTCGCGCAGCGCCTCCCACAAGCCCGCGAGGCCGTGCCTGCGGCGGCGCGAAGGCCCGAAATGGGCCCGCTTTCGACCGGCCTCGGGGAAGTCTACCACTTCACGGTGAGCTGGCCCGGGCACGACGCGCGCGAAGTACGCACGCTGCTCGACTGGGACATCGCCTACGCGCTCAAGACGGTGCCGGGCGTCGTCGAGGTCAACTCGTGGGGCGGCGAAGTGCGCGAGGTCGAAGTGCGCGCGCGCCCCGAGGATCTGCACGCGCTCGGGCTTTCGCTGGCCGACCTCGAACGCGCGGTCGAAGCGGGCGGCGTGGCGACGGGCGGAGGCGCACTTTCGCGCGGAGGAGAGCAGGTGCTCGTTCGCGTCGACGGGCAGTACCGCACGCTCACCGATGTCGCTTCGCAGATCGTCGCCACGCGACCCGGTGGCGCGCCCGTGACGGTTCACGATGTGGCCACGGTGCGGGACGGATCGGCGTTTCGTCAGAGCGTCGCCACGGCCGACGGCAAGGGCGAGACCGTCTACTCGATGGTGCAAATGGTCGCCGGCGGCAACGCGCACGACGTGGTCGCGGCGGTGAAGGTGCGCCTCGCAGAGATCGAGCGAAGACTGTCCGCGGGCGCCAAAATTGAGTCTTTTTACGATCGTTCGGCGCTCGTCGATGACGTACTGGGCACCGTCAGGAGGTCGCTGCTCGAAGGCGGAGTCATCGTCGCGATCGTGCTGCTCGTGCTGCTCGGCGACGCGGCCGCGGGGCTGGCGGTGGCCACTGCGATCCCGCTGTCGATGCTCGGAGCGTTCGCGCTGATGCGCGCGACGGGACAAACCGGCAACTTGATGAGCCTCGGCGCGATCGACTTTGGGCTGGTCGTCGACGGCGCCGTGGTGGTGGTCGAGGGCGCGCTGGCCACCATGGCCGCGAAGAAGCTGTCGGCGAGCGAAGCGCTCGTGCACGAGGGTCACGCCGTGGGCCGCCCCGTCGCCTTCGGCGTGTTCATCATCGCGATCGTGTACGTGCCCGTGCTGCTGCTCGAAGGCGTCGAGGGCAAAATGTTTCGCCCGATGGCCATCACGGTGCTGTTCGCGATCGGCACGGCGCTCGTGCTGTCATTCACGTGGATACCCGCCCTGGCCTCGCTCGTGCTCCGCAAGATGCACGAGCGCGAGCCCGCAGTCGTGCGCGCGCTTCGAAAGGTCTACGCGCCGCTGCTCGACCGCTCGCTCCACCACCCGAAGCTCGCCATGGTCGCGGCTGGGGTCATCGCGGCGATCGGCGTCATCGCAGGCAGCACGCGCGGCGCCGAGTTCACGCCGCGACTCGAAGAGGGCGATCTCGTCGTTCAGCTCACCCGCCCGCCAAGCGTCTCGCTCGAAGAAGCTGCGCGCGGAACGGGCGAAATCGAGGCTGCCCTGGCGCAATTTCCCGAAGTCCGCCGCGTGATCTCGCGCACCGGAAGCCCCGATGTCGCCACCGACATCATGGGCCTCGAGCAGAGCGACGTGTTTGTCATCCTCAAACCCCGGAGTCAGTGGACGACTGCGCGCACGACCGACGCCCTCGTCGCCCGCCTCGACGCCGCCGCGCAGCGCGCGCTCCCCGGGGCGGCCCTGGGCTGGACGCAGCCGATTGAGATGCGCGCCAACGAGCTCCTCGGCGGCACCCGCAGCGATGTGGGCATCAAGATTTACGGCGACGACTTCGCGACGCTTTCGCGCATCGTCGAGGAGGTCAAGCACGCGCTTGCGTCGACTTCGGGCGCAGTCGACGTGCGCAGCGAGCCGCTCAGCGGCCTGTCACAAGTGTCGGTGCGCCCCGATCCGGCGCGCATGGGCCGCCTCGGGGTGACCGCCTCCGACATCGCGGCGATGACCGAGAGTCTGCGCGCGGGCAGGCGCCTCGGTCAGCTCGCCGAGCGCGAGCGGCGGTTCGATGTCGTGCTCAAAGCCGACGCGCCGCCGATGCCGGACGAACCTTCGCTGTCGCGTGCGCCGCTGCTGCTGCCGGGGGGTCGCAAGGCCACGCTCGGCGACGTGGCGACGCTCACCACGAGCGACGGCCCCGCGCTGATCGGGCGCGAAAACGCCCGTCGGCGCGTGCAGATCGAGACGAACGTCCGCGGCCGCGATCTCGCGTCGTTCGTGCGCGAGCTGTCGAAAAAGCTCGACGCGATGCGCCTCCCGCCCGGCTATTACTTCGCGTTGACGGGCCAGTACGAGCACCTCGTCAGCGCCACCGAGCGGCTCGCGATCGTCGTCCCGCTGACCCTCGCGCTGATCTTCGCGATGCTCTACTTCGCCTTCGGAGAGGTGCGCTCCGCCCTCCTCATTTTTCTCAACGTGCCAGTCGCTGCGAGCGGCGGACTGCTCGCCCTCACCGCCCGCGATCTGCCGCTCTCGATCTCGGCCGCGGTCGGCATGATCGCCCTGTTTGGCGTGGCCACGCTCAACGGTGTGGTGCTGCTGAGCGCCATCCGCGCGAAGCTCAGCTCCAACGCCGACACCCTCCAGGCCGTGAGGGCAGGCGCGCACGAGCGCCTGCGCCCTGTGGTCACCACGGCGATCGTCGCTGCGCTCGGCTTTCTGCCGATGGCGATCGCCACGGGCACCGGGTCGGAAGTGCAGCGACCGCTCGCCACCGTAGTGATGGGCGGTCTGGTTACGTCGACCCTGCTAACGCTGCTGATCCTGCCCGCGCTGACGCTCGCCTTCACGAAGAAGACGAGCGGCGCGCAGTAATCGCTACTTGCGGGGAACCGTCCAGCAGCCCGGCGCCGCGCTGCCGCCGAACGCCACGAGGCCGATGCACTGGTCGCGCAGCTGGCCGTCGGTGGAGCGGTAGTAGCAGGACACGCCCGCCGCGCTCGAGCCGTCGGCCGGCTTGCCGGGGCAGTCGGAGGTCAGCATGTTGTTCGTCACAGAGCACGGCTTGCCCGACTTCTTGGTGCAGAAACGTTCCGTGGAGTAGTCGGCGGCCGTGCAAAACCCGTCGGTGCAGTCGGCGTCACTGCGGCAAGGCGAGCAGAAGTCGCCAGCCCCCTTGCAAGTCGCCGCGCGGGGCACGCAGCCGTTGACGCCTTCGCTCGTCGTCATGCACTTTTGGTCGAGGTTGCAGCTCTTGTCGCTGGCGCAGTCGACCGCGCAGATCTTCTCGGCGCCGCCGGCCCCGTCCGCGCCGACGCAGTGCTGCGGGTTTCCGTTGTTGAGCGGGCAGTCGACGTCGGTCTTGCACGTCGCGCAGTACGACCCTGGCCAGAGGTTCCACGCGCGCGGCAGGCAGGCCGTCGTGACCGCGTCTTTGCCGTAGCTGCGGCTCGTGGTCTTTGCGTTCGGCCCCTGATTGATCGTGGCGCAGAAGTAGCCGCCCCGGCAGTCGTAATCGTCGGCGCACTGGAACTGGGTGCAAATGGCGCTGCCGTCGTCGGGGGCGTTTGCGTAGCACCAGAAGTTGTTGGCGCTGTCGCAGGCCGGGTTGACGTCGTAGCCCTGCTGCGGATTGCAGCTCGTGCCCCACTGGCCCTTGGTGCCGCCGTAGGGCGTCCGATCTTTCACGCAGTACGCGACCGCAGTGCCGTCCGCCTTGCGCGTCCCTCCGGCGCTGCAGTGGTAGTCGGTGGGGCACTTGTCCTGCGCCGACAGGCCGACGTCCGAGTCGGTCACATCGCACGGCCTGCGGCAAGCGAGCGCCATCGCCTTCGGGTCCGCCGCCTTCTCGGCGTCGGCCGTGGCGTAACCGGTGATGCACGCGTTGCCGGCCTTGCCGCACGCTGCGTCGTCGCAAGTAACTCCCGCTGGGGGAGGGCTCGCGGGGGTGCTCGAGCACGCAGCGAGGGCCGCGCCGATGGCAGCAGACATACCGAGCCACTTGGCAGACGAACGAATCATGGACTGCATGCGATGATCTCTCTCCAGCATGGCGACCGCGTGAGCGAGGCGCTCGCCGGTGACGGTGCCTCGACTTTCAACCACGCTACACCATGCGGCCGGGGCCTCGCCTCACCTAAATCGCTCACGCATCCGCCAATTTCCGCCACCATTGGGCATTTGCGGCGCGAGCGAAACCCTCGCCACTTTGGGCGGCCCGAGCTTGACGACGGGCGCGACCGGCGTACCGTAATCAATCCTATCCCCGAGGTTGCCACCATGAAGAAGCTCCTTTCCATCGCCGTCGTCTCCGCACTCTCCATTGCCGCCGCCGCGTGCAGCTCGACCGACACGACAGGAACCGGAACGCCCGCCCCGCAAGACACCGGCCCCACGGGCAACGGCGGCGGCACCGGCGACAAGAACCCCAACGGCGTCGCCTACCCCACGGCCAACCTCGGCCACGTGGTCGGCACCGTGATCCCGAACCTCAAGTTCGTGGGTTACCGCGCGGCCAACACCGCGGGCGTCGTCGACACCACCAAGACGACCACGATTCAGCTCGCGGACCTGTTCAACCCCGACGGCAAGAACGGCACGGTGAAGCTCATTCACTTGAGCGCAGCCTCGCGCTGGTGCGGCCCCTGCAACGAAGAGACGTCCATTATGTCGGGCTACAAGGACGGCGCGCGCACCGGCACCGGCGTCGCCGCGAACCTCGAGTCGAAGGGCGTCGTTTTCCTTCAGGCGCTCATCGACGGCTTCACCCCCGGTAAGGGCGCGACCGTGCTCGACCTTCAGGGTTGGGTCAGCGACCACGCTTCGAACTTCACCCAGGTGCTCGACAACGGCCCCACCGCGTTCGCGAGCTTCTTCAGCGGCGCAGCGGTGCCCTGGAATGCCGACGTCGACGCGACGACCATGAAGATCCTCAAGACCGAGCTCGGCTACGATCCGAACCTCGAGACGACGATCTCGGGCCTGGTCGCCAAGATCAGCTTCCATTGAGCTTCGCGGGCATCTGTCGCGCGGGTACGGGCGCAGCGATCGTCGCGGCGCTCGCGCTTTGCGGCGCCGGTTGCGGGACCTCCGGGGGAGCCCCTTCGGCCGTAGGTGAACCGGGCGCGGCGACCGCGAAGAGCGGAGCCCAGGCGACCGACTTCACCACGCGCGACGTCGACGGCAACACGTTTCGGCTGAGCGACATGCTCGGCAAGAAAGTGATTCTCATCGACTTCTGGGCCACGTGGTGCCAGCCGTGCCTGGCCGAAATGCCGCACCTGCAGAAGCTCTACGACCAGCACAAGGCCGAGGGCTTCGTGGTCGTGGCGGTGTCGATGGACGGCCCCGAGTCGATCGCCGACGTGCCCAGCTTCGCGAAGCGAAACCAGATGACGTTTCCGGTGCTGCTCGACGAAGACTCCAGCATCGCCAGCACCTACAACCCTCGCAAGAGCGCGCCGCTGTCGGTCATCATCGACAAGGCGGGTCGCGTGGCGGTCGTGCGCGAAGGCTACAACCCGGGCGACGAAGATGCAGTCGCCGCCGACGTGCTGAAGGTTCTTGGCCAGAGCGCGCCCGCCAAGTAGCGTTCTGCGATCGTGAATAAGAACGTCGCGCTGCTCGGGGCCGCGATCGGGGTGATGTGCGCATCAAGCGCCAGCGCCCTCGATTTGCCTTCTATCGACAAGAAGCCGCTGAAGCTCGATGTCACCGAGGCGAGCATCCTGGTGCAGCGCTTCGACCCTCGCACGACTCAAGGCGAGAGCCCGGGCGACGGCGGATTTGGCTACTGGGTCAACCGCATCAACGCGGCCCTGTCATGGCAGCACTTCACGCTCGGGGTGCGCCTCGATTCGTCGCTCTGGTGGCGGCAGCCGCACGACGCGTACGGCGACAACGCCGCGCAGTCGCAGACGTTGGCCGACTCCCAGCGCTTTCCGCAGACCCTCTATCCCGCGAAGGTATTTCTTACCTACAACGCGGCAGGCATCGAGGCCACGGTCGGCGACGCATACGTGCAGTTTGCACGAGGTCTGCTGATCTCGATGCGCAAGATGGACGACCTCGGCATCGACAACACGGTGCGCGGCGCCAAGCTCGCGGTCTCGCGCGGCCCCTTCACGGTCACCGCAGTCGGCGGCTTCATGAACCCTTCGCGGGTCGATGAGGCAAGCGGGCAGATGCTCTTTTTGCAGCGCACGCCGCAGCTGTCGCAGCTGAACAGCGATCCGTCGATTCCCAACCCGGTGTTCGGCTCCGATCGCGTCATCGGCGCCGAGCTGCAGGCGGGCCGAGGATCGCCGATCGTCCTGTCGACGAGCGCGGTTCGTTTCACGCGGTGCGCGCCCTATGCCTACGACGCGGCCAGCGGCCGGTTCAACACTGGCGACGCGAGCCTCGGCGAGACGGCGTTCGGCACCTGCGACGATGCCTCGACGAAGCAGTGGCTGTCGACGCTCAACGACGGCGCCCCCACCCGCCGCGCGAACACCGTCGACATGGTCGCGCAGTCAGTCGAGATCCCCAGGCTCGGCAAGTTTGGCAACCTCTACGCCGTGGGCGCGATCCAGCGGCGGACCTTCGACTTCGAACCCGAGCGCAACGGCGCGGAGGCTCAGGGCAGCGCGATCTACGGTTCGTACTCCGGAAGCTACGGCCCGGTGACCAACACCTTCGAGTTCAAGAGCTACCGCAACTTCAGACCCGTGGTGGCCAGCGTCGCTGCGGGCAAGGCGCCTGCGTTTTCGTTCGTTTCGTACTCGGCGCCGCCCACGACCGAGGTGCTCACGCAGGACAACCTCGGCACCAACGACTTCAACGCGTGCGCCACAGGCGGCAGACTGCGCACCGACGTGCGCATGAACAAGCACCTGCTTACGTACGTGCAGGGCATCTACGAGGTGAGCCAGAGCGAGCAGTCGGGCGCCAGCTGCGACAAACACGGCGACGTGGTGGGCGCGTACGCCAAGACGCCCGATCGCGCGACCAACTACGTATGGGACGGAACCGCGGGCATTCAGCTCGACTGGGATCAGAGCCGCTCGTACGTGTATGCGCTCGTCAACGCCCGCAACGATATGCGCGGCGACGGCACGCCTTATCTGCGGCAGGAAGACTTTGAATATACCGTCAGCGCCTATCTCGGAAAGGCAGTGTCGAAAGCGCTGCGCGGGCCGGCTTCGCTCGAGCTCGTAGGCCGCAATCGCATGCGCTATCAGGCCGACGAAAACTACGCAGAGACTGCGAACGGCAAGGCCGTCGCTACGCGCTGGTTCGAGGGCGAAAACTACGTTGCGCTGAAGCTGGCGCCCAAATGGATATTCACGACCGGGTTTGAATATACTTCCAAGGTAGCGTTGCCCACCTGGTATCCGAACGCGTCGGTCGTCTACAAATTCAAGAGTGACTCGAATATCAAGTTATTCGTCGGCGAGCAGCGCGGCGGATTGAAGTGCGTCAGCGGCGTATGCCGAATATTTCCCGCCTTCGAGGGCGCACGGCTCGAGCTGACGATGCGCTTTTAGCTGGGCGCTATCTCGGAAAGGCAGCCGCGTTGCCGCCGTCGACGGTAAGCACGCATCCGGTGGTGGCGCGGGCCTCGGCGAAGTAAGCGAAGGCCTGCGCGACGTCGCTCGCGAGCACCTCGCGACCCAGCAGGTTGCTCGAAAAGTAGTCGTCGATCGACAGGCCGCGGGCGCGTGCGCGGCTCTCGGCAACGCCGCCTGAAAACAAACCCGTGCGGACGCGATCGGCGTTGACGGCGTTGGCGCGAACGCCGAGCCCGCCGTAGTCCACCGCGTACTGACGCATGAGCGCGATCAGCGCGCTCTTCGCGACGGCATAAGGGCCAAACTTCGGCCCCGGATTGAAGGCACTTTTGCTGGCGTTGAACAGCAGACAACCTCCGGTGCGCTGCGCCTCGAACACGGCAGTTGCGGCGCGCGCGACGTAGTTGTGCGACAGCAAATTGATTTCGAGGCTTCGCGCCAGAGCATCAGCCCCCGCCTGCGTGCCCAGCAGGCCCTCGGGCGCAGTACCTGCGTTCGAGACGACCACGTCGAGGCCCCCGAACGTGACGCACGCGTGGTCGATCGCCGCCTGCACCGAGCCCGCGTCGGTCACATCGCAAACAGTGGCCGATGCGCGCGCCCCAAGCCGATCCGCGAGCTCCCGCACAGCGCCCAGGTCGCGGTCGGTCAGCACCACGTGCGCGCCGAGCGACACGAGCGCCGCGCCCGTCGCCGCCCCGATCCCGCTGCCCGCGCCGGTCACGAGCGCGATCGCGCCTGCCAGCCGGGACGGCGCGCTCTTTTTCAGCTTCGCCTGCTCCAGACTCCAATATTCCATATCGAACAAATCGGACCGCGTGGCAGGCTCGTAAGTGCCAATATCGGCGGCGTCGGTCATCACCGTCATGGTGTGCCGGTAGATATCGGATACGACGCGCGCCTCTTCTATCGTCGCACCGATCGCGCAAAGGCCGACGCCTTCGACGAGCACCGCCCGCGGCCACGACGCGAGCTTGTCCTTCGTCACGCCCTTCGCCGCGCACATGGCGGCGAAATAGGCGTCGTAGGCGCGGGCGTGCGCCGACACGGCCGCGTCGAAGCGAAGAGCGAGCGCGCCGGCGTCGCGCAGCTCGAGGTCGCGCAGCAAGAGCGCCTCGGGGCCTGTGCGAATCACGTGATCGGGGGTCGCGCAGCCAGTCGCGACCAGCGTCGCGGCGTCGGTGCGCGCGAGAAACGACAGCGTCGCGTCGTCGTGATCGAGCAGCACCACCGGTCCGCGCTCGGCCGGCATCGCGGCTGCGCGCGCGAGCGCTCCCCGAAGCGCAGGCACCACGATCGCGGCCGCCCTTGCATCGAAGCGCGCCGCCGCCGCGCTCACGCTCCGACGCCGCTGCGCGATCGCCCGCTCAGCGCTCGAGACGGCGTCGATCATGCGCTCGTAGCTCTCGCGCGCCGACTCGCCGAAGGTGAACACGCCGTGCCGCTCGAGGACAATGACGCTCGGCGTGCGCCCCTGCCCGACTGCCGCCTCGTACGCCTCGGCCGTGCGCAGCGCCAGCTGAAAGCCCGGCATCACGTAGGGTACCCACACCATCGCGTCGCCGTAGACGCTCCTGCCGATCGCTTCGCCATCCGGCTGGTCGACGAGCGCGAGCACGGCGTCGGCGTGCGTGTGATCGATGAACCGCATCGGCAAAAATGCGTGGAGCAGCGTCTCGACGCTCGGCGTCGGGGCAGACGGGTCGACCAGGTTACGCCGCAGCTCGGCGACCATGTCCTCGTCGCTCATCGACGGCAGCGCGCGCAGCTCGAGCAGCGGAGCGAGGCGCACGGCAGGATGCCCGGGCGGCAGAATCGTCGCCAGATCCCACCCGGAGCCTTTGATGTACAATGCATCGAACGGACGCCCGAACCGGTCCGTCCGCGTCGCCTTCGCGCTCGTGTTGCCGCCCCCGTGAAGCACCAGCGCCGGATCGGCGCCCAGCAGCCGCGCCGTGTACGTGCGCTGCGCCAGGGTCACGTCGGGGCCATGAAGTTCAAGCGCCGCCTGCGCCTCGGCGGTCTGATATCGGCTCTTCACGGGCGGCAGCATCGCAAGGCCCGGCGCGCAGGTAAAGCGGCCCCGTGAGCGCCTGCTGTTCCGCGAGGCGCGCCCCTTGCGATAGGCGCTTGACAGACTTTGCCCGGGGCGGTATTTCCGCCACTCGCTTAGGCGCGTAGCTCAGTGGTAGAGCACTACCTTGACACGGTAGGGGTCGTTGGTTCAATCCCAATCGCGCCTACGAATTATCCGGCAAAACCGGTATTGGCCCCCTCCCGTGGAAACCCCACTCGAGGGGGTTTTCGTTTGCGCGTCATTCGCGCTCTCCCGGGTGCCTGGGGTCCCTCGCGCCGGCCAATCACGGGTGCGGCCTCCGCTCGTCGGGCAGGTCCGCCACGTCCGGGGCCTCGGTCCAGCGGTCTTCGTCCGCCTCATAGACGCCGCCGCGCCGTTCAGCGCACTCGAAGCACAGAAAGGCGTCGGGGCCGCAGGCGAAGGCGCGGTCGAGAGCCGGCCACATTTCGGCGCCGCAGCCGATGCAAAACGATGCGTCGTCGATGGTCGGTTGGCCTGGGTTCATGGATCAGCTCCGGTTGGGTTCGGGTAGGAGATGCCGCGCAGCTGCGCGAGCGCGAGAGGGTCGCAGGCCGGGGAGTCGAACCCCGCGGGCCTCATCGGCGCTCTCTCGAGCCCCGGATCCCCCGGGCGCGCCTGCGACAGTACGGCCGATACCGATTGCACACGGCGGACCGCTCGCGCCCTTCGCTCGATGCGCGCCGATTTGCCTACGCTTCGGGTTTTGACCGTTCGCCGCTGGCGAAATCTTTGCAATGCTGTGGGCGGATGTTGCGCAGCCTCTTGATGTCAGTCGCCTTGACTGCCGCTTTCCTGTGCGGCGGCGCCGGGCCGCTACCGCCCGCGGCGCCGGCGGCCGCCACGTGCGTTCGGTATTGGCCCGAAGCCCGCTATCGACCCTATGGCTACGATCACGTCGTGCACCTCGAGAGCCAGTGCGACGCGCCGGCGCAGTGCACGGTCGCCACCGACGTCGACGCGCAGGAAAACGCGGTGACGCTCGCCGCGCACGCCTCTGCCGAGGTCGTCACGCGGCAAGGCTCTCCCTCGCGCGAGTTCAGGCCGATCGTCTCGTGCCAGCTTCAAGCGCGACGACGCTGAGCCGCCGCCCGCGCGCGCTTCGACAGTACAAAAAGGGGCAGACGCAGAGGCGAGCCCGCGCTGCCGTCTGCGTCCGCCTGCACCGCGCAAAGCGTGCGGCTTACTGCGGAACTTTCACGAGCTCGTCGATGTTGGGCTGGAGGGTAATCTCGGTGCGCCGGTTTCGCCGCTTTCCGTCTGCCGTATCGTTTTTCGCGACAGGATCGATTTCGCTGTAACCGGCCGCCGACAGCTCGGACGCGTCGACGCCCTTGTCGATGAGAAAGTGCACGACGCGCAGCGCGCGCCCGCTCGAAAGCTCCCAGTTGGACGCAAATTCCGCGTTGCTGATTGGCAAATTGTCGGTATGCCCCGCGATCTGAAAATGCCTCGATTTTAGGCTCTTCATGACTCCTGCGATCGCTTCGATGGCCTTCTTTCCGGCCGGCTTGAGCTCGGTTCGTCCTGTATCGAAGAGCACGTCGTTCGGGAGCTGCAGCACCATGCGGCCGTCACGCACGGCGATGCTGAGATCGCCATCGTCGATTTGACGCTTCAGGCGCAGCGACAGATCTTTGTACAGGGCTGCGCGCGCGGCGGCTGCAGACTGAGCCGCCTCGAGCGCTGCGAGGTTGCTTTGAAGTTCGCTGATGCGCGCGCCGCTGGCGGTCTTGGTGTTCGCCAAAGCTGCGTTTTCAGACTTGAGCTGCGCGATCTCCGCGCGACGCTGCTCGACTTCGGCGCGTCGCTGATCGAGATCGGTCGCGGCTTGAGCCAACTGGCTGCGATTGCGGTCCAGCTCGGCCTGCGTCGCCGCAGTCTGCGCGACCGCCGCATCATACTTGCCATTCGAGACGCAGCCGATCGCGGCGAACGCGAACAGCGCACCAACATAGAATATCTTCATGGCTGAAATTCGTGGCTCCCATAGGTCGGCCTCCGCGCGCCCCTGCTGACAACACGGCAGCGGCACGCGTGGGCGGTTGTAGGACTGGCAGCGTTGCACCTTGCACGCCACGGCTGCTGCGGTGAGCGAGCGGGCCGCGATTGAAGTCCGGGCGCGTTACAGATGCGCCGGTGATGCGCCGTTGCGCACTGGCTGCGACGCATGACGCGCCGCTGCCGGTCCCGAGGCGAGGGCCGCGAACTCAGCGGCCAGGTCGGCGACAAGCGCCTCCGGGTCGGCGACGACGGCCCGGTCGGCGAGCACTCCAATGGTCACCTGGCCTGCGTAACTTAGCAGGCTGATTCCAAGTCCCAGGCGCGCCGACTGCGGCACCCGGAACATGATGCGCGTTATCGCTGTATTGGCCATTTTTGCTGGACGTACCGGACCCGCAACATTGGATACGATGAGCGAAGTCTTCTTACCAAAAAAACTCACCAAGGCATTTCGGACGGCTCGCGGCGCCCGCGCGACTGCGAGGAGAAGGGTATGCGCCACGCGCGCCTCCGCTGACGACTTGAGCGCGCCCGTGCGCGCTTTCACGAGCGCGAGGCGCACGAAGGGATCGCGCTCCGCGATCGGCAGACTGAGCATCATGAATCCGAACCGGTTTCCCGGCAGGGTCATTTCTTCAGCCGTTCGCAGATTGACCGGCAACATCGCGCGCACGTCGGCGCGGGGCGGACAGCTACTGCCCCGACCGAGGTGGCGGCCGAGGGCTCCCGCGACGGTAGCCACCAGTACATCGTTGACTGTGGCGCCACTGGCGTTCGCGACGCGCTTCACCTCGCTGAGCGCGAACGGCGCAGACCACGCGAGCACCTTGCTTAAGCCGAGCTCGTGCTTCAGCGCGGTGCGCGGATCCGGCGGCAATACGGCGAGCCTCCACAGAGCCCTGGCCCAGTCCGAAGGTCCGCCAGCCGCCGGCGGACTCGCGACATGCGGGCGATTGACCGCGCCGTCCGCCGAATCGGGATCGGCATCGCAGAGGGCCGCGAGCGCTCCCAGCAGCGCGAACCCGTCTGCGAGCGCGTGATGAATGCGAAATAGCAGCGTCGTTCCGCCTTCGGGTCGGTCGATTGCGTAGATCCGCCACAGCGGCTCGGCGGGATTGAGAAACTGGCATGCAACCTGTTGGATGAAGCTGCGCAGCGGGGCGTCGCCGGAGGTGGGGAGTGTTACGCGCTTGACATGGACCCGGGCATCAAACTTTGGCGCGGGGGACCAGCGCGGCAGCAGCCCGCCGACCAGTCGATCCCGAAAATGTGGAATCGCGGACAGGCGCGCAGCCAATGCGTCGACGTCGCCTGGCGCAAGGGGTTGTGCGAGCTGCACCAGCGCGCTGACGACCATCGGATTGGTCGCCTCCTCCATTCGCGACCATGCCGCGTCCTCGCTGCCCAGCCAGTGATGACCCATCGGCGCCTCCTCGAACGGGATGAAATTGCCCCGGCGGCACTTCGTCGATGCAGCGGGCGTGCCGCGTCAGGCTCGAGTGCGGGCGCGCGAGTTCGCTCGGCGACTGCTACGCGAACCACGTAAGATGCTGTCATCCGACTGGCTCGCGCCGCGCTCGAACGCGGCAAGGTGTTCCCATGCCCACTCGCCCACTCGCCGCGTCGCCCTGCGCACCGTTCGCCGTTGTGGCCTCCAGCCCGCGGGGCGATCGATGAAGGTCGCAGTCGTCGGCTCGCGCGGAGTCACCGTCGACATCGCGCCGTACGTGCCGCCCGGGGCCACCACGATCGTGAGCGGCGGCGCCGTCGGCATCGACACGTGCGCGGCTGCGTTCGCGCGCGCCCGCGGACTCGGTCTGGTCGAGATTCGCCCGGACTACGCCCGCTACGGCAGAGGGGCCCCGCTGCGTCGCAACTCGGAAATCGTGGGCGCGGCCGATCGCGTGCTGGCGTTTTGGGACGGCACCAGCCGCGGAACACTCGACGCCATCGTCAAGGCCCGAGCCCTCGGCAAGCCGA
Organism: Myxococcales bacterium; assembly: GCA_947473045.1. Classification (GTDB taxonomy): domain Bacteria; phylum Myxococcota_A; class Polyangia; order Polyangiales; family Polyangiaceae; genus JANYHY01. Next base: position 54,477 of record CANJCO010000007.1, on the reverse strand, counting down.
TCCGCGTGCTGCGATGCGCCGGCGGTTTCGTGGTCGCCGACGACGATCGCGCGCCGTAAGCCGCCACGGGTCGCGTCTGCGCTGTTATCCGTTGCGCTTAGAAAAAAACGGCGTGACCATATGACAGTGACGCTGCCCTCCACCACCGCGCTCGGCGATCCGCTCCGGCCCGGCGACGTGCTCGGCGGCAAGTACCGCATCGACGGCGTGCTCGGCCGCACCGCGATGGGCATCGTCTACCTCGCGCGCCACCTCGAGCTCGATCGCGCCGTAGCAGTGAAGCTGCTGGTTGAGAGCGCGCTCGAGAGCCCCGAGCTGCTCGGTCGTTTTCGGCGCGAAGCGCAGATCCTCGCGAAGCTGGCAAACCCGCACGTCGTGCGCATCTTCGACGTCGGATCCTACCGCGATCGCCTGCCCTATATCGTCATGGAGCACCTCGCCGGCGAGGACCTCGGGCAGCTGCTCGCGCGCGAGGCTCCCATCACGGTCGAGCGCGCCTGCAACTTGGTGATGCAGGCCGCGCACGGGCTCGCTGCGGCGCACGCGCAGGGCGTCGTCCATCGGGACGTGAAGCCCTCGAACCTCTTCGTGGTCACCGAGCCGGATGGCAGCACGCGCGTAACGGTCATCGATTTCGGGATCGCCAAGCTCGGTCCGCGAGCAGACGAACCCGCTGACGCCGGCGTGAGCGACTTCACGCAGACGAACACGATCGTAGGGTCGCCTCGCTATATGTCGCCCGAGCAGGTGAACGGCTCGAAATCGCTCGACGCCCGAAGCGACGTCTGGTCGCTCGGCGTCATTTTGTACGAGGCCATCACGGGCAGCTCGCTCTTTCGGATGGATACGTCGTGGCAGCTGTTCGCAACGATCCTCACGCAGGACGCGCCGAGCCTGCTCGAAAAGGCCCCTCACGCTCCGCCGGCGCTCGCCGCAGCCCTCGCAGGCGCGCTCCAGCGCGAAGCGACGCGACGAACCCCCGACATGCTCGCGTTCGCGAGCGCCATCGCGCCCTTCGCGAGCTCGGGTTTTCGCGATCCCGAGCACAGTGACACGCACACCGTGGTGGTTAGCGAGCCGTCGACCGCAACGCCGTCGAGCCCCCCCGAGGCCACTTCGCCAGGCCTCACGCGCTGCGCATTGCCCGCCGAGCCCAACGCGTTCGTCGGTCGCGACGAAGACATGCGCAGCCTGGGCGATCGCATCGAGCGCGGCTCGCGGCTCGTGACCCTGCTCGGCATCGGCGGCACCGGCAAGACCCGCCTCGCGACGCACTTCGGATGGCACGCACTCGATCAGTTCGCGGGGGGCGTGTGGTTTTGCGATCTGTCGGATTCCCGCACCCTCGAAGGCATCGCGTTCGTGGTCGCCGACGTGCTCGGGGTGCCTCTGGGCAAGGACGATCCGATCGCGCAACTCGGTCAAGCGATCGCCGGACGCGGACCGTGCCTCATCGTTCTCGACAACTTCGAGCAGGTCACGGCGCACGGCCGCGCGACCGTTGGGCAGTGGCTCGCGCGAGCGCCCGAAGCGCGCTTCATCGTCACGTCGCGGGAGCTGCTCGGCCTCGAAGGCGAAGACGTGTTCGCCCTCGATCCGCTCGCTTCGAGCGAGGCTGTCGAGCTGTTCGAGGCGCGCGCGACAGCGATTCGCCCAGGCTTCACCATCGCGCCATCCGAGCGCGGCGACGCCGAAGCCCTCGTGCGCTTGCTCGACTACCTGCCGCTCGCGATCGAGCTTGCAGCGGCCCGCGTCCGGGTGATGAAGCTCAGCGTCATCCTCGAGCGGATGAGCGAACGCTTCAAGCTGCTCACCACGACGGGCGGTCGGCGCGCGCGTCAGGCCACCCTGCGCGGCGCGCTCGACTGGTCGTGGGATCTGCTGTCCGAAGACGAGCGCAGCGCGCTGGCGCAACTCTCCGTCTGCGAGGGCGGATTCAGCCTCGAAGCAGCGGAGGCTGTGCTGTCGCTCGAGGAGCTGTGGCCGCTCGACGCGATTCAGGCGCTCGTCGACAAATCGCTCGTGAGAGCGGCCAAGGACGGACGGTTTACGCTCCTCGTCAGCGTTCAGCAGTACGCCGCGGAGCGCCTCGACGCGCGAGGCGAGCGCGCGGACGCCGAGCTGAGGCACAGCGTGTATTATGCATCTTTTGGCGAACGCGCCGCCATCGACGCACTCGACACGCACGGCGGCCGCGAGCGTCGGGCCGCGCTCGTTCGGGAGATCGAAAATCTCGCGGGAGCGAGCGCGCGGGCCCTGCAGCGAGGCGACGCCGAGACGGCTGGAAAAGCGGCGATCGCCGCCTGGGCGGTGGTTGAGATGCGGGGTCCGTACGGGCCGGGCATCCGCTGCCTCGAAGCCGCTCGCGCGATCGCGCCTCGTCGCAGCGCGCTCGAAGGCTCCCTCGACATCCGGCTGGGGCACGCGTTTCGCCTTTCAGGGCGCGTCGACGACGCCACCACCATCCTCACGAACGCGATCGGGGTGCTTCGGGAGCTTGGCGATCGGCGCGAAGAGGGCCTCGCCGTCAGCGCGCTGGGGCACTTGAAAATGGAGCGCGGCGCGATGCAGGAGTCGCGCACCTTGTTCACCGAGGCGGTCGCGCTTCATCGGCAAGTGGGCAACCGCGCAGGCGAAGCGCTCGATCTGTGCCTCCTCGGCGCCTCGATGTGCGAGCTGGGCGACAACGTCGAGGGCCGCACCATCTACGATCTCGCGCTCGTCGCCAGCCGCGAATCGGGCAACCGACGCGCCGAAGCACTCACGGTCTCCAACTTGGCAGGCATCTCGCTCGTGGAGGCCGACCTTGATCGCGCGTGCGAGCTCTACGAGCAGGCGCTCGGCATCTACCGCGAGATCGGCGTCCAACGCGCGCAGGCCAACTGCCTGACCAACGTCGGTGAGACGCTCGCAGAGATGGGGCGCTTCGATGAGGCGCGGGCGCGGCTCGAGCAGGCGCTTGGCCTCTACAGCGCCCTCGGCAACGAGCGCGGCACCGGCATGGCGCTCGCGGAGCTCGGGGCTGTGCACCTGAGGACGGGCGACCTCGAGCAGGCGCGACGCTGCCTCGGCGAAGGCGAGGCGGTGCTGCGAAAGGTCGACGATCGCTTCCAGCTTTGTCTGCTGCTCGCAAACCGCGCCGCAGGAGAAGCGGCCGAGTCACCGGCGCTCGCGCGCGCCGACCTCGCCGAGGCGGAAGCCTACGCAAACGCGATGAACGCAGGCCCCGACAGCCAACTCCGGCTACGCATCGCGAAGGCTCGCCTCGCCCTCGTCGGCGGATAGCCCCGGCGGTCACCCGATCGCCGCCGGGCTTCGCGAGCGAGTCCATCACGCGTTTCGCTCGCGCGAAAACCGGCGCGAGGACGTCTCCTCGGCCGGTTCCCCCATCAGATTGCGGCTCGACTCAGTGAGGGCGGGCGCCCGCGCTGGCCGGAAGCGTAGCGTGCTCGATGACGTCCTTCATGTTCGCGAGCATCATGTCGATGTCGCGCTCGTTGAGCCGCGTGACGAGCGTCTCGCTGAGCTTGCCGAGGGCGGTCGCCGGAATCGTGTATTCCACCGACATCGTGAGGCGCGTGCCGGCGCCGTCGAGACCGGCGTACGTCCAGTTGAACGTCGCGGGAATGCCCCCTTCACTGCGAACGCGGACGCTCTTGCCGCTTTGAGCGTCTTCCACTTTGGAGTGTCCGTTCATGAGCGCGCCCGCCATCTTGTAGGTCCAGTCAAAGTCGTGCGCCCCGCCCTTGCTCGCGACGATATTCGACACCGACACGACGCTCGGCCAGATGCCGGGCAAGTTCGCGGGCTGATTGATGAAGTCGTAGACGCGCTGCACGGGAGCTTTGATTTCGAGGGTGCGCTGGATCTTGTGCATGATTCTTCTCTCTGTGTTGGCCGCGGCACACTTGCCAGCGGGCAGGGCATGGGGTTGCACGGCGCGCGCCAAGGCTATTTCTAGCCAAATCGGCGATTATTCGCCCCATCGCCGCGAACCAGCCGCGCGCATGCGCGCCGGCGCCGCGCCCCAGCGACAGCCGCGCCCGGCTTACGTGATGCGACGCACGCGATGAATGCTTCGCGGCCCGCCTGAGTCTACCTTGAACGCGCGCGTCCGCACGGGCGCCCCCTTCCTTGCAACCCTGGAGCACGCCACGATGAACTTCTTGAAATCACCCGCAGCAATCGCAGCGATCGTCGTCGGCCTTGGTGCCTGCTCCAGCGCCGGCCTCGGAGGCAGCGCGAGCACCAACCACGCGCCCGCTGAAAACACTGCGGCCCCCGTTGACGCGCTCGCCAGTCCCGCGCACCCGGGCCTCGAGGCCTGTCAGGGCAACGTGTCGCCAAACGACCTCGCCGACGCCCTCGAGATCGCGAGCGACTTCCGCGAATCGTGCCACGAGCTGATCGTATGCGGCGGGCTCGCCACTTCACTCGGCGGCGCGATCGTCAACATTCTTCTCGACGCGGCGCTTGGCGGCAGCTCGGTAAACGTGCGGTATCTCGGCAAGGGCACCTACGCGTTTGGAAGCGGCACCGACGGCGGCAGCGGCGTGGCGATGGAGATGGTGACGCGCCTCGGCGCCGACACGAGCTTCGGTAAAGTGGGAGACATCATCGATATGAACCTCCTCGATATTGCCACTTACTTCTCGGGCGCCAAGGTCACCGCGAGCGCAAAATTTGGCACCTCGGGCGCTTCGTACGGGCTCGGTATCACGTTCGCCGGCACAGGCTCGGGCCTCGAGCTCCTGGGCCTCGGCGCTACGCCCACGAGCCCGCTGTCGGTCGACTCCGAAACCGTCCGCGCGGCGCTCGGTAAAATCCTCGTCGAAACCCACATCAAGCAGAACGACAAACAGGGCCACGCCGTCTTCAGCTACGACGTCGCAGGCGCGGCGCAGCCCCTCGGCTCGATGCTGGGCGGCGACGCGGTTCCGTTCACGCTCACCGGCCTCACCGGCGGCAGGGCCGATCTCGGTCAAACGATGACCGTGAGCCAGTGGCAGATCGACTACCTCGACACCGGTCACAGCGGCTTTATGAACGGCGTCCTCGGCTTCAAGATCACCGGCGGAAAGCTCCCCTTTTCGGCCAAGTTCACCTACCCCAACCGCAAGACGCCTGACGTCAGCCTCTCGTGCGACTGATGGCGCTGGAGCGCACTGCGCGCGCGGACTAACGTTAAACGCGGCATGCGAGCCCGCGTTCCCGCCCTGACCGTCGCGGCCATCGCCGCGCTGCTCACCATTGCGTCGAGCTACTCGCTGCTGCGCGGCTACGACGCGCTCTTTGGCCGTGAGCCCAACCCTGCGACGGTCATCTGGTCGGCCAAAATCGCGATGTTCTGGCGGCTCGCGATCGGCAGCTACCTCGCCGGCATGATCGCCCCGGGCGCGTACTTCCTGGCGCGACGAAACTTGAACTTCGCCGTACTGGCCGTAGCGCGTGCGGCGATCGTCATCGCGGTCGGGCTCGTCGCGCAGGCGATCGCGCTGCCATGACGCTCCTTCTGCGCATCGCTGAGCACATCCACGGCCACCTCGGCTGGCTGACAGTCGCGGCCCTGCTGCATCCCGCGATCGTACTGCGCAACCCGAAGCGGCGCGCGCGGTTGTCGGTAGTCCTCGCCGCTGGCTTCGTAGCGCTCACGTGGGCGCTCGGCGCGGCCATCTATCCCGAGTACCGCGCGCGCTTGAAGCAGCACCTGTTCATCGAGGCGCCGCGCATGGGCTGGATGTTCGAGCGCAAGGAGCACCTCGCCGTCGGCGTGGCCATCTTCGCGCTCATCGGGACCATCGCGCATCTGTCTGCGCCAGCGTTCGACGACGACGGCACGCGCGCTGTCATGAGCAGGCTCGCGCACCGATGCTTCGTCATCGCCGCGGCGGTCGCGATCCTGGTCGGCGCGCTCGGAGTGTCGGTCGCGGTCATCCGGTCATTTTAGGTCACCGCCCCGCATACCGGGGCGTGCGCCGCATGGCGAAGGCGGCGAACGCCTCACCCAGGTCTTCGGAAGGCAAGAACGCCGCGTTCCACAAAGCGACGGTGTGCAGTCCGGCGTCGACCTCGCGCTCGGTGCGCGCGTTCATCACGTGCTTGATGCCTGTCACGACGAGCGGCGAGTTGGCGGCGACCTCGGCGGCGAGCGATCGCGCGCCGGCGAGCAGCGCGGCCTCGTCGTCGAAGACCTCGTTCACGAGCCCGATGCGCTCGGCGCGGCGCGCGTCGATGTCCCTGCCCGTCAGCGCGAGCTCACGCGCGTGGCCCTCGCCGACGATGCCCGGAAGGCGCTGCAAACTGCCGAGATCGGCCACCATCGCGACCTTCACTTCGCGCACGCTGAACTTCGCGTCGCTCGCGCAAAGGCGGATGTCACAAGCGGTGATCAGGTCGACGCCGCCGCCGATGCACCAACCCGCGACCGCGGCGATCACCGGCTTGGGCGATCGGGCGATGGCGTTGAAGGCGCCCTGCATCGCCCCGATCATCGCGAGCAGGCGCGTGCGCTCAGGAGCGCCGGGCGCACCTCCCACCAGCGGCAGGAGCTCGGCCCCCATCGCCGGCAGATCGAGTCCATAGGTGAAGTGACCACCCTGACCGCGAACAATGATGGCGCGCACGGAGGGGTCCATTCCCAGCTCGCCGAACACCCTGGGACACTCGTCCCAGAACGCAGGCCCCATCGCGTTGCCCTTTCCGGGCCCCGTGAGCACGACCTCCGCGACGTGATCGCCGGAGCGCTCGGTGCGCAGCGCGAGCCCGCTCACTTCGCGCCCCCTTCGTCGCGGAGCACACGTTTCGCGCCGCGCGCCACGAGCGCAAAGAACCCCTGACCGAGCGCGCGTTTCGCCCGCCACGCGAGCTTCGCGTCGGTCTGGGGGAGAATGTACAGATCGCCGTTTTCAAGGCCTTTGAGGGCGACCTCCGCGACCGCGTCGGCAGACCATTTGGCCTCCGTCACGAGCTTGAGCGACCTGCCGCGCAGCGCCTCGGTGCTTCGCTGTGAGCGGTGAATGTTGGTTCGGAAAAATGTGGGACACAGGGCCGACACGGCGATGCCGGCGCCGGCGACCTCTGTATACAGGGTCTCTGAGAGCGCGATGACGCCAGCCTTGGTGACGTTGTAGGGAGCCATCGTCGGGGCGGACACGATTCCCGCGGCCGACGCGACATTCAAGATAAAGCCGCCGCCGCCGCGCTTCATCGCGGGCACCCCAAAATGGCACCCATAGATCACACCGAGGAGGTTGATCTCCACGGCGAACTGCCAATCTTCGAGCGGAACGTCGCCGACGGCGCCCGCCACGGCCACCCCGGCGTTGTTGACGAGCACGTCGAGACCTCCCCAGTCGGCGAGCGCGCGGTCGACTGCCGCTTTTACTTCATCGGATTTTCGCACGTCGAGCGCGAGCGCAACGGCTGCCCCGCCAAGGCCTGCGACCATGCGCGCAGTCTCTTCGGCCGACGCCAAATCGACATCCGTCACGAGCACGCGACCGCCGCGTTTCGCGAGCGCCAGGCTGATCGCCCGGCCGAATCCGCTGCCTGCGCCAGTGACAAGGCAGCGCGCGTTGCTGGGAATTTTCATCGCCCAGAACGGTAACGCGGCGCAGGCGGTCTGAATAGCGCACCGATCGCGCTATCCGCCGCGATCGCTTGCTTGCTAGCGTGGTGGGCAATGCGGATCACGTTCATGGTCGTCGCGGCTGTCACGAGCGCGTGCGGAGCCGGCGGCCCTGCTGCGAAGCCTCCCGTCCAGAAGGGGGGCACGGCCGACGCCGCCGCGGCGCCGCAGCCTGCAATGAAGCTCGCCGATGCGCTCGCGCCGAAGCTCGGGCCGGGCTCGCCCGTGGTCGAGCGACGCGCGCATGCCGACTGGTCGGCGTGCCACGCCTCGCCGATCGTCCGGGGCGACGCGGCCAAAGTAGTGGCCCAGGTAGCGCTGGCCTGCGCGGGGGCCACGAAGCTGAAGCCTTCCGGCGCTTCGATTTCGGGCTCGCTGACGGCAAGCGACCCCGCGATGAGCTTCCCCCTGCGCGCCGAGGCCGGCCAATGCTACCGGGTTTACGCTTCGGCCGCGGCGGAGCTCAAAAATGCAGTGTTTATAGTGCGCGATCAAAGCAGTCGCGCCGCTGCCGAATACCGCATCGACGAGCTCGACGGTGCGCTGGCTCCCGACGAAGCCTTGTGCTTCCGCGAGGCTCAAAATGCGACGATCGTGGTCAGCGCCGGTCTCGGCAGCGGCGCCTTCGCCGTTCAAGTCTGGGGCGACGCGCCCGCCGCAAGCCGCTAAAAACGCGCTCCCCAACCGAGGCGCAGCGCGCACGAAACCCAGGTGACTTCGTCTCCGCCGTCGTAGACCATCGACGGCACCACGAGACTGCTCGCGGTCAAGCTTAGCAGCTGCCACCGCCGCGCGAGCACAAGGGCAAGCGCTGGCTCGACATAGGCAGCGTCGACCGAGACCGTATCGGACGACGTCGAAGAAGACTGACCACTCGCGCCGGCGCGTGCGCAACCTGTCACTTCGATCCGGCGGGTCAGGAGTCGCCGGGGCACGTCTATTTCGTCAAGACCGCGCCGGAGCTCCCATGAGCCGCACCCGAGACGCGCTAGCCGCGTCGCTGCTCGCAGGTGCGGTCGGCGCGGCGCTCGTAGCCTGCCTCGGCGACCAGGCGACCGCCCGCACAACGCCCGTCACGCCCGATCGCGCCTCGTTCGGCGTCGTGGCGCAAGCGGTAGTGCATCGCTGCGGATCGCTCGATTGCCACGGATCGACTTACCGAAATCTTCGCGTCTACGGCAACGAGGGCATGCGCCTCGCGGCCGGCGATCTCCCATTGACGCCGGCCTTGACGACGGCCGCGGAGATCTCCGAGGATTTCGTCTCCATCGTGGGCCTCGAGCCCGAGCTCATGGCGGAGGTAGTGTCCAGCGGCGGCGCCCAACCCGAGCGCCTGTCGCTCGTGCGAAAAGCCCGCGGCAGTGAAGTACACAAGGGCGGCTCCGTCGTTACGCCCGGCGACGACTGGGACAATTGCGTGACCTCATGGCTCGCCTCGGCCACCGACACCGCCGCCTGCGTGCGCGCCGCGCCTCCGCTCTGAAACAGGGCAGCTTTACTCGCGCCGCAGCGCTTCGATCGGATCGAGGTGCGCCGCGCGCCGGGCCGGGAAGAAGCCGAACACCACCCCGGTGAGCCCGCTGACGCCCAGGCTGACCGCGAGCGCCTCGGGGCTCAGCGACATGCTCCACCCGAGCACCGCTGCGGCGATCGCAATGAGCACGGCGCCGAGCAGCGCGCCGGCGATGCCGCCGATCATCGCCAGCACGATCGCTTCCACGAGAAACTGACCGCGAATATCGGCGGCCCGTGCGCCGATGGCCATCCGGATGCCGATCTCGCGCGTGCGCTCGGTCACCGACACGAGCATGATGTTCATCACGCCGATGCCGCCGACCACGAGGCTCACCGCCGCGACTCCCACGAGCAAAATGGTGAGCAGCGAATAGATCGTTTGCTGCAGCGCTTGAAATTCCTTCTGCGTGCGAATCGCGAAGTCGGGCTCACGACCCTCGCCGATGCGGTGCCGCTGGCGCAGAATCGACTCGATTTGGTGCACGGCGCGATCGGTAGTGTCGGCGCTCGTCGCGCTCAACATGAGCACCCCGGCAAAGCCCGGCGGGGTCCGCATCACCCGGGCGCGCATGCTGGAGATCGGCATCAGCACGATGTCGTCCTGATCGCCCCCGAACGGTGCCTCGCCCTTGGCCTCGAGCAGACCGATGACGCGGTAAGGGTAGCGCCCGATGCGCACGGTCTGACCGACCGGATCGGTCGCGCCGAAGAGGTTCTTCGCGACGGTCGCGCCGACGACGCACACTTTGCTCTTGGTGGCCTCGTCGTGAACCTCCCAGATCGCACCCCGGATGACCTTCCAGTTTCTCACGGTCAAAAAATCGCGCGTGGAGCCGATGAGCGAGGTCGAGGTGTTCTTGTCGGCGAACACGACCTGGCCTCGAGCGCGCAGCACCGGGGCGACCGCCGCGATGCTCAGCGACTCGTCACGAAGGGCGTGGCCGTCGTCCTCGGTCAGGCGCGCGCCGACGCCCTGCGCCCCCTTCGCCCCCGACACCGCCGCGCTCTGCGGAAAAATGATGATGAAGTTGGAGCCGAGCGATTGAATTTGTCCGCCCACGTTCTCGCGGGCGCCGGTGCCCAGCGCCGTCACGGTGACGACGGACGTGACGCCGATGAGGATGCCGAGCACGGTCAGTGTGGCGCGCAGCGGACTGCGGCGAATCGCGCGGAGCGCGATGCGGATCGACGAGAGCGTGGAGCCCATTACTCGACCCTCAGGGCCTCGATCGGGTCGAGCTTTGCCGCCCTGCGGGCCGGGAAAAATCCGAAGGTTACGCCGATGGTCGCGCTCGTCGCCGTCGCGATCGCGAGCGCTGCAGGGCTGGGAGACAGCGGCCAGCCGAGGGCGCGGCCGAGCCCGAGCGTGAAGCCCACTCCGACCCCGATGCCGAGCACGCCGCCGACCAGCGAGAGCACGACAGCCTCGATGAGAAACTGCACGAGGATGTCGCGCTCACGCGCGCCGATGCTCATGCGGATTCCGATCTCGCGCGTTCGCTCGGCGACCGACACCAGCATGATGTTCATGACGCCGATGCCTCCGACCACGAGGCTCACCGCCGCGACCCCGAGCAGCAGCGCCGTGAGCACCGCGCCGATCGCCGCGGTGGTCGCCCGAAACTCAGCCTGCGTGTTGACGACGAAGTCAGGCTCGCGTCCCTCTTCGACGTGGTGGCGTTGCCTCAAGATCGAGGCGATTTGCTCCTGCGCGCGCTGCGAGGTGTTGTCGCTGGTCGCTCCCGCGAGCAGCATGTCGACCCGGCCCGGCGCCGTGGGCGCGACGCGCGCGCGGTAGCTGCCTATCGGCAAGAAGATGCGGTCATCCTGATCTTCGCCGAACGGGGATGTGCCGCGCGCCTCGAGGACACCGAGCACGCGAAATGGGAACTTCCCAATTCGCAGCGTCTGTCCGATGGCGTCGCCGCTACCGAACAAGTTCTGCGCGACTGTGGGGCCAATGACACACACCTTGGTCTTGAGCAGCTCGTCGCTCTCTTGCCAGAGGCCTCCGCGGCGCAGCTGAAATTTGCGAATCGGAAAGTAGGGAAGCGTCGTTCCGTAGAGCGACGTCGCCACGTTCTTGTCGGCGTAGACCACCTGCCCCATCGAGCTCAGAAAAGGTGCGACGGCGGCCACGCTCACGGCCTCGCGCGCGATCGCGCGTCCGTCCGCCTCGGTGAGCCTTCCGGTCGCCTTGCTGCGCGCGCCCGACTGTTGCGTGGGCTGCGGCGAAATGAAGATAACGTTCGCTCCAAAGCTGTCGATCTGGCCGCCCACGAGGCTCGACGCCCCCATACCGAGCGCCGTGACCGTGACGACAGCCGCGACGCCGATCAGAATGCCGAGGACAGTCAGCGCCGCGCGCGTTTTGTTGCGGGCGATCGCCCTGAAGGCGAGCAGCGTGGCGCTGATGAACAGGTGCATCAGTGCGCCTTGCTCGGAATGCGGCCCCGGGCGAAGAGCCACAGCGTGAGCATTCGCGCGCACGACGACGCGGCCAGCAGCCCGAACGCGAGCGCTACGCCGAGCAGCGGGCGTCCCTCGATCGCCTCGCGGAGGGGCCTCGGTGTTGCGCCCGAACCCGCAAGGGCGAGGCCCGCCGAAATCGCCAGCAGCAGCGCGAGCGAATAGTAGATGGCAAGGCGCGCCCGCTCGTCCCACGACAGCGCCCGACCGAGCTTTCGGCGGGCGTAGGCCTGCGAAAAGGCTGCCTCGCAGGCAAACCCGGCGACGGCGCCCGCTCCTGGAACCGGCTGGCCGACAATCAATGCACCATACATGTATCCGATCAGCCCGCCCACGAGCGTGCCTGCCAGCATGGTGAAGTAGGCAGCCGGCGGAATGCGCGTGCGCGACGGACTCACGGCGACGCGGCCGTCGTCGGGCTTGGCCGCATCGAAGTGTTGGGGCGGAGGCAGCGCGGCGAGCGCGGCGGCGGCATCGAGCGGCGACGCCTGACGCACGTCGGAGACCATGCGCCCGTCGCGAAACGTAATCACCCGCGACGCGCACGCCGCGATGTCGTGCTCGTGCGTCACGAGCGCGATCGTGATGCCGCGGTCGCGGTTGAGCCGCTGCAGGAGCGCCAGCACTTCGAGGCTGGTGCGGGTGTCGAGGTTGCCCGTGGGCTCATCGGCGAGCAGCAGCGGGGGATCGGTGACGAGCGCCCGCGCGATGGCGACGCGCTGCTGCTGCCCTCCCGACAGCATGTTGGGCGTGTGATCGATGCGGTCCTGCAGGCCCACGGCAGCGAGGGCCGCCTCGGCGCGCTTGCGCCGCTCACGCGCGCTGACCCCCCGGTACTGCAGCGGCAGCTCGACATTCTCGAGGGCGGTCGTGCGCGGCAACAAGTTGAAGCCCTGAAAGATGAACCCCACGAGGCGGTTGCGCACGATCGCTCGCGCGTCGTTGGGACGCGCGCCGACCTCCACACCCGCGAGCAGGTACCTCCCACGGGTGGGTCGATCGAGGCACCCGAGGATGTTCATCAGGGTGCTCTTGCCCGAACCGCTCGTTCCCACGATCGCGACGAACTCGCCGTGCGCGATGTTCAGATCGATGTCACGCAGCGCGCGCACGAGCCCGCCGCCGGTGTCGTAGTCTTTCGCTACGCCCTCGAGCACCATCAGGTCGCCCGTCACGGTGGCGGCGCCGCCGTCGGCCCCCATTTCAGAACGGCCCCTTCTTCTTCTTTTTGTCGTCGTCGGTTTCGTCGGTGACGACTTTCGTGCCCAGTGTCAGCGTGGCGTCGCGCACCTCGGTGCTCACGCCGTCGGTGACGCCCACGGCCACGAGCTTGCCGTCGGCCTTTTCTTCGCCGGGTTTGTCGCTCGTGAGCAGATAGACCCGCCCCTGGCCCTTGCCGAGCGGCGCGTCGGCAGGAGGAAGCACCGGCTTGCCGTCGGGACCAACCGGCGGCGACGGCTTGTAGCGCAGCGCCGCGTTGGGCACTTTCAGCACGCCCTTCGCCTCGCGCGTCTTGATCGTAACCGTCGCTGTCATGCCGGGCCGCAGCTTTTCGTCGGGGTTTTCGACCTCGATGACCGCAGAGTAGGTGACCACGCCCGATACGTTGTTGGGGCTGTAGCGCACCTGTTGCACGCGCCCCTGAAACGACTCCCCCGGAAACGCGTCGACCACGGCGTCGGCGTCCATTCCCTCTTTGAGGCGACCCACGTCGGCTTCGTCGACGTCGGCCATCACGCGCATTTTTCGTAGATCTTGCGCGATGACAAAGAGCACCGGCGCCTGAAAGCTCGCCACGACCGTGGCTCCGGGGTCGATGTTGCGCGTGATGACGAGGCCGTCGACGGGCGAGTAGATCTTCGTGTAACCGATGTTGGTCTGCGACTGCGTCAGCTGGGCCTGCGTCGATCCGATCGCAGCGCGCGCCGACTCGACGTTGGCGAGCGCGACGTCGTATTGGCCCCGCGCGGTGTCGACGTCGCCCTTGCTCGACAGGTTCTGCGCCTGCAAGCGCTCGATGCGCTCAAAGGTGACCCGCGCGGCGGTGGCGCTGGCTTTCGCGCTCTCGAGCTGCGCGCGCTGCGCCTGTACGTTGGCGCTCGCCTGACTCACCTGCGCTCCGTAAAACGTGGGGTCGATCTCCGCGAGGACGTCGCCTTTGTGCACGACGGAGTTGAAGTCGACGAGCACGCGCGTCACGCGGCCGTTGGCCTGCGCGCCGACGCTCACCTGCAGCAGCGGTTGCACTGCGCCGGTGGCCTGAACCTTCTCGATGACGTCGCCGGTAGCGACCTCGACGGTCACGTATTTCGGGGGCGCGGCAGGGCGGTGCTTCACGCGCCAGGCGAACCCTCCGCCTACGGCGATCGCGATAACGGCGACCAGAACGAGGCGACGAAGCCACACCCGGCCGCCCTCCTCGGAGGCGAGCGCCTTGTTTAAGTCGGAGGCAGCGGAAGCGGCCCTGGAAGCAGCGATTTCGAGGTCGGTCATGGCATTAGGTGGGTGGCAACAAGCGCGGCGGCGAGCGTGCCGACCGTGCCTGTTGTAACCATCGATGAGCGCCGGGTCTACGAGGTAGCAGCGCCGAAGGCCCCCGCGCGCGGCCAGCCGATGTAAAGTTGCCGCGTCAGGCCCGATTTGCGTGAGCGCGCGACCGGCATCCAAGGACAGCCCCGGGGATTTGTCCAAGCGGCCGTGGTTCAAGTATCGTCAGCTTCAAGGTCTTCGCGGCGTCCACGGCGGGCGCAGCGTCGGCCCGCCCGAAGCCCGGGTTTCGCGCGCGAAGCCGGGCACGTGACGCCCGACCGAACCTCCTGTAACGATCGCGTGCCCAAGCTCGCCATGGCCATTCCCACCGACCGCGACCTCGCCCAGCGCGCACGCAGCGGCGACGCGGGCGCCTACGGTGAGCTCGTGCGCAGGCATCAACCTCGCATTTTTCGCCTCGCGCTGCACATGCTCCGCGATCGCGCCGCCGCCGAAGACATCACCCAGGAGACCTTCATTCGAGCCTGGCGGGCGCTCGAGGGCTTCGATGGACGCAGCGAGTTCTACACGTGGATTTATCGCATCGCCGTCAACGTCTCGCTCAACGCGCTGCGCTCGCGCAGGGCCTCGCGCCTGACGTCCGACGACGCGCGCGTCGACGCAGCGGCGATCGAATCGCGCCCGGGCGCGAGCGCCGGTCCGGCCGGCGACGCGGCGCGAAAGCAGCAATATGAGGCCCTTTGTGAGGCGATCGACGCGCTCAGCGAGACGCTTCGCACCACGCTGATTCTAGTCTGCATCGAGGGCAAGTCGCACGAAGAGGCGAGCGGCATCCTCGGCGCGCCCGAAGGCACCATCGCCTGGCGCGTGCATGAAGCGCGGCGCAAGCTGAAGGCGTTCATGGCTGCTCGCGGTTTCGACGTAGACGAAGGCGCCCCATGACGACCCATCTCGACACCCTGCTGGCGAGCTGGCCGCTCGCACCGGAATCGGAAGCCGACGCCGACGCCCGCCATTTGCGCATCATGGCTGCCATCGGATCACCCGCGGGCGGCCTTTCAGCCCTCAGCGACGAGGCCTGCGTCGCGGCGCCTCTGCCGCAAGTTCCAGATGAAGCCGAATTATCGAGTATAACTGTGCCCTCGGCCCAAGCCCCAGCCTCGCGCCGGGGTCCATCGCCTGAAGGCACGGCAGCGGAGAAGACCATGAGCAACCCCACCGATCGCACGCGAGACCGCCAGAGTTTAGTCGACCTCGCCAAGCTGGCGACGTCCCCCTCCATGACCCCGCCGCCGCCATCGGTGAGCGTCACGCGCGGCGTCGAGGCCACGAAAGACGACTCGGGCATCGTTGATTTCAGCGCGCTTGCCGCCGAAGACCCGGGCGCCGAGGCGCGCTCGAAGACAACCGAGCTCGCCGGTCAGGGCCTGTTCGACGACGTTCCCGCGGCCGCCATTGCGGCATCGGCGCCTTCGCTTGCGAAGTCGGCCCCGGTCGCAGCTGCGCCTTCGTCGGCCGCTGCGCTCGCCCCGCCGTCATCGAGCGCGCTGCCGGTCGCCGCAGTCGCGGAGCCTGCGCCAGCAGCGTCCGATTCGAGCAAGAAAAAGGGTCCGCCGATGCTGCTGCTCGGCGGCGCGGTGGCCATGGCGGCCGCC
This sequence comes from Myxococcales bacterium, assembly GCA_947473045.1. Taxonomy (GTDB): domain Bacteria; phylum Myxococcota_A; class Polyangia; order Polyangiales; family Polyangiaceae; genus JANYHY01. Next base: position 38,721 of record CANJCO010000007.1, on the reverse strand, counting down.
GCAGCCGCGGTGTTTCTGGTGATGCGCAGCAAGCCCGAAGTGGTCGCGCCCCATCCGATCGAACCCAGCGCGCCGATGCAGGCGACCGCAGCCGCACCGGCCGTCACGGCCCCGGCTGCCACCGCTGCCGCCGCCCCTGTAGCGGTAGCCGAAGCCCCGGCCGCCGGAGATCCCGCCGCCAAGGCAGCGGCACCGAAACCTGGAGCCGCAGCGGCCCCCCTGGGCGGCAAACCCGCTTCCGCCGCCGTCGCAGCGGCACCCGCGGGCGCCGGCGTCGACCCAAAACTCGAATTCAAAATGCCCGCCGCTGCGCCGGGCAAGGCTGGCGATCTGAGCGAAGAAATGCGCCGGCGCGTCGGCGGAGAAACGGGCGCGGGCATGACCCCTGCCGCCACCGGAGGCGGCGCTGGGCCCGGCAACGTGCCGCAGAAGCCTTCTCAAGGCCAGGTTGCAGGGGCGATCGCGGGCGTGCTTCCTGCCGCTCGAGCCTGCATCGGCTCCGATGACCCTGTGGTGAAGGCGACGGTCATGTTCAAATCCGATGGCTCAGTGCAGAGCGTGACAGCCCCCGGAGCCGGCGCAGCGTGCATTAAAGCAGCCCTCAGCAAGGCCAAGGTGCAGCCGTTTGCCGAGGCAACGTACAGCTTTCCGGTCACCGTCCGCGGGACGAACTAGGTTTATTCCAAGCGGCGAGCGTCGCTTTCGCGCTCAAAGGGTGCGTTCGTGCCGGTTTCGCCTTTGACACCCGGCCTCTTTTTCGCCATATTCCGCCGCCCGCCGCTCCCCAGCGGGGCGGCGCACGCAAGGAAGTCACAGACATGGTTTCGTCGACCCAGCAGTTCGAGCGCATCCGCAAGCGCAAGATGACCACCAACGGTAAGCGCAACAAGCGCGAGCGCCGCGCGCTCGGCACGCCCAAGTTCGCCGTGCACCTCGCGGGTTACGACCCCAAGGCTGCCGACGCGAAGCCGTCCGACAAGTAAGCGTTTTCCCGCGCCTTGAACGCTCTCACCGTGAGGCGTTCGGCGCGTGATCAGCTCGCGTTCACGCAAGTGCGCGGGTCGCTTCTTTTTGTCGGGCTGTCCTCTGGCGGCGATTGCGTAGCCAATCGGGAACCTCGTGGCCTTTCGCAGGCCGCGGGGTTTTGTCGCGCGCGTTGACCGCGAGTCCTCGGCGATTTCGTGCCTCCCGCGGTGCGTTATTGCGCGCGATGCGCGGAAAAGACGCTTAGGCCGCGCGGGCTCCGAGCCGTTTTAGCAGTACGGGCAGACTCTTCGGATCGGAGCGACGGTTTGGATTTCGACTGGAAGCCAAAAAACTTCGGCGCCGTCGTGCAAAAGGTCACGAGTGCGCAGGGCGAGATGCTCTCGACCATGCTGCGGCAGGTGTCGAAGACGGGCTACCTCTCGTGCCCTCCGCCCGCGTGGGATCCCGAGGGGCTCTACCGCGTCGGAGCCAACGGCAGCCGGGTCGAAGTGCAGAAGCTCGGCGATGACAACCGATGGCAGGCCTGCGCCATACGGCCGGGCGGCAAGCGCGAAAAGCAGCAGAAATTCGGCATTCTCGACTCCCCCGCCCTCCTCGCCGCCGATCTCGACCTCGCCGTGGGGCCGATGGGCGCGTCGCTGCTCTACCTCGACATCGACGACTTCAAGGCCGTCAACACGGCCCTCACCGAGCGCGTCGTCGACCGCACCGTGCTCCCCGAGCTGCAGCGCATCGTAGACCGCGCGGCGCAGGCCCACGGCTACGCGTACGCCGAGGGCGGCGACGAGATGATCGTGCTCTTGCCGAACGTCGCACCGCTCGTCGGACTCGCGTTCGCAGAGGCGTTGCGCGAGGTCGTTTCGAAGTCACCCTTCGTTGCCGAGGGGCGCACGCTCAAGCTCACGGTCTCGATCGGCCTCGCCATCGCGCTCCCAAGTGTACCGGTCCGCGACCTCCCCGAGCGCGCCAACCGCGCCAAGGCGCACGCCAAGTCGCAGGGGAAGAACGCAGTCGCGATTTGCGACGCCGACGGAGTGCGCTGCCTGCGGCTTCGCTACGACGCCGCCCCCACATCGGTTCGCGGCCCGTTCATAAAGCCGCGGTGAGCATTTAATATGCTAGACTTTACCAACAAGGGGTAGGGGCAGGTCCAATGGTTCGGCTCGCGTCTGGTCAAGAGGTCTTCCTCGAGGCCCGCCTCCCCGGCGGCGGCTTCGTACAGGTTGGCTTCGCCCAGGTGGCCGCCGCGTCACCCCGCGAGATTGCGCTCGACGTCGACGAAACGCCCGCCGCCAGCGGGGCAGCAGGCGAGTCACCGTCGATCGCGCGGAGCGCCCTGCAGCTCGATCAGTCTGTGCGCCTGCGCATGAGCGACGAGAGCGGCGCCTACTTTGGCGACACCCAGATCGTACGCATCGACGGCGCCCGCGTGGTCGTCGATCCCCCGGCCCAGATCGAAGTCGAATGGGAGCGGTCGTTCTTCCGGCTCGACGTGCGGGTGCCGTTCGTCACGCGCATCGGTGACGGCGAATCGGCCCAGATCATTCAAGGCAACACGCGCGATCTGTCGGGCGGCGGCCTGCGCTTCGGCACCCGCGACGGGCTCGAGCTCGGCACCAGGGTGTCCGTCACCGTCAACCTCCCGGCCTCTCCGCTCTCGATGTATCCTTCGCGCCCGAGCATGCGGGCGGTCGCGCAGCCCTCGATGCGCCCGAGCATCGCTGCGATGCAGAGCGTGCGCCCCGGCGTGACGCCTCCCCCGCCGCAGACAACGCGCGCGCCCGCGATGCCGGCGGCGCGCCCCTACGAGCGCCCTGGCCAGGCGCACGAAACACATCGCCCCGAGGCGCCGGGTAGCACGACAGCGATCGAGACCGAAGCCATCGTGGTGCGCTGCCGCATGTCGTGGACTGCGACCGAAGTCTCGCACGACGTCGGCCTGCACTTCGTCGGCATCCACGAGCGAACGCGCGACCGGATCATCGCCTACCTGCTCGACGAGCAACGCAGGCGCAAGGCCCTTGGGCTCGATCAGCCCCCCTCGCGCGCCTCGTCACCCCGCTGAACGCCGCCTCGGTCGTTGCGCCGGCAGCGCGCACGCGCGACACTGGCGCGGTGAGATCGATTCATCTGCTTCCCGCCGCCTGCTGCGGCCTTGTGCTTGGCCTGTTTGCGACGCTGCCCCTCGCGCGCGGCGACGCGAAGCCCTCGACCATTTCAGTCGACGAGATCAAAGAGGGCATGAAGGGCTACGGGCTCACGGTCTTCCACGGCACCGAGCCGGAGCGCTTCGATGTGGAGGTTATTGGGGTACTCCACAACTTCCGGCCCACGCAGGATCTCATCCTCGTCAAGACTCCGCACCCGCGCCTGAACATTACGCGCAACGTGCAGGGCATGAGCGGCAGCCCCATTTACTTCGACGGCCGACTCGCCGGAGCCTACGCGTACAGCCTTCGCCAGTTCATGGTGGAGCCCGTCGCGGGCGTCACGCCCATCGCGCCGATGCTCAGCGAAATGAAGCGCCCGCTGCCTCCCGGCTTCTGGCCGCTCGAAGGCGGTGCGCCGCTGCCCGCGAAACCCGTGCAAAATACACCCAAACGGGCGAGCGCGGACGGCGGGGCAACGCGCTTCGACGGCGTACCGGGAGCGTACGACGCCATCGAACACGGCCGGCAGGTGCAGGCCCGCATGGGCGGCGCCGCCGACTCGGCCCGCGGCATTACGGCGGTGTCGACACCGCTGCTGGTGGCCGGCCTCGGAGAGCGCTCGCTCGGCGTGCTGCGTCGCGCGTTCGAGCCGCTCGGTCTCGACGCCCAGTCGGGCGGCGGCGGGCAGTCCGAGCCCGATCCAAATGGTCCGCAGCACTTCGTAGACGGCGGCTCGATCGGCGTGCAGATGGCGCGAGGCGACATCTCAATGATGGGCCTCGGCACCGTCACGCATGTCGAGGGCACGCGCCTCTGCGGCTTCGGACATCCCATGATGAACGCCGGCGACAGCGCCATGCCCACTGCGCTGGGGCGGATCATGTGGATTTACGCGAGCGATCAACACAGCTTCAAAGTCGGCGAGGCCACGAAGACGCTCGGCGCGCTGGTCAACGATCGCCAAAGCGCGATCGTCGCCGACGAGACCAGAGTGGCTCCGACGTTCCCCGTGCACGTCGAGGTGAAGGGCGTGGTCGGTGCGCCGCGCACGAACTGGAACGTCATCGTCGCGGAAGAGCGCTTCATGAGCGCCTCGCTCACCGCCTCGGTGATGAGCGGCGTCGTCGAGGCCACGGTCAGCGATCACCGCGACGTGACGTGGAGCCTTAAGTCGAAGGTGCGCGTGCGCGGTCACGGCACCGTCGAAGTCGAAGATTTCGGCCTCGCGTCGGGTGGCACCCCCGACAGCGGCGAGTGGTTTCAGTCACGACTCGTGCGCACGATCGGCGACGCGCTTAACAACCCCTGGGAAAACACCCACATCGAGAGCGTCGAGGCTGTCTTCAGCGTCGATTACGGCCGCGAGGTGCTTCGCCTTCGCGGCGTCGACGTCCTCGACCCGGTGGTCGACGCAGGCGAGCGGGCGCGGATCGTTTTGCACCTCCTGCCGTTCAGCGGCGCGGAGGTCACGCGCACGCTCGACGTCACGATGCCGCGGGAGCTGGCGGGCCGCGACGTCGAGGTCGAGATCGTGCCCGGCTACGAGGTCGCCCCCGAGGTCGCTGCGCCCGAAAACCTCGACCAGCTCTTCGCCAACGCGTCGCGCCAGAACTACCCTCCGCGGAGCGTGATCGCGCAGTTCAAGGTGCCCATGCAGGGCGTGACCTATCAGGGCCACGTCGCCCCGAGACTTCCCAGCTTCGCCCTCGACGCGCTGCGCCCGCAGTCGACCGACGTGCAGCCCGAGAGCTTCGCGTCGTTCGCCCGCACGATCACCCCCAGCGATCGCTTCATCGAAGGCCGCGACAAGGTGAAAATCAAGGTTCGCGGCGTCATGCGCTGAGCGTGCAGCGGGCAAAAACTCGCGGCGAGCGCCGCCATCGTTGACTCCATCGCCGCGGCGTCGCTACATCGCTCTCCTATGCGCGCCAAACTCGCCACCTTTGCCCTCGCTCTCGGACTCGCAGCCTCCCAGGCAGGCTGCATCAAAGCCATGCTCACCGAAGGGCAAATCGCATCCACGCGTAAGGCGGCGGCAGGCCTCGACTCGGTCGGCGACTACGAAATGGTGCGCGCCGCGGTGTCCGCCGGTCTCGCCCAGTTTGAGGGCATGCACACGCTGGCTCCCGACAACGAGGACGCCCTGTTTCTGCTCACCAAAGGCTGGACGAGCTACGGCTTCGGGTTCGTCGAGGACGAGCGCGAGATCGCGATGCTCGCGGGCGACGACGACGGCGCCGAGTACCACAAAAAGCGGGCGCGCCTCGCCTACGACCGCGCCATTTTCTATGGCACCGAGCTGCTCGGTCACCACGCCGCGGGCTTCGACGCTGCGCGCAAGAACGAAGAGACGATCAAGTCGTGGACCGGCGCTCATTTCACCGACAAGGGTGACGCCGCCGACTTGTTTTGGCTCGGCTACGCGTGGCTCGCCCGCGTGAACGTCTCGAAGGACGATCCTTCGCTCATCGGCGAGTTGTTCGTCGGCGTCGCGCTCCTTGAGCGGTCGTTTGCCCTCGACCCCGAGTACAACCACAGGAGCGCCGAGGTCGCCCTCGCTGCGTATCACGCGCGCACCGCGATGAGCGAAATGGACGACGCGAAGAAGCTCTTCGACGACGCGCTCGCGAAGACCGGCGGTAAGACGCTTGTCGTGCAGCTCAATTACGCCACGCGCTTCGCGTGCGTGAAGGGCGACAAGGCGCTGTACGAAAAGCTCATCGGCGAAGTGCTCGCTGCGGAAGATCCCGACCCCGCCCAGCGCCTGACCAACACCGTCGCCAAGCGTCGCGCCAAGCGCGCCCTCAGCAAGTCGGTGATGGACGACTGCGGCTTCTGACACGCTGAGAACCGGCGTTTTTTGGTCTATTTCGCCCCCCGAAGGCCCCGCCGAGCATTTTCCGCTCACGTTCGTTGAATCGCCGGGCTACTCGTCACGTCCAAGCACCGGTGAGGCTTGCGCGCACGGTTGGCGCGACCCGGCCACCAGTCGCACGGAGGTGAAGAATGCTTCGCAAATTGATGGTTATGGTCGCCGCCGCGGCGATGCTCGTGGGCGCCTCGACTACGGCGCGCGCCGATGCCACGGTGCTCAAGGTCGGCACTCTGGCGCCAGGAGAATCGCCCTGGGGTCAAGTCTTCAAGGTTTGGCAGCGCACGGTTAAAGAGCGCTCCGCCGGCAAGGTCGAGCTCCAGTTCTTCTGGAACGGCCAGCAGGGCGACGAAAACGCGATGGTCGGCAAGATCCGCACCGGGCAGCTCGACGGCGCCGCCGTCACGGCCGTGGGCCTCGGCCAAATCTACAAGCAGGTGCTGGTGCTCCAGATGCCGGGTCTGTTCACCGACTGGAACAAGCTTGACGCCGCCCGCAACCAGCTCAAGCCCGGCTTCGATGCAGAGTTCGAAAAGCAGGGCTTCAAGATTCTCGGCTGGGGTGACGTCGGCCGCGCCCACCTGATGAGCAAGGGCTTTCAAGTGAAGGTGCCGAGCGACCTCAAGCACAAGAACACCTATTATCTTCCGGGCGATCCGATGACGCCCGTGCTCTTTTCACTCATCGGCGACGTCACCCCCAAGCAGGTGAGCGTGCCCGAAATTCTCACGGGCCTCACCAGCGGCACCATCAACGTGCTGCTCGCGCCGGCGCTCGCCGCCGAACAGCTGCAGTGGGCCAGCCGCGTCGACAACCTCAACGACGCGGTCGCTGGCGTTGCCGTCGGCGCGCTCGTGTTCTCGTCCACGCGCGTCAAGGGCCTCCCGGCCGACGTGCAGACGCTCCTCACCGACACCGGCCGCGTCGCAGGCGAGGCCCTCACGCAGCGCATCCGGCGCGAAGACGACGCTGCGCTGTCACGGCTGCAGGGCCGCATGACGCACTACACGCCCAACGCGGCCGAGCAGGCCCAGTGGGTCAAGCTCTTCGCCGACACGCGCGCCAAGCTGCGCGGCACCGTGTTCAACGCGCAGATGTTCGACGACGCCGTGAAGTTCGCGCAGTAACTCCGCTATCCCACAAAAAAAGAGCCCTTCGAGCTTCGCGCTCGAGGGGCTCTTTGCTTTGCGTGGCGCCACGCGGGAGCAGCTCCCCGCCGTGTCAGGCGAGGCCGTGCGCGAGCTTCTTCGGGCCGTCCTGAAACAGCACGGTGGCGCGCTGCGGCTCGACTTCGACGACGACGCCCTTGCCAAACTTCGGATGGGTCAGCAGCGCCTCGGTGACATACTTCGCGCTCGGCGCGTAGGCCGCGAACGTGTCGTCGGGATGCGCAGACACGTCTTTTTCCCAGTCCCAAACGCGCGCTGCTGGTTTCGGCGAGAAAAACCCGCCATCGTCGCTGGCTCCGTCTTTCGGACCGCGGCGGACTTCCTTGATTCGCTTCATCGACATGGGGTGAGCGCTGTATAGCCCCCCGGACGCGCCGGCGCGACAGCTTCGTTGCGCTCACCAACGAACGCCGCTCTTCCGCTATGTTCACAAGACTGTGACAACGACTTTTCCCGCCGCGTTCAATCTCGCCGACTATTACCTTTTCGACCGCCTTCGGGAGGGCAAGGGCGACAACATCGCAGTGCGCTTCGGCGAGACGACCTGGACGTACGACGACGTCGCCTCCCGCGCGCGCGGCTTCGCGTCGCTGCTGCTCAGCGTGGGCGTGCGCCGGGGCGAGCGCGTGCTCATCATTTTGCCGGATGTGCCGCCGTTTGCGTGGACGCTCTTCGGCACCCTCGCGGCCGGGGCGGTCGTGACGATGGGCAACCCCGACGTGCCCGCGGGCGCGCTCGAATATCTTGTAGAATACACGCGAGCGACTGTGATCGTAACCGTGCCCAAGGTCTACGTCGCGCTACGCGAAGCCATGAAACAGCAGCGAATCGGCGCTGACGTGCGCGCGATGTGGGCCGTGCCCGATGCGCCGACCGGAAGCGAATGCGAGTCGCTCCGGGGCGAGCTCGAAGACGCGGGCGCCGACCTCAGCGTCGCCATTTCGCAGGCACCGGCGCGCGACGCGTGGCCTCAGACGCACCGCGACGAGCCGGCCATCTGGCTCTTCACGAGCGGCTCCACCGGTGAGCCGAAGGCCAACATTCACGCCCATCGCGACTTCGCCTTCAACACCGAAGTCTACGCCAAGGGCACCGTCGGATACGCCGAAGGCGACGTCACGGTCAGCGTCCCGCGCCTGTATTTCGGCTACGCCACCGGCACCAACCTGCTGTTTCCGTTCGCCGTCGGTGCGAGCGTCGGGCTGTTCAGCGAGCGCCCCACACCCGAAGCGCTCACGCGCGCCATCATCGCCTACCGGCCCACGATCGTAACCAACGTGCCGACGATGCTCGGCAAGCTGCTCGATCACGACGAAATGCTCACGAGCCGCGGCGAATTCGGCCTTGATTTCAGCTCGATTCGCTTCTCGCTGTCGGCCGGCGAGGCCCTGCCCGAGGCGCTGCTCAACCGGTGGAACGCGCGCTTCGCGAGCGACGTCTACGACGGCATCGGCTCGGCCGAGATGTTCCACATCTACGCGAGCAACCGACCCGGCGACGTGCGCCCGGGATCGCTCGGCAAGGCAGTCGAGGGCTATGAGCTGCGCGTGCTCGCCGAAGAGGCCGACGGCCCCGGAGCGCCCGAGTGCGAGCCCGGGGAAATTGGGGTGCTCTGGGTCAGGGGCGACAGCGCGTCGATGGGCTACTGGCTCGATCGCGACAAGAGCTTCAAGACGTTCTTCGGCCACTGGTGCCGCACCGGCGATCTGTTCAAGAAGGACGCTGCCGGATACTTGTATTTTGCAGGCAGATCAGACGAGCTGCTGAAAGTCTCGGGGCTTTGGGTATCGCCGGTGGAGGTCGAGGAGTGCCTCATGAACCACCCCGCGGTCGCGCTGGCAGCGGTGATTGGCGTGGACGGCGACGGCCTCATGAAGACCAAGGCGTTCGTGGTGCTGCGCCAGGGCCACGAGGCTTCGACTGCGCTGGCCTCGGAGCTGCAAGCCTTCGCGAAGGAGCGGATGACGAAGCACAAGTACCCCCGCATCGTGGAGTTCGTCGCCGACGTGCCCAAAAACGATCGCGGCAAGGTCGACCGCAAGGCGCTGCGCGCGCTCGAAGCAGCCCGGAGCGCGTAGCCCATGAAGCTCGCCGATCTCACCACCGTCGAGACCGCGGCGCTGCTGGCGCGGCCGGCCACTGCCGCGCTCGTGCCCGTCGGCTCGGTCGAGCCTCACGGCCCCCACTTGATGCTCGCTACCGACACCCTGATCGGCGAACACGCCTCGCTGCTCGCGGTCGCGCAACTGGCCGAGCGCGGCATCGACGCCGTGATCGCGCCGAGCGTGCCGTACGGCGTCACCGACTTCGCCGCGGGGTTCGCCGGGGCCGTCTCGCTCCCCGCCGCCGTGCTCACGGCCTATTTGCATGCAGTCTGCACGGGGTTGCTCTCGGCAGGATTCGGCCATGTTTGCCTCGTCTCCAACCATCTCGAGCCCGAGCACGACGCCGCCGTGCGCGCAGCGATCGCGACGCTCGAGGTCGGCGCCGCCTCCGTCGCAAGCCCCCTCACGCGGCGGTGGGGACGCACCCTGTCGGAGGAGTACAAGCGCGGTAACTGCCACGCGGGGCGCTACGAGACGTCGCTCGTGCTCGCAGCGGGCGGCCGCGTGCTGGGGCTGCGCGCGAAGCTCGATCCGATCGCCACGAGCCTCGCAGAGGGCATCGGCTCCGGCAAAAAGACCTTCGCCGCGATGGGGCTGACCCACGCCTATACGGGCGCCCCGGCCGACGCCAGCGCGCACGAAGGCGCTGCGCTCTTTGGCAAGCTCGCCGAGATGATCGCGGTCGAAGTCGAGGAAGGTCTCGCGAAAAAGCGCGGTTGAGGTGTTGAACACAGCCCCGTGGCCTGCGTAGGCTACGCGCGATGGACGAAGGAAAAGACAAAGCTCCCGAGGGCGTGGCGCCGGCCGGCGATCACGAGGAGCCCGCCGCGGTTGCTCCCTCGCCGCAAAGCGCGCCCGCGCAACCTTCTGCAAAACACCCGCTGTCACGGTTCGACGACGCGTGGACACGGCTCGAGGCAAAGATCGCCCTTTGGGTGCTCTTTTCAGAGATGGCCGCGCTGCTCATGTGGGTGTCGCTCAAGGGCATGTCCGCGGATTACAAGCCCGGAGTGCTCGACGCGGAAGGGGCGCCCGTGCCCGCCGACACCTCCGGACTCGCCTTTCGCGGCGTGTTTTCGGCGACCGTCCTCGGGTTGCTCGCCTACCGGCTCACCCGCTCGCGCAAAGAGCGTGACCGCACGATCGCGGTGACCGTGGCCGTGCTCGCTGGCGCGCTTGGCTCGCGGCTCTGGTCGAGCTCCGGCAGCGAGTATTTTTCGAACCTGCTCAACTGGATGCAAACTGCATCATTGCTGACGCTCTTCGGCGGGCTCCGGGGGCTGGTGACCCGCCTGACGCTCTGGCTGGCGCTGCTCGGCGCGTCGCTCGCAACCGGTCAGGGCAAGCACATCAACGTCGACGTCGCGATGCGCTTTCTGTCGCCGAAACTTCGCGTACCGGTCGCCGTGCTGGGCTGGATGGCGGCGGCTGCGGTGTGCGCCTCGGGCGCCGTTGGCTTCTTCGACCACATCGCGATCGAAGGCCACAAAGTCCGCGCCACCGTGCCGTGCCCGGCCGATCCCGCAAAAGACTGCGACAAGACCTTCGGCGCAAAATTCGCCGAGGTGAGAGTGGGCCTGTCGAACGACCTGTTCCTCGCCGGCCGCCAGCTGTCGCTCGACGTAAAGACCCTCCCTGTCGTGCTCGGAGGTCACAAATATAACGAGTACATGCGCCCCGCCGAATGGAACGCCTGGCTCAAGGGCGCAGCGTGGACCTCCCATTTTTCGGCAGACGACGTGCGGGCGCAGCTCATGGACGAAGCCTCGCCCGCCGCCACCCGCCTGCCCGCGGTCAACGTGCCTGGCACCGGAGAGAACACCAACGGCCTGCTCGTGCGCGACGTCGACTTCATCTTCCCGTTCGGTCTCATCATGATCGCGCTGCGCTTCGTGATGCGCTCGCTCCTCGCTATTTTTGGCCTCGTCTCGGTCGATCCGGACGCGGTCCACGGCGACGTCGACATCGAGAAACACCACGCCCCCAAGGAGGCCGCATGAGCGCCGTCACCGCCGCAAAGGCGCCGCCGAAAGGAGCGCTCGGCGCCGCCATCGGCATCGGGTCGATTGTTGGCCTCGTGAGCTGGGCAGCAGGGCTCATCGGCGGCGGCATCGTCGCCCTCGCGCTGCTTGGGACTCCCCTGTTTGCGATCATGGGGGGCGCCAGCGAGCTCGCGTGGCTGCTGCACCCCGACCCGACGCAGCGTCACCTCGATCGCATCGCCGCGAACATTCTTACCGAGCATTTCGCGGGCTCGCCGATTTTGGTGACCATCCCGCTGTTTACGTTTGTGGGCTACGTGCTCGCCGAAGCGAAGACCGCCGAGCGCCTCGTGCGCGCCTCTACGGCGGTGTTCGGGTGGATGCCCGGGGGCCTCGCCATCGTGTGCGTGGTGGCCAGCGCCATCTTTACGCTCTTCACGGGCGGCAGCGGCGTAACCATCATCGCCATCGGCGGCCTGCTCTACCCCGCCCTGCGCAAGGAGGGCTATTCGGAGCGCTTCTCGCTCGGCGTGGTCACCAGCGGCGGCTCCCTCGGCCTGCTGCTGCCCTATTCGCTGCCGCTCATTATTTACTGCCTCGTGGCCAACGTCGACTTCGTCATCGCGTTCAAGGCGGTGGTCGCTCCCGGACTGCTGGTGCTCGCCATGTTCGCGGCTTACGCGATCTTCGTGGGCGTCCGCGAGCGCATTCCGCGCGAGCCTTTCGTGCTGAGCAAGGTCGGCGTCGCGCTGTGGGACCTGAAGTGGGAGCTCGGCATTCCCGTCATTCTCGTCGGCGGCATCAAGACCGGACTGCAGATCGACGAGTGCGCGGGCGTCGTCGCGATCTACGCCGTGCTCATCGAAGTGCTTATTTACAAGGACATCACGTTCAAGAAAGACATCCCGCAGGTCGCCAAGAGCGCCCTGTCGTTGGCCGGTGCGGTCATCTTGATTCTGTCGATGGCCAACGCGCTCATCAACTTCGTCGTCAACGAAAACATCCCCGGCAAGGTGATGGCTTTCATGACCGAGCGCGGCGTCGACACTCCGGGCGAGTTCCTCATCGCGATGAACATCTTCCTGCTCGTGCTCGGCATGTTGATGGAAGGCTTCAGCGCCATTCTCGTGGCCGTGCCGCTCATTTTGCCGTTCGCCGCGCGCTTCCACCTCGGCCCGTTCCATACGGCGATGATATTTCTCATCAACCTGGAGCTCGCCTACTGCGCGCCGCCGCTAGGCCTCAACCTGTTCATCTCGAGCTTTCGTTTCAACCGCAGCGCGGTGAGCCTCTACCGGCCGATCATGCCGTTTGTAGGCGTGCTGCTCGCGGCGCTGCTCATCATCAGCTACGTGCCTTCGATCAGCAACGTGATGATCCGCGGCGACATCGCCAAGGTGCGCGCGAAGGCGACGGCCATGAAAGCCGCGCCCACCGACGCGTGGAAGCTCGAGTGCGTGCAGGACGACCCGAACAACCCGCAAGCGTGCACGTTCGAGGAGTGCAGGCAGTTCTCGGCCACGCCCGACGACTGCCGATGCCGCTTCTTCCCCGACGAGGCCGCGTGCAAGATCCCCCCGAGCGCGAAACCTCCCGCGGCCGTGGCCTCTGCGAAGCCCGCCGCCGTCGATGCCGGCGCCGCGAGCGACGACGACGCGCTCATGCGCGAGATGATGGGCGCGGGGCTCGATTCCGGCGCTTTGCCGGACGCGAGCGGCCCCACCGACGAGGACCTCTTTCGAGAGATGATGGGCGCGGGCGTCGATTCGGGCGCGCCGGCCCCGGCGCCCTCGGCCACCGTGCAGAGCGACGAGGACCTCTTTCGCGAAATGATGGGCGCGGGCAAAGACGCCCACTGACCGGGCGTCGCTCGCGAGGGTTGGCGGCCGGATCGCGATCGGGTGTAGATTTCACCGATGCGATTTGTGCCGCCGACGCTCGCGCTTTTTGGCCTGCTCGCAGGCTGCTCCTCCCCCGCGCCTGATGCGCCCGCCGACGCCGGAGCTTTGGTCGACGCGGCCGACGCCGCCGCGCCCGTCGGGGCCGACGTCACCGTCGAGACGTTCGCCAACACGAACTTGTATTTTACAGGCGCCGACAACAAGCGCACCGTCGACGCAGCGGGCTCCTTTCCGAGTGTGGGAACCTACGAGCGCATCACCCTTCATCTGGCGCTCTCGTGCCCCTCTAACAAGTGCGATCCGTGGGATCGCTTTGGCACGCTCGGCGTCGTCACGGCCAAGGGCGACAAGCCGGAAAACGACACCGTCATCGAGCTCGCGCGCTTCATCACGCCCTACGGGGTCGGCGCCTCCTGGGACTACGATCTCACCGACCTTCGCCCCTTGCTGACCGGTGATGTCACCCTCCGGGCCTTCATCGACACGTGGGTAGGTCCGGGCAGCGCCTACGGCAACGGCTGGTCCTTGTCGGCGTCTTTCGAGATGACAGGCGGCGTGCCCGATCGTGAGGTCGTGGGCGTACTGCCGGTCTGGACGATGCACAGCGGCGTCTATGGAGACCCTGCCAAGCCTCTGTCCGGCTCGTTCGCGCCGCAGACGTTGCCGCTTCCGAAGGCTGCGTCATCGTTTGCGCTCCGCTCCCTCGTCACCGGCCACGGCCAGGGCAACGCGGGCAACTGCGCTGAGTTCTGCGCGCGCGATCACACGCTCTCGGTCGCCGGCCACGCCCACACCCAAAAGATCTGGCGCACCGACTGCGCCAAGACCGCAGCGCCCGGACAACAGGGAACCTACACGCTTTCCCGCGCCGGCTGGTGCCCCGGGGCGGACGTGAAAGCATGGTCCGTCGACGTCACCGATGATCTCGCTGGGGCTGCCGCCGCCACCGTCGGCTACGACGTGCAGAGTTACGACAACACCTGCCGCCCGGACGCGTCGATGTGTGCGGCGTGCTCGCTCGGCACCGGCTGCGCCTACGACGGCGGCAACCACACTGAGCCGAGCTACTTCTTGTCGACCCTGCTCATCGCCTACCGCTGACGAAGCGCGAGCGGGCCGAGCGCGGCACCTGAGCGTTGGCACGGTGGTCGCATCGCGTCCCGACCATGTCCTATCGCCATGCCGCTATTTGGATCGACCATCACGAAGCCAGAATCTTCCACATCGACCACGAGAGTCCTGATGCGGTCACGGTTCGCGCGCCCCAGCATCACTTGCGCAGGCATCCGGTGATCACCGCGGAAAAGCGCCACCCCGAGGACGCCAACCATTTCTATCACGAGGTCGCCAAGGCCGTGGAAGGCGCCGAGGCGATCGTCGTGGTCGGGCCCGCTGCCGCGAAGCTCGAGTTCATCAAGCACGCGAGCCGGCACGATCCCGCGGTCGCGGCGAACATCGTGGGAGTCGAGACCGTGGACCATCCCACCGACGGCCAGCTGCTGAAGTACATCCGCGCGTACTTCCAAACGCCGCACCCGGCGCCCTGAAATTTCCCGCGACCTGCGGGAGGCAGCCGGCGCGGCCGCTGCGCTGCGGCGCAAGCGATGCGCGGCGGCGAGGGCTGCGCGAAGCCTTACAGCTCGATCTTCTTCCAGCCGCCCGCGCGAAACTTCAGCGCCATCGTGATCGAGGCGAGCACCGAATAGACGCATGCGGCCGCGAAGATTCCGATGAGCCCCATGCCCACCTTGACGCCGAGCACGTAGGCGAGCGGCACGAGGCATCCGAACACCAGAAACAGCTGGGCGACGGCCACGAACTTGGTCGCCCCGGCGCCGAAGAGCGCTTCGCTGAGAATGAGCGCGACGGCGATGAGCGGCGTGGCGAAGCCCATCATGAACATCGGCGTCATCATCGCGTCGCGTACCGCCGGAGACTGTGAGATCAGCTCGATGAGCGGCCTGCGGAGCACGATGCCCTCCACAAGTCCCACAACGCCGAAGAGCACCAGCCCGAGCCGCACGCTCGCCCACGTGAACGCGACCGCGTCGTCAGGACGTTTGCGCCCCATCGACTGCGCAACCAGGGTCGCCGTGGCCGTCCCGAAGGCGATGCATGCCGTGAAGGTGAGCTTGAGCACCTCGATGATATCGGTGGTCGCCGCGCTGTTGACGGCCTCGGAGGCGCTCGCGGTGGCCGAAGCGGCGTCGAGCGATCCGACGATTTTCGAGAACATCCCGAAACCGAGCATCATGACGATGGTCGCGACTGCGGCAGGAACACTGAGCTTGAGCATGTCGCCGATGAGCGCGCGCGAGAGGTTCGACCAGCGCACCGGCTGAAAGTCCGCGCGGTGCCCCCACGCATACGCGAGCATGATGAAGAACCCGACCCACGACGCAGCGAACGCCGCGAGACCTGCGCCCGGGGCTCCCATCTCAGGAGCTCCCAAATGCCCAAAGAGGAACATCCAGCAAAACAGGACATTGACCACGTTCATCGCGAGCGACGCCACGAAGTGGTAGGTTGGACGACCGATTCCGTCGAAGAAGCCCTTGACGGCCTGGGTGGTCGCCATCGAGACGAAGCCTGGAATGCGCCACTTCGTGTAGGCGAGCGCGACGGCGAGCACGCCGGGCGAGCTGATCATCGATCCGAGGAGCTTCGGTATGACGAACGCCGCTACGACCGACAGCACCACGCCTCCGAGCAGGGTGAACCACACGGCGTTCGCGAGCACCGCACCGGCGGCGTGGGGGTTCTTCTCGGCATAGCGGCGCGCGGTGAGCGCCTGGGTGCCGACGGTAATGGCGCCAAGCGATCCCCCAAACAGCCAGACGCAAAGCAGCGACGGAAACAGGGCCGCCTGCGCGTTCGAGGCGATCGTCTTGTCGGGGAGGTGCGAGAAGAAGATGACGTCGACCTCGTTGACGACGCTCTGAAGCAGCATCGCGAAGACGGTCGGCAGCGCCAGCCGAAGAATCGTCTTCATGCGCGGCGCGGAGAAGTCGATGCCGGTGTCAGGGAGCGCCGTAGCCATGGTCGTCGGGATTCCTCAGGCCGGCGAGGACGCCGGCAATCGTGTCAGGCTGGCGTGTAGGCCACGCCGCGCATGTTGACAAGGAGAGCCCGCAGGCTCTAACCCCGTTGCAATGGCTGGGATGCAAGCGCGTGGAGTTCGGCGGGCACTGGGGGCGGCAGCGTGGACGGCCCTCGCGCTCGCTGCGGCGGGAGCCGGCTGCGGCGGGCCGAAGTACCCGCTGTGCGCGAGCGACGAAGCCTGCAACACCGAGGGCCATCACGGCGTGTGCCTCGCCGGAAAGTGCGTCACGTGCCGCGATGACGCGCAGTGCGAAAAGGGACAGCGCTGCAGCGAGGGCGCCTGCGAGGCGATCGAGGGATACTGCGACGACAGCCGCAAGTGCCCTGGAGATGCGCCCTGTACCAAAGGCCGCTGCGAGGCGCCGAAGCCGCCCGCCCGGGCTCCCGTGGAGTGCGACGACGAGCACGCGTGCAAGGGCGCCGGAGAGCGCTGCGAAAACAACCACTGCGTCGCCCCTCCGCGGGGCGGACCGGGATGTCAGGAGTTCGCCGCGCCCAGGTTCGACTACGAGTCGCAGGCGCTCAGCGAGGACGCGAAAAAGACGCTCGAGCGCCTCGCGAAGTGCATCAGCGGCGGGTCGCTCAAGGGGGCGCGCGTGCTGCTCACGGGCCACTGCGACGCGCGCGGGGAGAACGAGTTCAACCTGAGCCTCGGCGCCGAGCGCGCCGAACAGGTGCGCAAGTTCCTGATCGGCGCAGGGTTGCCCGACGACCGGATCGCGACCTCGTCACGCGGCAAACTCGACGCCTCCGGCACCGACGAAGCCGGCTGGTCGAGCGACCGTCGCGTCGACATCGAGGTCCGCTGAGCATGCGCCGCGCCCTGATTTTAGCCGCAGCGCTCGCAACGGGCTGCATCGCCCAGAAGCGCGAAGTCGACGGCGTCAGCGCCCGGGTCGCCGAGGACCGCAAGGTGATCGACGCTCAGGCGAGGCAGATCGCCAAGCTCGAACAGGACGTGATCGCGACCCAGAACCGCCTCGACAATGCGCTGCGCGCGAGCGCCGACACCGGCAGCGATCTCGTGAGCGAAAAGCGCCGCATCAACGAGATCGCAGGGCGACTCGACGAGCTCGATCACGGGCTCGGCGAAGTGAAGCGCGACGTAGGCACCTCGCGCACCGAAGTCGGCGCGCGGCTCGACGAGCTCAAGCGCGCGATCGACGCGCAGGCGACCAAGCCGGCTCCCGTGGTCATTCCCGAGGACAAGAGCGAGCTGTTTACGGCGATCGAGGCCGCGCGCGCCGCGAAGGACGGCACGCTCCTGCGAACGCTCGGGCGCGAATACACCGGGCGCTATCCGTTCGACGAGAAGGCCGACGACGTATTGTACTATCTCGGGTGGGCCGAGCTCGCCGATGGTCACCCTTCGGCTGCGCTGGGAGATTTCAACCGCCTCCTGAAGTCGCATCCCAAGTCGAATGTGATGGCACAAGCGTTGTTCGGAATGGGAGAGGCCTACAGTCTGCTACGCGACTGCGACAGCGCCAAGCTCGCCTTCAGCGCGTGCCAGTCACGCTTCGCGAAAGAGAAGATCGGGCAGGAAGCGCAGGCGAAGCTGGCCGCGCTGGCCAAACCGGCGGCCGGCGTATGCGCCCCGCAGGGCCCCTGAACCCAGGCGCTTCGGAGCGTTGGCGAGCCCGCGCGGGCCTGCGAGGTTCACGGGCAAGTTGATGCGTCGAGCGAGCAGGTGCTCGCCGAACACTTCGAGCCGCTGGCGCACGAGAGATAACCGCGGCAGCCGACCGTGCACGAGGTCTTGCCACAAGAGACCTGGCCGGCGCACGTGCTCATGTTCGTGCAGCACAGATCGCTGGTGACCGCCGCGCTCGCCACGGTGCCGGCGCAGGCCTGATAGCCGCTGCACAGCACGCCGCAGTGGCTCCCCCCGCACTCGACTTTCTTCGCGCACGTGCCGCCGCTTGTGCAGGCGATGTCACACGTCCCGGTGGCCGCGCACGCGACGTCGCCGGAGCACGCCAGGTAGCCGTCGCACTTCAGGGCGCAATCGGCCCCCGTGCACGAGGTGCGTCCCGCGCAGGCGTTGGTCCCCGCGCAGGCGACCGAGCACCGGGCGCCGGCGCACTCGACATCGCCGGAGCACGCTTTGTAACCAAAGCAGCTCACATCGCACCGGCTCGACTGCGAGCAGTCGACGCGCTTTTTGCACGCCTCATCACCACACTTTATCTGGCACGGAATTCCGGGAGGGCACACCACATCTGCTGCGCAGCTGCTGTAGCCGGAGCAGTCGATCACGCACGTTCCGTCGGCGAGGCAGTTGCCGCCGGCGGCCACGCAGGTCTGCGCGCAAAGCGCGATCGCGTCGGGCGCGAGGGCTGCATCGAGAGCATCTGCGCCTGCGTCGGCGGCCCCGGCGTCCAAGCGCGCACCATCGAGCGGCTGCCCCGGGTCGCCGTCGCCCGCGCCCGAATCCCACGACGCGTCGAGATCGATGAAGATCCCCGAGCCTCCCTCGTCGAGACCACACGCCACGGGCGCAAAGGCGCATGCCGCGACGAAGGCGGAGACGCGAAGGGCGCGAGCGCGGCGCATGGTGGCGAGCTGTAGCCGGGTTGCCGGCCCGCGTCGACCCGTGCGAACGTCGGCGTCGCGAGCTCGGCGGGCGCAGATTTTCGCAGCGAAGGCCGCGGCGGTCGGGCATCGTGGAAACGTTCAGGCGCGGGGCGCCATCACCAACGGAGCGATCATGACGGACTGGGCGAGTTTGCAAGGCTATGCGCGAGAGCAGTTCGATCTTCAAGACGACGAAGACAACCGCTTCAGCACCGTTTACAGCTACGTCGACGATCGCACGCAGCTCGTCGTAGTGACGCGATCGCTCATCGATGATCGCGACTGGGTCGAGATTCGCTCGGCCGTGTGCGATGCCTCCGAAATGGACGCCGCCGCTGCCCTCGCGCAAAACGCGCAATTCCTCGTCGGTGCGCTGGCCATCGAAGACGGACGCTACGACATGCGCCACAAAATGCTGCTCGAGTATGCGTCCAACGAGGGCGTCGAGCTCATCATGGCGCTGCTGTCGGCAGCCGCCGACGACTGCGAACAGCGCGAGACCGGCCGAGACGTCGAGTAGGCGCCGCAGCTTGGGAGCTCGCGGATCACCGGCAGGGCGAAGCGGTCGGGGAGACAGGATTTGAACCTGCGACAACGAGCACCCAAAGCTCGTGCACTACCAGACTGTGCGACTCCCCGAGGAGAAGCAGCGAAGAGCTTAGCACAACGGGCGCGCGGGCGCAGCCACGAGACTCCGCGGGGCTGACACAGCGCGAAGCTGCACGAAATAGACGCGGGGGGCGCGTGCAAAGCAGCGAGCGGCCGTGCCATCGTGGGCTCACCTCGGAGCCCGCACATTTCATGTCGCTCTACTTGCACCGTTCCCAGCGCGTTGAAGATCTCGTCGATGCGCTCGCCAGGTCCCTGCGCGTTCTGACTTCGGATGATCCCTTCGAAGCGCTGCCCATCGTCGTCGGCAGTCGCGGGATGGATCGCTGGCTGCGGCACGAGCTGGCGACCCGCGGGGGCGTGAGCGCAAACCTCGCGTTCTTGTTCCCGCGCGCCGCGTTCGAGGGCGCCTCCGCGTGGGTGCTCAGCAGACCTCGCGCAGGCGATCGTGCGCCGTTTTGGGAAAGCTCGACCACGAAGCGATCTGCGTGGAGCGGGCCGCGCCTCACCGCGGCTGTCATCGCGTCGATTCGAGCCCGCATCGACGAGCCGGCCTGTGCGCGCGTGCGGCGCTACCTCGGGATCGCGCGCGGCGACGTCGACGCCCGCGAGATGGCGTTCGCAACCGAGGTGTCCGCGACGATCGAGCGCCTGGTTCACGATCGCCCCGAGCACGTGCGGCGGTGGACGCGCGATCCGGACGCCGCAGGCGAGCATGCGTGGCTTGCGTGCGTTCTGTCCGACCTTCGCGACCGGTTTGGCGAATCGGACGCGGAGCGCCTCGCGACGCTGGCGGAGGCGGAGGCGGCCAACACTGCGCGGCCCCTCGTGATCTTCGGCCTGTCGACGCTGCGCCCAGGCGACAAACTGCGCATCACCGCGCTCGCCAGGCACATGGAGGTGCACCTGTTTGCGCTCACGCCATCGTCGGTGTGGTGGGACCATATCCGCAGCCGCGGGCAGTCCCGGGAGGATCTCGCGCGCGCATCGGCGGCGGGCGATCGCGCGCGGGTGTCGGCCATCCTTGCCGAGCTCGAAAAGGGCAACGGGATGCTCGCTGCCAACGGCGCGCCGAGCCGCGATCTGCAGGTGTGGCTCGAGTCGGTGGGATATGACGAACCCGCGGCCGCACCGGAGCTGCCACGCGACGTAAGCCTGCTGGGCGAGCTGCAGCGCTGGGTCGATGCGGCGGGTGACAACCCCTCGACGACGGCTGAGCGATGGGAGGTCGCGGAAGGAGACGGATCGTTCGAGATTCACGCCTGCCACGGCCCTCTGCGGCAGTGCGAAGCCCTGCGCGACGCGCTCCTACGGCGCTTCGCGCAGGACGAGACGCTCGAGCCGCGACACGTGCTCGTGATGACCCCGGACGTGGCGACGTACGCTCCCCTGCTCGCGGCGGTCTTCGCGCGAAGCGGCGCCGGCGTCCCGCCAATTCCGATTCACGTCGCCGATATTGGCCTGCGCGCCACCAACCCCGTGGCCGAGGTAGTGCTGTCGGTGATGCAGCTCGCAGACGAGCGCGTGACCGCGTCGAGGCTCCTCGACCTGTTGCAACTTGCGCCCCTGCGAACGCGCTTCGACATCGCGGAAGACGACCTGCCCGATCTGCGCAGCATGGTCATCGAATCGGGCATGCGCTGGGGATGGAACGCCGCGGACCGCGCCCGCTTCGACCAGCCGGCGCTCGACCAGAACACGGTGAGGTTCGGACTCGAGCGGCTCGCGCTCGGGGTGCTCATGCACGACGAAGGCGGCACGTCGACAGTGGGCGCGGGCGGGACGCTCGACGCCGCGGTGCCGTTCGACTTGAGCGCCCGCGACCGCGTGGAGCGCTTCGGCAAGCTCGCGCGCGTCTGCGACGAGCTCGAAGAGGCTGCGTCGCAGCTGCGCGTCAGCGACACGCAGGCGGGATGGCGCAGGCGAATCGACGACATCATGGCGCGCTTTGCCGAGACCACCGACGCGACAGCCTGGCAAAAGATGCAGGTCAGCAGCGCACTTTCCGAGCTGCTCAGCGACGACGCGGGCGACGCGCAGCCCCTGTCGCGAGGGGCCGTGCTCAGCTTGCTGCAAGGCGCCTTCGAAATTCCCCGCCACGGCGATCGCCCGGCCAGCGGGGCCGTCATCGCATGCGCGCTCGAGCCAATGCGATCGGTGCCCTTTCGCGTCGTCGCGATGGTCGGTCTCGACGACAGCGCGTTCCCGAGGCCGGCGACAGTCGCCGCGTGGGACCCGTTCGCGAAGCGCGAATATGGCGAGGACGACCGGCGCACTGTCGATCGCCACTTGTTTCTCGAAGCGGTGCTGTGCGCGCGGGACGCGCTGCTGCTGTTCGGAACGGGATTCGAGCCACGGCGTGGCAAGGAGGCGCCGATGTCGCTCGTCGTCAGCGAGCTCGCTGAAATCATCGCCGGCGCCACCGGAAGACAGGCGGGCGAAGTCGCGATTCGGCACACGCTGCAGCCGTGGGACCGCCGGCTGTTTGCGCGCCACGACTCGCGGCCGATCGACGCGGTGTGGGCGGACGCTGCGAACGCCCTGCGCGCCGAGCGCAGGGTCGCGGGCGCGGCCGACACGATGGCAGACGCCCCGTGGCCCGAGGACGAATCGCCGGTGACTGCGCTCACCGCCGAGGCCCTGGCGCGCGCGCTCGCAGAGCCGCAGCGCGAACTGCTGGAGCGCAGGCTCGGCCTCAAGCTCGCCGTCAGCGCGCAGGAGATTGCCGATCGCGAACCGCTCGACCACGAAGACGCGCTCGAGACCTGGACGGTGCGCGAAAAAGTACTGGGCGAGCTGATCTCCCACCGTGCAAGGGCCGCGATGTCCCCCCAATCCGGAGCGACCGCTGTCGCGGCAAGTGAGCCGCTCAGCGACCTGGATGCCCTTGAAAACAGGCTCCGCGGAGAAGGCGACCTCCCACTTTCGGCGAAGGGTCGACTGTCGCTCGAAGCGTCGCGCGCCCGCGCTCAGCAGGGCTACGACGCCTTCGCGGCGGAGCATGGCTCGGTCGTCCCGGCGGAGGGTCCCCGGACGTTTACGGTAGAGGGAATTACTGTGTCGGACTCACCGTGCGAGCTGCGCAGCGACGGGATCTCGCAGCGCGCGGTCTGGGTCACCGCGAGCGGCAAACCGGGCGCGCGACTCGAGCTCACAGCATGGATATCGCTGCTCGTCGCGGTCGCCAATCGCGCTCCGGTCGCCGAGGCCGTCATCGTGGGTTGCGGCGACGGCAGCGGTGCCGCGCGGCTCGCGCTGAGGGCGCCGGCCAATCCAGAGGCCGCGATGCGACATTTGAGCGAGCTCGTGAAGGTGTGGAGCGAGCTGCGCGCGTCGCCGATGTTGCTCTTTCCGTCCCTTTCTCGCGCCGTTGCGCTTACGCAGACCAGCCCCGAAAATGGGCGGGACGCGGAGACCGCGGTACGCGAGCTCGAGAAGAACTGGGAGGGAGACAGTCACACCAGCGGCGACCGGCAGAACGTGTGGGTGTCGGCGTTGTTCGGGCACCTCGACATCGAGGACCTCGCCGAGCGCGCCAAACCGATCGCGGAGCATGCGCGCCGCGTATGGGCGCCGCTGCTCGAAGCGATCGTTGATGAGAAGAAGCCTACCAAGGACGCGTCCATCCCTGCCGCCGTCGATGCGCCCAGGGCGAAGACGAGAGGCCGCCGATGAGTACGCATCCCTGGGAGCTTGGTACGCCGCTCGCCGAAAGAACGACCTGGCTGCTCGAGGCGAGCGCCGGCACAGGCAAGACCTACCAAATCGCCGCCCTTTTTGTTCGGCTCGTCGCCGAATACGGTTTGCCCATCGAGGGCATCCTCACGATCACATTTACGACCGCCGCGACCGCCGAGCTGCGCGAACGCATCCGCGCGCGCCTGCGGGATGCGATGGCGGCGCTCGAAGGGCAGGAAGTCACCGCCGATCCGCTCATCGTGCACCTGATAAGCCAGGCCCCGCGCGAGACGATGGTGCTCCGGCTGAAGATAGCCCTCCTCAACTTCGACCTCGCGCCCATCTCGACCATCCACAGTTTCGCGCAGCGCACACTGAGCGAGCTCGCGTTCGACTCAGGACAGGACTCGGGCCTCGAGTTGCTCAAGGACGCGCGCGAGCTCATCGATGAGCTCGTCGACGACGCGCTCGCCACCCTGTATGCAGCCGCGTCCGCCGATCTGGTGGCGCTGTTCGAAGACTTCGCGTTCCGCCGCGAGACCCTCGTGCGCGTCGCCAAGGTGATGACGAGTCCCGCCGAGCCCGAGGTATTTCCGAAGAGCACCGGAGACGCCGAAGCGCAGATGAGCGTCGGGCGGGCGTGGCTCAAACGCGTGGAGACCATGCGAGCCACCTTCGCGGCCCATCGAGACGCAGCAACCGCCGGCCTGATAGCCGATCACGGCAGCGGCCTGTTTCAAAAGGACCAGGTCAAGTGGCTTACCGGGTCGATCGACAAGCTCGGCGCGTGGCTCTCGCAGGGGGCCGGCCCCGAGGATTTGGCCAGCTCGGCCTTTCAACGACTGACGACGTCCGGGCGCACTGCCGTATGGAAGGGGGCTCCCGAGGCTCTCCGCACGCGCCCGTACTGGGCGCTCGCCGAGAGCCTGGACGCCTTCTTCGAAGCGCATCGGCAACTGCGCAAAGACTTCGCGCCGCTGTCGACCTTCGCGGGGGCCGTGCGCGCCCGCTTCGAAGGCGAGCTGCAACGAAAGCGCGTGCTCACCTTCGACGCCATGCTCTCGCGCCTCGCCGCACGCATGAAGACGGACGAGGGTTCGGATGCGGCGCCCATCGCCGCGAGGCTGCGGGAGCGCTACCCGGCGGTCTTCGTCGACGAGTTTCAGGACACCGACGAAGCCCAGTGGCAAGTCATCCGAGCCGCGTTTCACGGTCACAGCCGGCTGCTGCTCATCGGCGATCCCAAGCAGGCCATCTACGGCTTCCGCGGGGCCGACGTGCAAGTGTACCTCGAGGCGAAATCGACGGTGCCGGAGAGCGAGCACCGCACGATGACAACGAATTTTCGCTCCGATCCCAACGCAGTCGAAGCGATGAATACCCTCTTTCGAGAGGACTCGAACGCGTTCGACGAGAAAGGGATCGACTACGTCTGCGTCGCAGCCGACAAGCCTGCGAGACTCGAGCCTCCCATGCCTGGGCTCGTCGTGCGCTGGGTCGATGCCCGGGTGTACGAAGGCCCGTCCGGCGAAGGCAAAGCGGTCGGGCACATGCCCCGCGGACTGCTCGCCAACATGGCGGCCCGCGAGACGCTCGCCTGGCTGGATGGCTCGCGCAGGGTGCGCGACGTGGCAGTCGAGCCCCGGCACCTCGCGGTGCTTGTGGGCACGCACCACGAGGGCTCGGCCGTGCGCAAAGCGCTGGCGCGCGTCGGGGTGCCTGCAGTCGGCGACTCACGCTCCACAGTATTTGCGTCACCCGTCGCCGCATGGCTGGCCGCGTGGCTCGATGGCGTGGGAGCCGCAGGTCGCGACCGCGATGCGCGCGCGGCCGCGGTGACGCCCCTGATCGGCTGGTCTGCGACGCAGCTCGCGTGGTCGCTGGCCATCGCGTCGCGCGGCGAGCGGAGCCGCGCCGATGCCCGCGCGCGGGGAGTGGCGGTCGGCGACGAGCACGACTTTGGCGCGTGGAGCGAGCGACTCCACAAGGCTGCCGAGCGATGGCGAAAAGCCGGGTTTTTCTGCACGTTCGATCGTGAGTCGACCGACCTTGGCATTCTGCCGCGCGTGCTGCGAATGCCCGAAGGAGAGCGGCACGCGACCGACCTTCGGCACCTGTGCGAGCTGCTGCACATCGAAGAGCGCACGCAGGGGTGCAGCGCCTCGGAGCTCGCGACCTGGCTGCGCATGCAGGCGAACGCTGGCGGAGACGAGACGGCGCAGCGCCTCGAGAGCGACGCGAGCGCCGTGCGCGTAGAGACGATCCACGTCAGCAAAGGCCTTCAGTACCCGGTGGTGCTGCTGCCGTTCGCATCGGGATTTCGCCACGCTCCGCGGGGCGGTCACCCCGTCCTGGTACGTCCTGGCGGGGGCGCCGCGCCGCAGTTGCACTTGCACGCCTCCGGGACCGCGGAGGCCAGCGACGCCGCGACGCGCGCGAAGGAGCTCGAGCGCCGCGAGGACCTCCGAAAAGCGTACGTCGCCTTCACGCGCGCCGAGCACCAGACGGTGGTCACCGTCGGCCCGCTCGGCAAGGGCGGAGGCCCGCTCGCGACCACTGCCTACGGCCGGCTGCTGATGCGCGATCCGGACGGGAAAGGCTACGACGACCCGTCAATACCAAAGCTCGACGCGAAGGAGGCCGGGGAGGACTGGGAGCGCGCGCAGACGCGCCTGCAGCAGCTCGTCGAGCGTGGCCACGGGAGCATCGCGTGGGTCCCTGAGGCCGCCGTCGGCAGACTCGACAGCTTCGCCCCGGGGGCTGGCAGCACGCCCGAGCTGACCGCGGAGCCGTGGACGTGCGGACGCCGCTCGCTCGCGGGCTCGTGGAAAGTCACGAGCTATACGGGACTGTCAGGCTCGCACGATCGCGAAGAGAAGATAGGCGACGAGCCGCCTGCACTCGAAGGCGACGACGGCGCGCAGAAGCAGGCCGAACGAGCCACAAAGCCTTCGATTCCGAGCCCCCGCTACGGGGCGCTTGCGCCTGCACCCGCGCTCACGAAGGGCTCCGGCAAAGAGTATGGAACATGGGTTCACAAAGTGCTCGAGCAGGTCGACTTCGTCACGGGAGAGCCCCGCGCGAGCGCAGGCTCGGACTGGCTGGAAGAGGCGGCGCGAATGGTGGGGTACGCTCCGACCCGGGAGATCCTGGGCGACGTACGCGCGCACCTGCCCGGCGTGCTCGCGACGCCGCTCGACTCAGTTGCAGGGGGCGCACCCGGCGCGCCGGAAGGCCTTTGCCTGTCGTCGATCACCAATGGCAACCGCCTCGACGAACTGCGCTTCGATCTGTCGCTCGGGCACGGTACGCAGTGGAAGCGCGCGCCCCACGACCACGGCCGAGACGCCTTCGCGACGCGGCCCGGATGCGTCGATCCGGCCGGCGTACACGCTGCGCTGGAGCTCGCCAAAGACCCTTCCCTGCCGGGGCTCAGCGCGTGGCTCGACCAGGTGGCAGCCCGTCACGGGGCGCCCGTAATTCCTGCCATAGCCGGCATTCTCACGGGCTCGATCGACCTCGTGTTCCGCGCGGGGCCGACGGGGCGCGAGCGCTACTACCTCGCGGACTACAAGACCAACAAGATCATGACCTCGTCGCCGGGCCATTTCACCCGCGCCTTCATGGACGCCAAGATGGCGGAGATGAACTACTACTTGCAATCGCTCATCTACACAGTGGCACTCCACAGGTATCTCGAGCAGCGCGTTCGCGACTATACCTATGAGTCTCACATGGGAGAAATGATGTACTTGTTCTTGCGTGGGATGTCGGGCCACGACACCCAGCGCGACAGCGGCAGGTGCCTCGGCGTGTTCGCCCACCGGTGGCCGGAGCCTGCCATTGTTGGGCTCGACCGGGCGCTCGGCGGCAGCGCGCGCGGGGCGTCGTGAGCACGCAGCGAACCGCGTGGGCGCAGCGGTTCGTCGACGCGCGCATTCTCACCGTAGCCGACGTCTACGCAGTCTCCGCGGTGTCGGACCGCTACGGGGAAGCAGACGCAACCGTACTGCTCGCGCTGGCCTTCGCCGTGCGTGCGCCGCGCGTGGGACACGCCGGCGTGAACCTCGCGAACCTGCAGGAAAAGGTCACGCGCGGAGCGGTCCCCGCAGTCGCTGACGTGCTCGAAATGAACGACGACGGCAGCGCGCCGGACGACGGCGATGCGGCCGCCGCAGAGGCCGCCGCCGATTTGCCGTGGCCCGATCCTGCGGGTTGGACGTCGCGCGTGGAGCATTCGGCCATGGTGGGAGGTGTCGCGCAGGCGGCTCACCCGTTCGTGATTCAGCGGCTCGGAGGCGAACGGCTGCTGCTGACCCGGCGCATGTATCAGGAGCAGGTGCGCGTGGCGCAGGCGATCCGCGCGAGGGCCGCCTCAGACGTACCGGAGTCGGCGCGGATCCCGGGCCTCGAGTCGCTCATCGGAGCCCTGTTCGAAGACCCGGCGAGCGAGGGCGCGAACGCCGTCAGGCTCGCCGAGCAGAAGCGCCTCGCCATCATCGTGGGAGGTCCGGGCACCGGCAAGACGTTCTCGATCTGCAGGCTGCTCGCCGCCCTGCTGTCGTCTGCAGTTGCGGCGCACGCCCCCGTCATCAAGCTCGCGGCGCCTACCGGCAAAGCTGCCGCGCGAATGCGTGAAGCGATCCGCGAGGCGACGGCCGACGACGCCACGTCGCCGCTCAACGTGACCTCCCAAGTACGCGCCGCGCTTCGAGGGCTGGAGGCCACCACCCTTCACAAGCTCATCGGAATGCGCCCCGACGGCACTTGCAGGCACTCGCAGCAGGCCCCGATGGTCGCCGACATCGTCGTCGTCGACGAAGTCTCGATGGTCGACCTCGCGATGATGCGGCGCGTGCTCGAAGCCGTGCCCGTGAGCGCGCGGCTGGTGCTGCTCGGCGACCGCGATCAGCTCGCGAGCGTCGAGGCCGGCTGCGTGCTGTCGGATCTCGTCGCGGGCGCGATGGCCGGTCCGCTGAAGTCGTGCGTTCAAAGTTTCGGCGTCTCGCAGCGCTTCAAGACCGCGCGGTCCATCGGGCAGATCGCCGCGTGCCTGCAGAGTCACCAGTCGGCCTTCGAAGGGATCCCGAGCGATCCCGATGACAGGCAAGCGCTCGCGATCGAGGTGCTCACCAAGCGCAGCAGGGGCGCCGATCACGCGCGCATCACGTGGCTCGGCCCCGCCTCGCGCGAGGCTTCCGGGCGCGCCGCGAGGGCATCGGGCGAGCAACTCGAGGCGCTCGCGAGACCCTATATCGAAGGCTTCGACGCCGACGCGAGCGACCTGCCGCCTCGCTTGCCCGGCTACGCAGCGCTGCTGCGGGGCGCGTTCGAGGGCACAGGCCAGCCGCCGACGTCTCCGCTGCTGCACGCGGAGCTCCTCGCAGCGCTCGATCACTACCGCGTGCTCGCGGTGCACCGGCGCGGACCGCTCGGCGTCGCAGGGCTCGAGCAGAGCATCAGCGCGCGAATTCGCGGCTACCTCGCGAAGGCGACGGGCGACCGGGGCGGGATTCAGTGGATCGGCCGCCCCGTGCTCATCACCGAAAACGCGTATGACCTGCAGCTCATGAACGGGGACGTCGGGCTCATCGTGCCGACCCTTGTGGGAGATCGCGCCGTGTTCCCGGGAGACCAGCGCGGAGAGGTGCGCACCGTGGCCCTCACGCGCCTGCCGCCGCATCAGGGTGCGCTCGTCATGACCGTGCACAAGTCGCAGGGCTCGCAGTTCGATCGCGTGGCCGTCGTGCTCGCAGGCCGAACGTCCACCGTTCAGACGCGCGAGCTGATTTACACGGCCATTACCCGCGCAAAAAAGCGGGTCGACTGGCTCGGCGACGAGGGCGAGCTGCGCGAGGCGCTAGCGACCCCGGTAGCGCGCGCGAGCGGCCTCGAACCGCTGCTCGCGGGGGACGGGTAAACCGCGAGCCTGCCGCGCGGGGGCGCCACACCGGCAGCGCCGGCGCGCCGCGCTCGCCCCATGGACATCGCGCGCGAACGGCGGGACAATCACCAATAGTGACTCGCTCGGGGCGTGTCGCTTTGTGATTTCTAATTTACCTGACTGGCGGGCTCACACCATGAAACGATCGCTGTTCGCGCGCCTCGCACTCGCCGGCGCAAGTGTCGCCACCATCGCTCTGATCGCAGCCAGCTCGAGCGCCGGCTCGACCTGCGGGGGCGAAGGGCAAAACCTCTGCACGATCTTCACGGGCATGCCCGCGTGTCAGCCCAACCTCGTCGACAAGGGCGGGAAGTGCACCCACCCGGACTGCGGGCGCGACGGCGAAAAGCCCTGCGTCGTCACCCAGCGCATCCCGAGCTGCGACAAAGGGCTCATCGAGCTGCCCGGTGTGTGCGGCGTAAAGGGAGCATGCGGCGCCGACGGACAGCGCGCGTGCGTGGTGACCGAGCGCGTCCCCAGCTGCAACGCAAACCTCGTCGAAAAGGCAGGCAAGTGTGAGCGACTGACGTGCGGCGCTGACGGTCAGCGCGCGTGCGTGGTGACCGAGCGCATCCCGAGCTGCGACAAGGGGCTCGTCGAAAAGAGCGGGAAGTGCTCGCACCCCGACTGCGGCCGCATGGGAGAGCGGGCCTGCACGCTCGTCGAGCGCGTGCCGAGCTGCGACAGCGGGCTCATCGAGATCGCAGGCTGTATCGGTGAATGCCACGGCGCCGCCGGAATGTGCATGAACCCCAACTTGCCGCTCACCGAGCCCACGGCCAACTGGAGCGCCGTCCCTGCGAAGGCGGGCGCCGACCCGCTCCGGGGATGGGCCGACGTGCACGTGCACATGTTTTCAAACCTCGCGTTCGGCGGCGCTGTTCTTGCTGGCGCGGCGTGGGACCGAACGAGCGGCATCAAGGGCGCCCTCAGCCCTGACTTCGGCACAGACCTGGACGTGGTCTCCCTCGCGGGCACGAACCTGCCCGTGCGCGTTTGCCCGGCCAACATTCCCAACTGCGGCAGGAACCTGCTCCATGGCGATCACGTCGTTGTGCCGGTGATCGAGCTCGGCCTCGACGACTCGATGGGCGCTGGCACCCACGACGGCGCCCGCAGCAATTTCGGCGCTCCGCTCTTCAACGGCTGGCCAACCTGGCACACGACGTCGCATCAGCAAGTCTACTACAAATGGCTCGAGCGCGCCTGGCGCGGCGGCATGCGTCTCATGACGATGCTCGCGGTCAACAATGAAGTCGCCTGCGGGGCATCGAAACACGTGCGCGGCTCGGAGTGCGGCAAGTCGATGCCCGGGATCGACGCGCAGCTCGATGAGGCGCACGCGTTCGAGTCGTGGCACGCCACCCAGCCCGGAGGCGGCTGGTTCGTCATCGTCAAAACGCCCGAGCAGGCGGAGGCCACAATCCGCGCCGGCAAGCTCGCCGTCGTGCTTGGCATCGAGGTCGACACCCTGTTCGGCTGCAAGCAGAAAAACACCTGCACCGACGCATTTGTGGCCAGCGAAGTCGATCGCTACTTCGCCAAAGACGTTCGTCACATCTATCCGACCCACGACTTCGACGGCGCCTTCGCGGGCACCGCGATCTTCATGAGCGACCTGAACACCGGCAACCTGCTCATCGAGGGTTCGTACATCGAGCCCGAGCCGTGCCGTTCAGACGTGGTCAATGACCTCGCGCTCTTCCCCAAGCCGGCTGGCTGCAACAAGAAGGGGCTGACGCCACTCGGTGTGGGCCTCATCCGCAAGCTCATGGACAAGGGCATGCTCATCGACGTCGATCATATGTCGGCCAAGGCCATCGACGAGACCGCCGCGCTTGCCAGGGAGCACGGCAACTATCCCCTCATGGCCGGCCATGCCCTCTTCAGCGATATGTACAAGAAAGGGAAAAACCGCCACGAGCGCATGCGCACGAACGCGCAGCTCGAGACGTTGCGCCAGCTCGGCGGACTGGTCTCGGTCATGACGCAAGACGATCCGAAAGGGCCCGACGACACCGCGTGCCTCCACTCGTCGACCAGCTTCAAGCTCAACTACGAGTTCGCCGTATCGAAGCTCGGCGGGCGCGGCGGCGCCGCGGTCCCGTTCGGCAGCGACTTCAACGGCATGGCCTCTCACGTTGGGCCGCGCTACGGCGACGAGGCCTGCGGCAGCCAAGCCGACCAGAAGCGCGCTCAGGCTTCACGACCCCGCCTCGCCTACCCGTTCGTCATTGCGGGCTTTGGCAAGTTCGACAACCAGGTCACCGGCCAACGCACCTTCGACTTCAACACCGACGGACTCGCGCACATCGGGCTGTTTCCTGACCTCATCGCAGACCTCGAGCTGCAGGGCACCGACATTGAGCCGCTGATGCGATCGGCCGCGGGATACGCAAACGCGTGGCGCAAGGGCCGCGAGACGAACGTCGCCGCCAAGGGCAAGGGCCGCTAACAGGCCGTTGAAGCAGCGGCCTGCCAGGGCCGGCCTGTTCGAAGACGGAGAGACCGCCGCGCGTTACGACGCGCTGGCCTCATGATGCGCGCGCTGCTTCGGAGGCTCGAAGGTGCGCCGCGATCTGTTCGATCACTGGGACTACTGGCCCGAGCTCTTGAAGCCCATCAGCGACGTGCGCGGCGAACTGGGCATACCGCCAACGGAAGAAAATTGATGCGATATCTGGCCACCCTTTTCGCGATCACGCTCATCGCTGCAGCGCGGCTCAGGCGGGCGCCTTTCGCCCTGACCCGCGCGTCGCGCTGACGACTATTCCGGGGTGATCACCAGCGGATCGCCGCCCACCGTTCGATAAAATTGCCGATCAGGGTACTGCGCCCGCAAGCACGCGACCTGGTGCGGGCCGGCCTCCCGGGCGAACAGCACTTCCGGGTTCCGGTCGACGGGCGAGTTCTGGGTGAGATCGAGCCCGTCGGAGATGGTCGAGCCGTTGGCGATGATCACGACCGCATGGCGAAGGTCGAGTCGCCGCGCAGCATCGAACACCACGTTGCGCGCGCGCACGTCCTCCGTCACTGCCGGGAAAAGCAGCGGGGCGAGTCGCAGAAACCCGCTCGTCATCGCGGCCGCGATCAGTATGGCCGGTCCCATTCCCCGGCCCGACAGCGCCCCCGCAAACACCGGCCCGAGCAGCACGCCGGCCCCGACAGCCATCGGCACGACCAGCGGCAGCGCATAGCGCGGCCCGTAGCCAAAGTCGACGCCGCGTCCGAACTCGACCATCGTGTAGAATGCAACCATCGCGAGGCCGCCCGACAGCAGCATGAACACCACGCGTCGCTCACCGCCGCGCACCATCCAGAGGCCAGCCGCTCCGAGGGCCGGCGCGCACGGCCACCAGCAGTAAGCGCCCGTCGCGAGCGGTATGCCAAATTTGAATTCATGCGGCTGGGGAACGCTCATTTTGAACTTCGCCCAGAAATGAATTTGTTCGGTAATGCTGTATCCAGTCTTGAACCACTCTCCGAGCTGAAGGCGGAGCAGCACCAGCGCCAGCCCTGCCCACAGCGCAAACGCGACCGCCGAGGCCAACAGTCCCCGCCACGCGAAACGGCCAAAGACAACGGAGTAGAGCGCATAGGCCGCCAGTCCGACGCCGAGGGTCGCGCCATCGGCGGGGCGCGTGGCGAGCAGCAGCCCCGCTGCAGTGCCGAGGGCGACGCCCCACCACCACTGAGCCTTCGGCGTGACGCCTCGCGTGGTCAGCTCGCAGCTCGCCTCGATCGCCCAGGCAAAAAGCGCCGCCACGAACACGTGCGGAAAACGCGAGCCTGCGTTGATGAGCACGGTCGTGCCGAACATCACGACCAGCGCCCCGGCCACCCCGGACGCAGCAACGACCTGGCGCGATGCCGACGCGAGGCTGCCCGCGCATCGGCGGGCAAGTCGGGCCACGCCGACCACGAGCAGCCCGTGCGTCACGCAGGCCGCGAGCCACGGAACCCCTGCCCGCGCGAACGGAGCCATGAAAAGCGGCCATCCGGGCGTGTATTGCGAGAAGGTTCTACCTTGATAGGGAAATACCCAGAAACTCTGAAACGACGGGCCGCACGGGGGCACAGTTCCATAGGCCTTTCCGTGCGAAAACAGCAGCGCCTGAAAGGTGTAGGCCCACTCGTCGGCGCTGTCGCAGCCCTTGCGGAGCACCACCACACCCACGAGCGCGGCGAGCGCGGTGGCCATCGCGGCGAGGAGCAACTCCTGCCGAAGCGGCGACGCCGGCGCAGCACCCACTGCAGCGGCGGGAGGGCTCGCCTCGGCATCGTAATGCGCCCCCAGAAGCGCGCCGAACCACAGCAAGTGCGCCCCGGCGATTTCGAGGTCGGACTGGCGCAAATAGTCGCGCGCGAACGCGAGCACCGCACCGCCGATCAGCACCGGGATGACCAGCCGGCCGGGCCTCGCGATCACGACCGCAGCGCTCGCCAGCAACGTGGCGTACTGCAGGAGCATCATCGTGTGGCCGTACGCCGTAGGGCTGAAGAAGCGCGCGTACAGCTGCGGCTCCACCGGAACGATCGCAGCCAGCCACACCGCCGAAATCCACAGGAGCGAGCCGGCCCACGGGCGGATTGGCCGATGCCAAACGACCGCCGAGAGCGCGGCTGCGAGCGATGTCTGCGCGATGGTCAGCGCCTCTGCAGGCGAAGGCGTATAGGGAATTTGCACGAGATTTTGCCGGCTCGAAGCGTTGCGTCAGCCATACCGCGGCCGGGCGCGCTGCGGCTCATTTTCTTCGCCTCCGGCCAGCGCGCAACGCAGACATTACAATCGCCATCAAAGGCCCCATGAAGGCCTCCCGCTCGCTCCGCGCCGCAATCGCCCTGCCCGCAAGCCTCGCGCTCGCCGCCGCGGCGGGCTGCTCATCGACGCCAACCGACAACGCGAACACAGGAAGCGATGCGGGTTTCGTCAGCGCCGGGCGCTGCGAGTTCGCGCTGGGGGCCGCCGCCCAACCTGCCTGCTCGATATACACGGGCGAGGCCTGGACGCCCGACGACGCCGCCGCCGATTGCGCGAAGCGAAAAGGCCAATTCGCGGCCTCGGGCGACTGCCCAACCACCGGACTGCTCGCGAGCTGCGGGGAGGGTCGCATCACCCCGCACGAAGTCCAGACCGTCATCTCGGGCAGCGATCCGCGCGGGTGCGTGCTCGCGCAGCGCGGCTGCTTCATCTACCATGGCGGGGTCTTTTCTCCGGCGGCGGCCTGCGCTGGCGCGTTTCCCGACGACGCCGCCCACTCGCCGTTCCCGGTCTTCACCCCACCGACGAAGTCCTGCGTAGCGCCGCGCGCGGGCGAGCCCGCCGGTCAGGGAGCGGACGGAAAAGTGTGCACGTGGTCTACGATCTCGGCCTCCACCGAGGCCGGTCGAAACTTCGCCGACTACGGCGACTGCGAGGCCGTCCTCACGCAGAGGCCCTATTTCGTTGTGCCTCCGCACGCTGCGCCCGCCGCCCCCGATGTGCGCCTCTCCGATCCGAAGTACGCCTCCGAGCTGGGCTGGGTCAAGGCGCAGATTCAGGCATCGGCGTGCGTTTGTTGCCACTCCACAGGGTTCGCGCCCCGCGGCACCTCCCAGTGGTACCTCGAAGCGCCGGGCAACTTCATGGACTCCTTCTATGACACCGGCCTCGCCCTCGGCGCAGGTTGGGTCGACTCAAAGGCGTTCGGCGCCTACGATCCGGCAGACGACAACGGCTTCGACCGAATCCACTCCGGATTTCCGTCGACGGATCCGGCGCGCATGGTCGCGTTCTTCAAGGACGAGCTCGCGCACCGCGGCAAAAGTCAGTCCGATTTCGCTTCTGCGCTGCCCTTTGGCGGGCCGCTGGTCGACCAGCTCACCTTCCGTCCGGGCCCGTGCAAGAGCGGCGACGGCATCGACGCGACCGGCAAACTCACGTGGTCCGGTGGGCCCGCGCGCTACGCCTACGTACTCGAGGCGACCGCCCAAAACCCCACAGTACCTCCCAATCTCGACTTGCCGCAGGGCGCGCTCTGGCGCGTCGACGCCCCCTATGACGGCGCGCCGTTTCGGTCGGGGCTCGCGTGGGGAGTGGCTCCGCCCGGGACGGTTCAGCGTTTTCCGCTCGCGAACGCGCCGCCCGCGGCGCTGAGCGTAGGGCAGCAATACTACCTGTATGTTGCAGCCGACGTGGGTGCGCCCATCACGCGCTGCCTGTTCACACGCTGAGGCCCAGCTACTGCGTGGCGTAAAAAAGACCGAGGCACATCTCGTCTTCAGTCGTCTCGCCCCAATTGACCGGTCCCACGGGGGCCCCCTGCCCGCCGATGGTCGGCTGCCGCTTTCCGCTGTTGTCGAAATGGCATTCGATCGAGAGCTTGTCGCCAGGCTGCACCAAGATGGGCTTTTGCAGCGCATACGTGCCCTGCCAATGAAAGCTCCAGTCGTCGATTTGCAGGGCGCACTCGCGTGTGCCGTCGGCGTGCTCGACATGCAGCGAGGCCTTTACGCCGCGCGCGTGCATGTGCAGCGCGGCTGACCAGATGCTGAACGGGAGGCCGTTCTTGAGCGCACCTCCGCTCGCCTTCACCATGAAGTTCGTCGGCGCAAACGAAAATTGCTGCACGGAGTCTGCGTCGCCGGCAGCGATGCTCATCGTGTGATTGAACACCCACGAAGGGTTGGTCCACTTGAGCACTGCGGCCTCCGTCTTCACGGTGTCTGCGAGCTGCAAATCGACCGTGCTCCTGTCGGGGACCGGCGGCGTATTGGCGGTGTTGTAGTGCATCTGCACCACGAGCTTCGAGCCCGGCACAATCGCAATTCCGGTATCGGCCGGGAACACCTCGCCGGTCGAGCCAGGCACCCAGGCGCCGACCCAGCCCGCGCCGTCGACGCCCGGCGTGCCAAA
Organism: Myxococcales bacterium; assembly: GCA_947473045.1. Taxonomy (GTDB): domain Bacteria; phylum Myxococcota_A; class Polyangia; order Polyangiales; family Polyangiaceae; genus JANYHY01. The sequence continues at coordinate 2,750 of CANJCO010000007.1, read as the reverse complement.
GCATGAGTAACCTGCGGCCGGATCGGCGTCGTCGAGCTTTTGTACGGCGGCGACGTCCTGCGGGGCAATCTGAAACACGATCGCGTGGTGCACTTCGGAGATGGCACCGGGAGTCACGCGCAAGCCGGTGACATATTTGGTATTGGTCTCATTCCAATCGATGACGAAACATCGGTATTCATCGGGAGAAATCGCCGGCACATAGGGCGCCGCGGCGCCAATCGAACGATCGATTTTGAGAGCGACGGCGGCGCCCTCCGCAGGGGGCACATAGCTCGCGGGCGAGCCCTCCGGCGCCTCACCCGTCGCCCACGCGAGCAGCGTATTTCGCTGCGCCTCCGACAGCGAGCGATCGTGCTGATAGGTGTTGCAGGAGTCGTTGGGAGGCCACGGCGGCATCGTGCGATTGGCGACCGCCGAGGCGATCGACGCGCGGTGGGCGACGGCGTCCGCGTAGCTGTCCATGGGAAACGGCGCAAAGCCGCCCTGGGTGTGACAGCTTTGGCACTTCGCCGAGACGATCGGGCGGACGTCGTGGTTCCAGGTCGGGGGCGCCGAGTGAGCCTGAGCCGAGCACGCTGCGGCGATGGCCGCGAGGCCGCCGATGCCGACGGATATCCCGATCGCACGAACAATTGCCGAATAGTACGAAGCTCGCGCGTTCAACATGATCCTGCTCCCGAAGGCGAACGCCGGCCTGTCGCGCCAGCGCTCGAACCTGACGATCAGAGCGCACGCAGAGCCGGCGATCCAGACGAAAATTTGCGCGCCGCAGGCAAACGCACCGCTGGCGCCGCGCGCCCGTACCCCTTGCGCCCGGCCGCAGTCGGAACGACGTTCGGAGTCGATGAAGCGCGCCGCCATCGGTATTGTGGCCTTCGCCTGGGCTGCCTCCGCGCAGGCGGAGTTGCCGCTCGCGCGTCAGAAGGTCGATATCAGCCGGGCTTCGGTTGATGCTTCGATCGGTTTTGGCCTCGGATCACGCCACCTTTCGTACCATCAGGCGCTCACGAGCAACCTGAGGCCCTACGACCTCGACGGCGCGCCGATGCTCACGGTCGCGCTGTCAGCCTATCCGTTCGCCGAGCAGCGAGCGCTGCGCGATGTCGGGTTTTGTCTCGACTACGCGAGCGCGCTCGGGCTCACCTCGGCCACGCGCGGCGGCACGCAGCTCAGCAGCGATTGGTCACGGTTCGACGTGGGCGCCCGCTACCGCGCACGAGCCGGCGCAGGGCCAGCGCCAGCGATGTTCGGCCTCTTCGCAGGTTACGGCCTCGAGCAGTTTCTCTTCACAGGCGCAAACGCTCTCGCAGCCGACCTGCCCGCCGCAGCCTACGGGTTTGTGCGCGCCGCCGCCGACGCGCGCGTGCCCGTCGGTCCAGTCGCCCTCACCGCGAGCATGGGCTATCTGCACGTCGTGTCGAACGGCGACGTGGGTCTGCGCGTTCGCGGAACGAGCAACGACGGAGTCGAGGCCTCAGCCGGCGTGTCGCTGCCATTCGCGGGCAACTTCGAAGCTCGGATTTCCGGCGTCTATACGCGCTTTTTCTACAGCTTCACTCCTGCCGCCGGCGACGCGTTCGTCGCAGGCGGAGCGCTCGATCAACTCTTCAAGGGGCAGCTCGCCCTCGCGTGGGTGCACTGATGAAAGCCTCTCTCCCGGTTTGCGTGCTCGCGCTGGCCCCCGTAGCCGCCCTTCTGCAATGTCAGGGCTCGCTCGAAAATGAAGCGATCTTCCTGCCGCCGGGCGACGGCGGGCGCGACGACGCGCGCGTGGACGCCGCCCCTCCGACCGACGCCCTCGCGCCGCTCGATGCCGCCGCCGAGGCTCTCGCCGATTCCTCTCCTGGCGAGCGAAACCTCACAACCGATACGACCCAGTTCGGACTCGGCGGCGCGAGCCGGTGCGCAGGCGCAGCCGTGCAGCTCTGCGAAGACTTCGAGACTGGCGCGCTCGATACGAAGACCTGGACCGTCTCCGGAACGCCGCCGGTGATCGACGGGCTGCAGAGGGCGCGCGGGCAAAAGGCGCTGCACATCAAGCGCGCGGGCAACGGGCAATCGTACATCCGCGAATCGAAGACGTTTCCCGCGCCGAACAACAGCTATTACGGCCGCGCTTACGTGTATTTTGCAACCCTTCCCGGACTGCCCATGACGTACGCCCACTGGACGTTCGCCGCGGCCTCCGGAACAGGCGTAGCGGGCGAAATTCGCCTGAGCGGACAGCTGCAGAACGGCAAGAACCTGTTCGGCGTCGGGACCGACAGCCAGGGGCAGGCGGGCGGGACCGGCGACTGGACAACCTCCGACAAAGACCCGAACGGCCAGCCGGCGGCGGTTCCCACCGGCAAGTGGCTCTGCCTCGAGTGGCTTCACAAAGGCGCCACGAACGAGACGCGTTTCTACTGGGACGCGGCCGAGCACCCGTCGCTCTCCACGACGACCTCGAAGAACGGCGGCAACGGAAACCCCTATATTTTACCGACCTTCACGAACGTGTGGATCGGCTGGCAGGAATACCAACCAAGCTCACTGAACTTCGAGATGTGGGTCGACGAGATCGCCATCGACCCAGCGCGAATCGGCTGCGTGCTGTAGCGCTAACAGGCCGTTGAAGAACGGCCTGCTAGCCTTTCATCTCGGGGAGGTATGCACCTCCCCGCCCCGAAAAACGCGGTTTTTCGGGGTCCCCACCCCACGCAATTGGCTTCGCCAATTACTATCAGGGTGTTTTTCAACACCCTGCT
>CANJCO010000006.1 GCA_947473045.1 Myxococcales bacterium | reverse complement strand
GCGCCTCGGTCGGCCCGTGAATGGCAATGCGGCCTGCAGTGAGCAGCTGAGAGAGCTTCACGCGGGGAGCATGACGCAACCGCGCTCGCGCTTGGGAAAAAAGATTGCCGACGCGCTCAGTCTTCGCCGGTTTCGTCGACGATCAAGCGCTCCGACGCCCGCTCCGCACCCTTGCGCGAGACCTTCGCGGCGCGGATTTGGCGCTCGAGCTTGTCGGCCACCTTGTCGATCGTCGCGTACATGTCCTCGCTCGAGTCGTGTGCGTGGAAGTGCTCGCCGCCCGAGTGAATCTCGATTTCGGCGGTGTGCGCGAGGTGCTGACAGCTCAGCGTGACTTGCGCTTTCATCGGTTGCCTGAGGAACTTTTGGAGCTTGGCAACCTTGTCAGACGCGTGCGTCTTGACCGACTGCGTGGAATCCATGTGGCGAAACGTGATCGCGATGTTCATTGGGTCGACCTCCTCGCTGCAGGCGAGCGCGTTCCTCGAATGATGGGCGTGTCGTACGGCTCGTAACTCGAGGTTCGGGCGAACGTGCGGCGGCATCTGTGACGATAACGGGTAACTCGTCAGAAGTTGCCCAAAAAACGACACAAAATGATCACGGCGCTGTCACGATCCTTGCACCGCCAGCGCGATGCCCGACCGCGGGCCCGCTAGAAAAGCTTCTTGCGCTTGCTCGAGGCCAAAATACCGAGCATCTCGCGGTACTTCGCCACGGTGCGCCTCGCGATCTGGATGCCGTCGTTCTTCGAGAGCAGCTCGACAATGGCCTGATCGCTGAGCGGCTCGCTCTTGTCTTCGCCTTCGATGATTTTCTTGATCCCCTGCTTGACGCTCTCGGAGGCGATGTCGTCTTCGCCGGGGCGGCTGATGGACGAGTTGAAGAAGTACTTCAGCTCGAACAGGCCCTGGGGCGTGTGCACGTATTTGTTGGTGGTCACCCGCGAGATCGTCGACTCGTGCATGCCGACGGTGTCGGCGATATCGCGCAGAATCATCGGCTTGAGATAGGCCACGCCGCGCTCGAAAAACTCGCGCTGCTTTTCGACGATGCACTCGGTCACGCGAATGATGGTCCTGCGTCGCTGCTCAATCGCCTTGATCAACCACTTTGCGTTGTTGAGTTTGTCGTTGATGAAATTCTTGGCGCCCGGGTCCTTGAGCATTTGCTTCGTGAGCGCTTCGTTGATGTAAAGTCGCTGCACGCCGCGGTCATTGTCGCTCACTACGAACTTGTCGCCGTCTTTTACGACGTAGACATCGGGGGTAATCGCGAACGTCTTTTCGTCGGCTTCTACAAAGTTGCGCGCGGGGCGGCTCTCGAGTTTCTGAATCTCTTTGACCGCCTCGTAGACCTCTTCGACTGGAATCTTCAGGTCGCGCGCGATCGCCTGGTAATTGTGCTTCTCCAGGTTGTGGAGATGCTTTTTGATGATCTCGACGTCGAGGTCTTCGTAGCCAAATACCTCGGCCTGAACGAGCAGACACTCCTGCAGATCGCGCGCGCACGCGCCGACGGGATCCCACTCCTGCATGATCCGAAGCACGACGGGCGCGTCTTCGGGATCGAGGCCGGCCTCCGCGGCAAACTCATCGAGCGAAATGTCGGGAGTGCGCGTTCCGTCTTCGCGCTCGGTACCTTTGAGATCGAGAAAACCGTTTTCGTCGAGATTGCCGAGTACCAACTCGGCGAATCGCCTCTCGGTTTCGTCGAAGTCGCTCATCTGCAACTGCCAACGAATGTGATCGGCCAGGCTCTCGAATTTCGTGAGATTGGCCTCGATCGGCGGCAGATCGTCGAAGCCGCCGCGGCTGGCGGGCAGCGGCTGCTGCATGCTGCGGTTTTCGAGAAACTGCTCCCAGTCGATGTCGTTGACCTTCTTTTCGTCGGTCACGCGCTGCAGCTCGTCGTGCTTGGACTGCTGCGACATGCGCTCGTTGAGGTCGAGTCGGGCGTCTGCGTCGGCCGGCGCGCTCTCGGGGGCCGGCGCGGCTCCGCCCATGCGATTCTTCGGCTCGACTTCGTCGTCGGCGAGCACCGGGTTGGCGTCGAGCTCCTTACGAATCTCGTCGATCAGCTCCATGCGCGACAGCTGCAGCAAGCGAATGGCCTGCTGAAGTTGCGGCGTCATGAGCAGCTGCTGGCCGAGTTTGAGTGATTGCTTGATCTCCATCGACATCGGCTTTTTTAGACCTCGGCGCTGCGGGCGGCCAGCGCGTCTTCACCAAGAAGATACCACGCCGAGCTGCCCTTCACGCCAGTTTCGTGCCAATCGGGGCCGCCCGATTTTGCGGTTGGGGTAGATCCTTTTTTTGCCCGTGCGCGTATCATCCGCCCACCTTTTCGCCTGCTCAGGAAAATCATCCCATGCGCCATCGCCTTCTGTCCGCCGCCATTTTTGCGCTCGGCTCCGCCGCGTGCGGTCGCCAGGCCATCGTCTCGAGCGACTCGCTTCCGCTCAAGCGCGTGGTCATCTACCGCAACGGCGTCGGTTACTTCGAGCGTCAGGGCATCGTTGATGAGCCCGAGGTGCGCTTCAAAATGCGCGAGTCGGAGGTCGGCGACTTTCTGGCGACGCTGGCTGTGATCGAAAAGGGCGGCAGCTCCGTAAAATCCGCGGCTTTTCCGCTTACCGACACCGAGGCCGAGCCGACTCCTCGCGAAAAGATGAGCGACGACGAGCGCAAGGGCCTGAAGAAGGTAGTGCTCTCGCTCGACGGAAAGGAGCACGATCTCGCCGTGGGTTACATCGCCGAGTCGCCCGTCTGGAAGCCGTCCTACCGCGTGGTGGTCCGGCCCGGAGGCCAGGCCGATCTGCAGGTGTGGGGAATCGTGCATAATACATCGGGAGAAGACTGGAAGGACGTCGCGCTCTCGCTGGTGGCCGGCGCGCCGATCGCGTTTGAGGCCCAGCTCGGCGTGCCCGTGATTCCCGCGCGCCCCATCGTGACCGATTCGGGAGAGGTGATCGCGGCTGTGCCTCGGGGGGAAACCTCGCTCGCCGACGCGCCGCCGCCGCCGCCGGCGCCCTCCATGGCCGACAGCTCTGAAGAGGGCGACGAAGCGCCGTCCGCTGCGCCGGCAAGCAAGAAGGCGCGTCCGCCCACCAAACCCGGCGCCCCCCGCGCGGCGCTACAGGGGCGCATGGCACCGGCGGCAAAGGCGGAAGCGCAATCGGGGGGCGGAGCAGGGGCGCGCTATCCGATGGCCGCGGCGCCCGCCGAATACGTGCGCCGCGAAATTTCCCAGCCGCGCAATCTTCAGTCGCTCGCGGCCGTGGCTCAGGAAGGCGGCACGACGCGCTACGATTTGCCGCAGACAGTGAACATTCCGGACAAGAGCGCCACCATGGTGATGCTGCTCGCGCGCTCGGTTCCCGGCGAGTCGAACTTTCTGTTCGCCCCCGACGGTGGGGTTGCCGATTCCTCATCGCATCCGTTTCGCGTGGCGCGCTTCTCCAACGTCACGGGCGGCATGCTCGAAAAGGGACCGATCGCGGTGTTCGAGCAGGGCGCATTTCTCGGGCAGGGCATGCTCGATCCGCTCCCGGCGGCAGCCATGGCGACGGTGCCGTTCGCGCTCGAACGGGCGATCGCGGTCGATCACGAGCGCAAATACGACGAGCTCGGCGAGCGCCTGGCGAAGGTCGAAAACGGCGAGCTCACCATCGAGCGCGACGCCGTGACGCAGACGAAATATCGCATCAAAAATGGCGGCGACGCCGAGGCGAAGGTCATCGTCAAGCATGCGCGGCAGGGCGGCACGCGGCTGTTTCAGGCTCCGAAGGAGACCGAGGACAACGTGGGCACCGGCTCGGCGCTCGTGCCTGCCAAGGTCGCCCCGCGCGCCACCTCGGAGCTCGTCGTCGATGAGCGGTCGACGCTGCGTCGGCGCGAAGACTGGTTTTCCGCGGTGGCAGACAACGCGGTGAAAAATTACATGCATGATGCACGATCTCCGCTGGCGCAGGTGGCGAAGCTTGGCGCTGCGTGGGCGCTGCGCGATCAGCTGCTGGCGTTGCGGTCGGCGAGGGTGAAGCTGTCGCGCGAGCAGGCGAACGTTTCTACGCAGACGCAAGAAACGCGCAGCAACATCGTCGCCATCGAAAAGAACAAGAGCGCTGAAGCGCTGCGCGCCAAGCTCACGCAGCGCCTCGGCGAGATGGCGGCGCGCCTCGATGACATCACGCGGCAGCTGGTCGAGACCGACCAGAAGTCGGCGGAGCTCGACGTGCGGTTCAAAGAAGCCGTCCGCGAGATTGTGATTGTCGAGACGCCGGCGCCGAAGCCCTAGCAGGCCGTTGAACAGCGGCCTGTTAGCCGTTCATCTTGGGGAGGCATGCACCTCCCCGCCACGAAAAACGCGGCTTTTCGTGGTCCCCGCCCCACGCGATTCTCTTTGCGAATCTCTCGCAGGGTGTTGTTCGAGCAGCCTGCCAGGCCTGCGGTCGCAACCGTCAGCGCGCGGTCAGTACCACGACGCGCGCAGTGGCGTGTCCCTGCAATTGAACCGTGAGCGCCTCGCCGCGCCTCAAGCAAAACGGGCCGTGGGGGCCGAGCGACAAGTGCGACCCCTCGGCGGTGGCCAAAGGTGCGGCGCTTGCCCCCTGCGCGCGCGCGCTCACCGAGCTGTCGGCGTCGACGAACACGCGATAGCAGGCGTCGCCGGGCGCGGGCGGGATCGCCATCGACCCCGTGCCATCCAGGCGCAGCTCGAGCCGGCTGACGGGCGCCGCGCCCGGCCATTCGCGCAAGGCGCGATCGAGCAGCGGATCGGGCGCCGCGAGCGGCGGGGAAGCTTGAAGTGACACCGCCGGCGCTGCGGGGCGAGCGGCGTTCTTCGCCGCGCCAGGGGGAACCTTCGCAGGCGCGCTACACGCGGCCGCCAGCAGCAGTCCGACCGCGATGCGCATCACGGCGGCGCGCTTTCCGGGGCTTCGTCTTCCACCGGCTCCATGCGGCAGCGGCCTTGAAACTCGACACCCCGGTCGATGAAGAGGGACGGGGAGTGGATGTCGCCTACGAGCTTCGCCGGCGCATGAATTTCGAGCGCGGCCTTCGCCCGAATATTGCCGTGCACGACCCCGCCGCGCACGATCACCGTCGCGACATCGATCGCTGCGTGCACTTCGGCGCCGTCACCGATGACCAGCGTGTCGTCGCTGCGAATTTCGCCTTTGAAGTAGCCGTCAATTCGCACGCGCCCTTCAAAGTGTAACTTTCCTTCAAAGCGCGTGCCTCGCCCGAGCAGGGCGGTAATTTCGGTGGCATCGATTGCTGCGTCCATGGTGACCTCGTTCGTCGCTTCTGCGGTTCTTATCATGGTTCGTCGGTCGCCCGGCGCAGCGGCCCGGGGCGCGCGCGTTCGCACGGTGGCGTGGGGAACGCCGTCAACCTGTTAACGCGAGGCGGCGCGTTCGGGCGCATCTGCCACGATCGCTGCGCATTATTCGCTTGCGCCAGAAGGAACGGAAGCTGCATAAGTATTCATCTGTCACGGTAAAGGGTTCGGCGGCCGTACGTCTAAACGTCACGTCTTTCGCGACTCCCCGTTGACTTCCGATCAGCGAGCGGGCAACCGTGCGCATTCGTTCGGGTTACCTGCTTTGGGGAGTCGCCCAGTGAAGATTCGCCGCTCGCACCTCACCTCGCTCGGCTTTACGTCCGTTGCGCTCATGTTCGCCGCCTCTGCATTTGCGCAGGGAGCTCCGCCCGCCGTGCCCGAAACGAGCGCCCCTGCGCCCGCGCCGGTCGAACCCGGAGCAGCCCCCGTCGCCCCGGTGGCCGCTGCTGCCGCAGACGCCGGAGCCGCGCCGGTTGCGGTGCCCCCGGTCGTAGCGCCTGCTGCGCCCGCGCCGGAAGCTGCTCCCGTTGCGCCGCCGGTGGTTGCGCCCGCGCCGATCGTCGACGCGAAGCCATCCGCTCCAATTTCTCAGCCGGCTCCTGCTGGCGACACGCCTGCCGCCGGTCCGGTTCTGACCCTGGGCGCCGGCGGAGTCTCCGTCGGTAACGCCTCCGGTCCGCGCAAGGACGAAGCGGCGAAGGGCAAGCCCGCCGCCGACGAAAAGGCCGCTCCCACGACGCCGATCGATGGGTCTACGTTTTTCTTCCAAACCGGCGTGAGCCCCAATGTGCTCTCGCCCGGCATGGTCCAATCGCCTGACGTCTCTGTCGACTCGTTTGCCCTCGTGCAGCCGCGTTGGGCGCTCAGCAAAGACTGGCAGCTCCGCGGTCGCGTTGCGTTCAGCTACGAGTGGACCGACAACATCAACAGCAGCACCACGCGCAAGTACGAACCCCGCTTTCTCGACAGCTCCGTGTCGATCGCCTACCGCGGAATTCCTGCGTTTGGCGGCGTCAAAGCGACGGTGCTCGCGGTGGCGACCCTGCCGACGTCACCCGAGTCTCAGGCCCGCACGCTCTACTTCAGCCCGGGCGTTGGCGTGGCGCTCGCCCGGCCGTTCGAGCACGTGCTCGGCGGTGAGTTGGCGCTGGCCATGAACTTCACCTATGCCCACCCGATTTACCAGTACAAGACCGCTGGCCTCGAAAACCCGCCCGCTTATGGTCGCGCGTGTTTTTCGGCCGGCGACACGAGCTGCAGCAATCAGGCTTCCGGCGGCGCCAACACGGCCAACTCGCTGACCGCGCTCGCGAGCATTTCGGGCGAGTGGGGCAAGTGGAGCCCGAGCGTCTTCATGCTGCTCATCAACAGCTGGGCCTACAGCTTCAAGGACCTGTCGGGGGTCGCGCGCATCGACGACCCGACAAGCTTCCGTCAAAGCACCTATTTTGGCGCAGCGCTCGATTACCAAATAACGCCCTGGCTCGCTGGAGAGGTCGGCTACCAGATGTTGCGCAACGTCCTCGATGGCGACGGCAAGATCGGCAACCCGTTCTACTCGGCTTACCAGGACTCGATGCGCGTCTACCTCGGCACCAACGTTCTGCTCGACAAGCTCTTCTTGGCGGCGACCGGGCGCGCGGAGCCCGAGAAGGCCGCAAAGGCGCCGAAGCGCCCCATGTTTACCAGCTTCTAACCCGGCCGCGGCCCTTTGCGGCTCGCGCCGCGCGTTCGTCACTGACGGAGACATTGCATGAGAATCGGACTGGCCTGCGTCGCGTTGCTCGCGGCGACCGCAACTCTCTCGACTACAGCGCTCGCGTTGGAAGATGATCACGGCTCGGCGCGAAGTATCTCTCGCGCGCATCGGCGCCACGTCGGCCAGAACGGCCTGCCGGATGGCGCCGAGCAGGGCGACGACGCCGACTCGGAAAACGGGCCGAAACTGGGCCTCGAGATCGACTGGGTCCTTGGATTCGGCAAGATAACGGCGGTCGAGCAGAAGTTTCCCGGCTCGCTTCAGCGCGACCCGATCAACGTGAGTGTGGTGGCGCCTTATCGCGTCCAGTCCTACGTGCTCGGTGCTCACTACCGGTTCGAGTCGTTTGGCCTCGGCCTGCGGCTTCCGCTCACCGTTGGCAACATTCGCGACGCCGCGCCAGGCACTACCGGGGAGAACGTTTTTACCAACGGCGGGCTCGAAATCGCGCTCGATATGTCGCGCAAAATGAGCGAGACGGTCACCGTCTCCCCGCGCCTTGGGCTCGTCGCTCCGATCGCTCAGGGCGATGCGGCGCCGGCCTCGCTCGCGGGAGCGTCGGTCGATAAATATGCACTCTACAAGTATACCGCGAACGTGGCTGCGGCCATGGCGCGGGGCAACGAAGACGATGCGCTCTTTTGGCCCGGCCGCCTGGGCGTCGTGCCTTCTGCGTCAGCGCACCTGGCGATTGGGGCCGTGTCGATCGATCCGTACGCCAAGCTGCCGGTGCTCGTCGACGTGCACGCGACTTCGACCGAGCGCGTTCGCGTAGAGGCGGTCGCCGGCGTGAGCGCGGGCTTCGATGCTACGTCATGGCTCGAGCCGGGCCTGCGCGTCTGGGCGATGGTTCCGATCGCGGCCGAGTCGGGAATGCGTGATCCGGTCGCAGTGGTCGAGCCGCACGTGCGCCTGCACTCTTCCGACAACGCCTACGGACTGCTGCTCGGCGGGGTCGTGCCTTTCGCGGGCGCGCTCACGAATCCGTACGCGGGCGGCGTTCGCGCCTCGCTTGCGGCCAAGTTCTGAGGCCGCGGGCTTCTGCTGCCGAAATTTCCCTCGTGCGCGCGAGCGTGCTCTAATTCGCTAATGACTCGCAACGCGTCACTCGTCGTCGCCTCGTGCGCAGCCGCGCTCGCCTTTGTGCTCTCTGGAGCCCCCGCCGCAGCGCAGGACAAGCGGTCCCCGCCGCCCGCTTCATCGGCTCAGCCGGCTGCTGCGCCGGGCTCAGCGCCGCCCGCTGGCGAGGCGAAGGCGGCGGATGCGAAGGCGCCTGACGGGCCAAAAACGGTGACGGGTTACGGCTACAGCGATCCGCCGAAGCGCAAGGCCGGGGCACCAGCTCCGGCTCCGCGCACCGGACGAGGCAAGCCGGGGCCCCGAACAGCGCGCCCCGCTGCGCCTCCGCCGCCGGTGGTGCCCCCGCACGCCGACGACTCCGACTCCGACTCCGACGCGGCCGATCGCGATTCGGCGCCGGCGCAGGCGCACGTCGATCGCACGCCGCCCGCTGCGCGTCGCCTCGCGGCCAGCGCAGGGCCTACAGTGACCTTGCCGGGCTTCGAGATGCTGGCCGACGGTGCGTCGCGGTGCTTTGTGCAAATCTCCAAGCCCGTGCAGGTCGACGAAACGAAGACGGCCAGTACGGTCACCTACTTGCTGAAGGGCGCCCACAGCTCGCTGCGCAACAATCACAACGCCCTTGAAACGGTACATTTCAACACGCCGGTCACCCGTGCGCGCGTCGTCCAGACGCCCCGTGGCCCGGCCTTCGTTCTCGACCTGCGGGCCAGCGTGGCGCCGAGCTACAAACTCGCCGCAGGCAAGGATGGCAGCAGCATCCTTCAGATTGATTTCCCCAAGGGCGATTACTTGCCGACCGCCGATGCGCGTCCAGCTGATCAAGCGCGCCTGGACGGCCACAAGTAGCGCGCTGCTTTGCGCGCTCGCGCCTCATCTGGCGGGAGCGGCGGACGCCCGCGACGAACTCGAAGTTCGCGCGGACGAGGTGTCGGTGGACGCGCGCCTGTCGCAGCTCGAGCTACGGGGCAACGTTCACGCGGATTCGTCGCCGTTTCACCTGTCGGCGGACGTGCTTTCGCTCAGGCGAACGCCCCGCGGGATCGTGGTCGAAGGTGACGGTCGCCTCGCGTTTTGTCCGTGTCTTGGCACGCCGTTGACCGTTCGGTTTTCCGGCGCGCTCGTGGCTCCGCCCGGCGATCTTGTGATCGACTCGCCCCGGCTGCTCGTCTTCGGCGTGCCGATTTTCTGGCTGCCGATCTTCTGGCTGCGCGCGTCGGATCGCGCGGGCGTGCTCGCTCCCGAGCTTGCGTGGCGCGGAAGCGACGGGCTGTTTCTGGGCGGCGGCGTTCACCTTCCGTGGCGTGATGGCGAGGCCGCGTACGGCGTCGATTTGCGCGCAGGAGCCTATCTCCGCGGTGGCGTTGCGGCATCGGCTGACTGGTCGACTCCTGCGAGCTTCTCGCGCCTTCGCTATGATCGCCTCGCGGGCTCGACCCAGGGGGGCGACGACGGGCTTGTCGTCGATGTTCGCGGGGCGATGTCTTCGACGGGCGCCTTTCGCGAGGAGCTTTCGTGGAGCGCAGACGCCGTGCGGGGGGCGCGCGGCAATTACGCGACGACGGACGTCGAGGCGGCGTCACGGGCCTTCGATCGCTTCGGCGTCGAGGCGCGCGCGCGCGGCTCGAACCTCCTCGCCGGTCTCGGATTTCGCGGCGACGCTCGCCGCGCGGGAGGTCTCGGGGAGCTTGACGCGTCAGGGCCGGTGGCTGCCGTCGCAGCGTCGACGACGCTGGGTGAGGTCGCCGTCGCGCACGCGACGGTCGACGGAGGCGCGCTGCGCGTTCCCGGCGGAACGACGCTGGCATTCGTGCGATCGTCTGCGGGCGCGCTCGTTGGCGCGAGAATCGGGCCGCTCGGATACGCCGCGTCGATGCGCGCGCTTGCGGACGCAGCGTCGGACGGGGCTACGCACGGGGGAGATGCGATGGCGACTGCGCGCATGGAGCTCAGCGCGCCGATCGGCCGCAGCTTTGCGTCGGGCGATTCGCGTGATCCATGGCGGCATCGCATCGACCCCCTGCTCTCGACTTCGGGCGTCGCTTCGACGGGAGACGGAGCGCTCTCCGTCGGCGCGCGCTCGGCTGGGACGTCGGCCGCACCGCAGGCGCCGGTCGATGGCGCTGCCCTGATCGCGGCTGCGGGCGTGCGTACCGCGCTTGGGCGTTGGGGAGCGCGGCAGGCGTTCGAGGTGGAAGCGCTCGTTGGTGGCGTCTCGGCATTGCGCCCGCCGGCGGGCGCGAACGCGACCGGCCTGGCTCCCGCTACTTCGCCGCTGATCCGCTGGCGGGCCGCTTCGCAGTCCCCTGCCTTTGCGCTGGTTGCCGAAGGGGGTCATTTCCTCGGCGAAGCCGCAGGCAGCGCGTGGGTGGCGCGCGCGCGTGTCGGCGACGCGTCGGCGTGGTCGCTGCGGGCGTGGGTGGCGTCGCGCGTGGGCGTCGATCCCGCTGCGTCGCGCCTGCTTTCGGATTCGAGTGAGACCGTCGCCGTCGGCTTCCTGAGCGAAGGCGGATGGACCGGAGGCGCACGCGCTTCGATTCCCTGGACGAAGTTCGTCTCAACGCGCGGCGGGGTCGACGTCGATTTTACAGCCGAGCGCCTCGTTGCCGCCGTCGCAACGCTCGAACTTCGCGACGCGTGCGGGTGCTTTCGCTTCCGGGCGACGGGATCGCGTCGCATGGGACGCGAGGGCGTCGACCTGTGGGTGAGCCTCGACGTGACGCCCGAGGCGGCCGTGCGCTAGGCGGCGGGCTCTCCGCAGATTTTCTCGACGAGGAACGAGGCGACGTCGCCCGGCTTCGTACCCGGTCCGAAGCCGGCGTCGAACCCCAACTCGAGCGCGAGTTTGTGGTCAATGCGCGGCCCGCCGAGCAGGCACACGACGTCGTCGCGAAAGCCCTGCGCTTTGGCCATTTCGATGAACGCAGCCGCGTTTTCCTTGTGGCAGTTGCGCTGCGTGATCACCTGGCTGATCAAGATCACGTCGGCCTTGAGCGCGAGCGAGCGCGCCGCGAGTTGGTCGTTTTCGACCTGCGCGCCGAGGTTGTGCGCGTCGAAGCCCTTGTAGCTCTCGAGGCCCTTGTCGCCCGCGAATCCCTTGTAGTTGAGAATCGCGTCGATGCCGACGGTGTGCGCATCGGAGCCCGTGCACGCGCCTACCACGACGATCTTCCGTCCGAGATCCTTGATTCGATGTTCGATGTCGTCGCGCGTCAACGCGGTGGTTCGGAGCTCGGGCACATCGATGGTCGCGAAGTCGACAGAGTGTTTCGAGTGTCCGTACACGACGAAAAACGAGTACCCGCGCGCACACTCTTCCATCGTGGCGATCGTGGGCTCTTTTAGTCCGTGCTCTTCGGCGAACCGCTTGGCCGCTTCTCGGGCCCGCGCAGACGGCGGCACGGCGAGCACGAACGAGAGTTGAACCATGCCGTCGCCTTCGCGATCGCCGTAGGCGCGCAACGGGCTGGAGGGAGGGGAGGGGGGCTGCACGGCTACCATTCTAGCACCATCGATGGCGCCGCGGATGCTCGTGGCGATCGCGCACGTGGCGGACTGCTTTCGTTTAGTGTCATGTGGATGCGGGGCCGGGCGATGTCGGTTGCGGCGGCGATTTCCGGCTTGTTGCTGACGTCGTTCGACAGCTCGCCGCCGACGCTGTTGCGGCCCCGCGCGCTCACGCCGCTCGAAGCGACGCCCGCGGTCGACGTTGTGTCGTCGGCCGACAGGCGCGCCGTCGCGAGCGCGGTCGATGCGTTCGTATTCACCATCGTGGCGGTAAACACCGGCGAGCGCGTTACGGTCCGATGTCCGCCGCCGGCGTTCGATCCGGACGCGACGTCGCTCGTGGCCGCTCGTCGCCTGATGCGCGCCCTCGAGCCCGATCGCGAGGGCGACATAGACCCACGGCTCGTGGCGTTGTTGCGTGATGTGGCGAGGGCCACCGGTGGCACGATCGAGCTTGTTTCCGCCTACCGCAGGCCTGCGTGGCCGGGCGACCACAACTACCACGTGCGGGGACGGGCGGCCGATATCCGCATACCCGGCCTGAGTGCGCGGCAGTTGCGCGATGTCGCGGGGGCGCTCGGGATTAAGGGTATTGGCTATTATCCGACATCGAAGATGGTTCACGTCGACGTGCGGGACGTCGCCTTCGGGTGGACGGACTGGAGCGGCCCCGAGCGGGCGCCCTGAGGCGTCAGCGCTCTAGCGCGTCGAGGAGTGGATTGACGTAGTCGCGGTCGCGGGCGACCACGCCCGCAAAGCCTTTTCCGCCCTCGCGCGTGCGCTTTACATCGGCGAATGCCCCGCGTCCGATGGCGTCCCAAATCGAGTCGCGCTTGACCTCGAGCAGCTGCGCCATCGCCTCGTCGAGGACCTGGACGGCGCGCCGGGCGATGCGTCCATCCGCCTTGAATTCGATCTCGTCGCCGAGGTGTTTCGCTGCGCCGAAGACGTATCTCGTCGCCTTGAGCGAGAGGTACCGATCCATGAGCATCGGGTTGTGAACCGCCTCGCTGAACATGCCGAGGAGCTGAATCGACTGGTTCGTCGTGATGCCCACGAGGCTGAACATCGCGTCGTGAACGTGACTTTGGAAAATGTCGCCAGTTTTGTGTTTCGTGGGCGGCATCCACTTGATCGGGTGCCGGTCGAAGATTTGCCGAACGAGCTGCGCCTGGGCGATCTCGAGCAAAAAACTGTCCTCGATCCACGGATCGATTTCGTAGGCGTGCCCGAGTCCGAGCTGCTCCTCGCGAAGGCCGGCGCGCAGCGCGAAGGCCTCGTTGATGAACTGGCTCGCGAGCACAGTGTGCGCCTTTTCGACGGCGTCTGCGGTCGTGAGGTAGTTGTCTTCGCCCGTATTGATGACGATGCCCGCGCGCGCGATGAAACGCCGCGAAACGTACTGATCGATAAACGTGCGGCACATGTTGATGTCGCGAAACAGGATGCCGTACATCGCGTCGTTGAGCAGCATGTCGAGGCGCTCGACCGCCGCCATCCAGGCGATCTCGGACATGCAAAGGCCGCTCGAATAGTTGGTCTGGTGAATGTAGCGGCCACACTCGAGCGTCGCCTCGTCGACGGCGGTGCGTACGATGCGGAAATTCTCCTGCGTCGCAAACGTGCCTCCGTAGCCCTCGGTCGTCGCCCCGTGCGGCACGTAGTCGAGCAGCGACTGGGCGGTCGCCCGAATGACCGCGATGATGTCGGCGCCAGCAAACGCAGCCGCTTTTGCCTGCAGTGCGTCGTCGTAAATGTTGCCCGTGGCGACGATGACGTACTTGTGCGGAGTCTCGCCCGCGGCAACCCGCGCCTTGAGCGATTCGCGCTGATCGCGTGCCCCGTCGATGCGCGCCAGGGCGGCCGCGACGTGGGGAGTCAGCGCTGCGCGGACGGCGTCGACCGTGGCTCCGCCTTCGCCGCGATCGACTTCGGGCGCGAAGGCGAGCCGCTCGGCCGCATCTTGAACCGAGCTTGCGCCCGCCAGCAGGGCGCGGCCGACGTAGTAGGAGATTCCGCGACCCAGCAGCCCTGCCTTTTGGTAGCGCTCCACCGCTATATTCACGAGTGGCGCGCCCTGGTCGTCGGTGCCCTCAGCGCCGAGCGCGCGGAGGATCGTTCGCTCGACTCCGACGCTCGTGTGCTTGTCGATGTAGCGCTGGACGTCGTCGGCGACATCTGCGGCGAGCGCGCGGCAAGTATCGACTTTTTTCGAGTCTACGGGAACGGTAGCCATGCGCCGGCTTTTGCCACACGCGAGCCTCGCGGGGAACCCTCAGGTCGCTGCCTCGCGCTTGCGCGTCGCGACGATCGCGGCGGCGGCCAGAGCGAGGGCCGCGGCGATCAGCCAGGCGTGCGCCGATCGGGGCGGGTGCGTCGGCGCGCCCAGTTCGAGGTTCATCGCGCGCAGGCAGGACGCGTCTCCTTCGCCGTTGCATCCTTCGACGGCTCGGGCGGCCGGGGTCGCCGCGATCAGCGCGGCGCAGCGCGCGAGGGCCTCATTCGCGCTCGTTCGCCAAGCGTCGTCGTCGGTTGCATCGGCCGCGGCGCGCATCGCGATCAGCGCGGCCTTCATTTGCACGAGATCGCCCCGGCTGGCGGCGGATCGCGCGAAGCTGTCGAGCCGCTCGAAGCCCATCCGGGGGGCGGCGGCGCCGAACGTTCGGCTCATCGCCGCTTCCCGTGCGGCCTCGGTCGCCGCGTTGAAATCCCCGCTCGCGAGCGCCGTATCCGACGCATGAAGGGCGGCTGTAGCGCGAGCGCGTTCGCGCAGCCAGGCGATGCCGAGCAGCATCAGCGTGACGGCGACGATGAGCATCGCGCGCCACGCCAGGGCCTTCACGTGAAATCCCGCTTGCGGAACATCAACCAGGCAATCGCGAGAAGTAAGGCCGAATACGCCGCTGCGTGCAGGGCCGATGCGCCCACGTACGGCCAAATCGGCAGGTCCGCGACTTGCCCGAGCAGCACGGGGCGTGGCGGAACGTACAGGTTCAGGTTGGGAAACACGCGGGCGAGTAGCGCTCCTGCCGCGCGCGCGCCGCCGCCGAGCTGCCGGGCTGGCAGGTGAGCGAGGGTGTCGGCCGAACGCCCGATGATGAAGACACCGAATGAGAACATCGCGGTCAGCATCGGGGAAGAAAACGACGAAAACAGCGTGGCGACCGCGGTGACGATGCTGACTTCGCACAGCGTCAGCAGCATGGAAGAGAGCACGAGGCGGCGGTCGTCGCCCGCAGTCGACGCGAGCAGCGCCATCGCGAGGAGCGCGGCGAGCGCCCACGGAATCAGCACGTACACGCGCGTGTGCTTCGCGCGCACCAGCAGGCCCGCGAGGATCGCAAGCAGCGCAGCTGCCGCGCCGAGCACGAGGGCGGGCTTCTGATCGGTGAGCAGCGCGAGAATCGCGAGAACGATCGCGGCGTCGACGGCGATGAATACGAGGAGCGTCGCGAGGGCGCCGAAATACTTGCCGAGCATGTATTCGTGGCGCGCGAGCGGGCGAGCGAGAATCGGAAACACCGTCTTTTGTTCGACCTCGCGGTGAAGCGAAGTGGCGCCGAGGACGATGGCGACGAGGGCTGCGTAGAGTGAAATCGAGCTCGATCCGAGGTCTGACACCACGCGCGCTTCTTGATGCAGCGACAGCGACGCGACGACGACTGCGTACGCACAGGTGGCGACGGCGACGCCGAAAAGGCCAATGAGCAAACGCGCGCGCACCGACTCGCGGTACGCGTTCATCGCGATGACGAAAATGCGCATCACCATCGCCCAAAAGAGTTAGCAGAGGCAGGCGGCGAGGTGGGAAAAAGCCGCCGTTTCAAGTCTGCCCGCCCGCTACCGGGGGGCGCCCTGATCCGCCTCTTTCGACCCCGCGGCGACGTAGCTCCGCAGCCGGGCAGGCACGCTGAGCATCGCTGCGCGGAGCTTGTCCTCGTACATCGCCCGCACGATCCCCGGGCCCAGCTCGACGAGAACTCCGTAGCTCACGAGCGTTTTGGTGCGTCCGGCGGCGGACGGCCAGCGCTCGGCGCGGACGAAGCCCCACGCGTCGTCGATGCCGTGCGGGTAGCCGGCGTCCAGCCAGAAACGAACCGTGCCTTCCCTCGGATAATCGCGCACGTGGACGACGTAACTGAGCGACACGAGCGCAGTGCCTTGAATGAGCTGGATTCGTTGGTCCCCTGCCGTGCCGGAAATGCGCACGGCGCTCCGCGTTCGCGGCAGCAGTTGCGTGTAGGCCGCGGCGTCGCTGAAGAGCGCTCCGACGTCTTCAGGAGCGGCGTCCAACACGGCGTAGGCGAGTCCCCCGACGAATCTGCGGTCGTCGTCGCCGTCGCTTGAAAGCGTCTGCTCGCGCACGACTGTTTCGCCGCGTTGCAGGCGCTCGAGGTCAGCGGCGTCGAGCGGGCGGGTGTCGGCAGAGGCGACCTGGGCGCTCAGCGTGAGCAACGCAGCGGCCCATGCGGGCGCAGCCAGCCGTCGCGCCGGATCCTTCATTGGGTCGCAACGATAGCACGCTGGCGAGTGCATCGCGCCGGAGGCTCAGCGTAGTGTGACGATGGAGATGCTTGGACCGAGGGAAACGCTGAGCGGTCCTGGGGCCTCGAAGAGATCGCCGTCGATCATGTACCGCGTGACGCCTCCGCTCGGGTGGATCACGGCGCGAACCGCGGCAGCGTCGTCGGCCGTCTCCGGGCGCATCGGAGCGGCGCGCCATATTCGCGGCAGCTCCCGAACGAGCCCGGCGGGGGTTGCATGAATGCCGAGGAGGTGAAACGCGTCGACGCGGCCGGCGCTTCGATGAAATGGGCGAAAACCAAGCCCAATTTGATCGACTGTGCCTGCGCCAACGGCGAGGTACTCGCGCTCGGGCCAGCGGTGGTGACGGCCGCTCGTGTCGTCGTATTCGATCGATCCGCGCAGAGGCTCGGCGATGCGCGTCGCGGTCTCGCCGCCGATGAGCGCGCTCGCGGCCCCGCGCGCCAGCGTCTTGGCGGCCACGCGGGGAGACGGCTCGCCGTCACGATAATACTCGGCCAAAAAGCCGTGGATCGCGCCGGCGCCGAACAGGAACCCGTAGTCGTCTCCAACGCGCATCAGGCGACGCGTGACCGAGCGCAGCGGCTCGTTGCGACCGACCGCTTTCGCGAGCCGTTCCAGCAGGCGCTCGGGCGAGCCGCGGCGCACTCCCACCGCGTTGGCCACGGTGTTCATCGTGCCCCCGCGTAGAAACGCGATGGGAGGCAGCGGCTTGTCGCCATAGGCTTTGATGAAGCCGCCGAGGGTGACGTGGTTGGTGCCGTCCCCGCCGCTGATCGCGAGCACGTCGATGTCGCGCTCCGAAAACTCCGCAGCGATGTCGCGCAGCTCGCCCAGGGTGCTCGCGGTGCGCACCCGCCCGAGCGGCCCGACGATGCGCGCGAGGCGCTCGCCCGCGCCGGGGTCGCGCAGGTTCCTGCGGCTGCGCGGGTTGATCAGGATGCCGATGCCGGACACGCGGGCATGCTGCGCCGCCTTGGGCTGCCGCGTCAATCAGCCGCCGCCAACATCGTGCGATCGTGCGGGTCGCAGGCTATACGAGTGCCGTGTTGACCCAACAAGCGCAGCTCGACGCTGCACGCACCGGCGCCCTCGTTGTCTTCCGTCCCGACCTCGCCGCAGCTGTGGTTCGAGGCAACGACCGGGTCGCGTGGCTCAACGGAATGCTCACCTGTGACGTTACCCGCGCGGTGCCGGGCGTCGCGACGTACGGGCTTGCGGTGACCCAGAAGGGCCGCGTGATCGCCGACGTTATCGTGATCGCAGAGGCCGACGCGCTCCGACTTGTCGTGCCACGCGCAGCGCTCAGCGAGCTGATCGCGACCTTCGAGCGTTACATCATCATGGAAGACGCCGAGGTGGCCGCGACGGGCGATGTCGTCGCGCTGGCCTGCGGTCCCGACGTCGCCGCGATCGGCGGCGCTGGCGTGCTGTCCGCGGCGTTCGACGAGCTCGGCTTCGGTGGAGCCGTGCTGCTCTTCGAGGGGGAGGCGGCGGCACGCGCTGTCGACGTCGCGCGGGGCAGCCTGGAGTGGTATGATGCGATCCGCGTCGAGCTCGGCGTTCCTCGTTTTGGGGTCGATTTCGATCAAACCACCTACCCGCAGGAAGCCCTGCTCGAGCGGCGCGCAGTGTCGTTCGACAAGGGCTGCTACATCGGTCAGGAGGTCGTCTTCATGCTCGAAGTGCGCGGGCGGGTGAAGCGAAAGCTGGCGAAAATCACGATCGACGCTCAGGTCGTTCCGGCGCGGGGAGCGGAAGTCTGCGACGCGTCGGGAGTCGCAGTGGGCACGCTCACGTCGGTCGCGCGCGGTCCGATCTCCGCCGCGGTTGTCGGGCTCGCGATGGTAAAAGTCGACAAAGCCGGCGTGGGCACCGAGCTTGTCATCGGCGGCGCCTCTGCCCGCGTCGTGGCGTGACGGTCAGCCCTTCTTGTCGAGCTTGAAGCGGCGGCGCCCGGGCTCGGCCGATTCGAGCGGCGTCACGCGAAGCATCTCGAGCGCGATTTCGCGCACGCGGCCGTCTTTGTGAATCTTCAGGTGAATGCGATCGCCGTCGCTCTTGAGGATCTCGCAGCGACCGAACGCGAAGTGCTCGACGATGTCGCCGGCCGCAGGAAATATCTCATCGGGATCGGCGCCGACGGGAGCCGGGCGTCGTGGCGAGATGAGCGCTGCGCCGCCTCCACTCGTGCGTCCGCCCGTGATGCGCGCTGCGTCGCGCTGCTCGCTCGCGGCGATGGCGTCGCCCCAGCCTTCCGGCGCGGATTTCGCCCGGGGCGCTGCGTCGCGCGCGGGAGCCTCTCGCGTGGCTCGCTCGCTTGCGGCCACGTCGACGGCCCACAACCACACGCCCGACGCGCGATCGATGCCGCGCTCGATGGAGGCGTCTTCGAGCGACACGACATGCGCTTCGAGGCCGACTACGCGCGCCGCCACGAGCTCGCCCGCGACGGTTTCGAGGCCGGTGGCTCCCTCCCAACAAAGAACGGCGCGCAGGCCGACGGAGGTGTCGCCGCGACACGCGCCGATGGCAGCGTCGATCACCACCGCGCGAACGGGGCCTTCGATCTTGCGAATCGCACCGGGCTCGGCGCCCTCGATGCCTCGAAGTTCGACATCGGCGAGCACGCCGTGGCCTGTGGCCCAACCGGCGCGAACTTCGTGAACGCGCAGCGCTTCAAGCAGCGAGTCGGGGAGCAGCTCGCCCTGATGCGCGCGAACGATGAAGTGGCGCGTGCGCTCGCTTGCCGTGACCCTCATCGCGCTGGCGCCGTCGGGGCGACAGGGGCGCTCGGGCCAGACATCGTGGCGTCGATGATTTCGGGCGCTTTTGGAGGCAAATCAGGGCAACCGGCCCCAGCCTCGGAGGTCTTCGAGCCTTTTTCCTGTGGGCATCGATCGAGGCCGTCGGTGACGCCGTCGCCGTCGGTGTCACGGGCAAGCGGAGCGAGGACGATGCCGAGCGTGAAGCGAAATCGGGGAGTCGTGATCGGCGCATCGGATGACAGCGGCAGCCATCCTCCGCCGCCGAGCGCGATCGCGAGATCACCACCGGCCAGTGGCGCCGTACGAACGCCGAGCTGCCATTCTGCCGGCGCGATCATTTTTCCGTTCGGCGTGCTGACCAGCCCGGCGCTTGTCTGCGCGCTCGTGGCTTGTTCGACCAGCACCGGCAGCGCGCGCGCTTCGAGCATCACGCTCAGCAGTTCACGGGGAAGCACATCGAAGCCGGCTGCGATTCCGACCACCGCCTGCGTGCCCACGCGCGCGCCCACCAACTCGGCCGTCGGACGGATGCGGGCCCCCATTTCGGCGCCGAAAAAAAATCGGCCCGCGCGGTAGTCGGCAGCGATCGATGGGGCGAATACAGCGGACTTTTCGCCCGCAAATTGCTCTTTGTCGCCGACGGGCGCGCTCACTTCGAACCGCGCGACGACGCCCGGGAGCTTTCCGGTCGCGCTCGCCGGGTCGACCCCAGGTCGCGGTACGACGGCGTAGGCGAAGCCGAAACGTGCGTCGCGCGTGGCGGTATCGCGCAGCGCGTTCGCACCCGTGATGGGGCTCGCTCCCGAGCCGCCCTGCGCAAACGTGAGCGGCAGCATGGCGTCCAACTCGAGCCGGCGCGTGACGCCGTAGGCGAACGTGAAGGTTCCGTTGACCTGATCGTCGATCGCCGCCGCGTCACTGCCCGACGGGCCGGGAGATGGCACGTGCAGCATGATCGGCCGCGACAGGTAGCTCGTGATCAGGCCGAATCCGACGCGTCCCTCGGCGACGGTCTCGGCGCCTCCGATCGAGAGAAATCGGCTCGGGCCCGCGTGGGGCCAGAGCGTGTCGGAATTAATGCAGGCGCTGACGAGCGCGCTGTCGCAGCTGGCAGCCTGCGCAGAGCCCGAGAGCAACATTGATGCAACCGCCGCAAAGGCAGCTGTCGCGGAGGCGCGGTAGGCCCTGACCATGACGCGCGACGCTAGCATAGGCGCCGCACACATGTGCGTGGTACACGGCGCTCCTTCATGGCTGACCGGCGCATTTCCGATCGTCACCCGCTCGTGCTCGCGAGCGCTTCGCCGCGTCGGCGCGAGATCTTGCGCAGTCTCGGCATTTGTCATGTCGTTCTTCAAGCGCCCGTCGATGAGCGTGAACTTGGGGGCGAAGGTGCTTACGACTACCTGCTGAGGGTGTCGCGCGCGAAGCTCGACGCGGCGCTGGCGACGCGAGATGCCGCGCTCGCCGAGTGCGCCGCCGTACTCGCCGCCGACACCACCGTGTTGATCGACGGCGTCATGCTCGGCAAGCCTGCGTCGATCGACGAAGCGCGCGACATGCTGCGCCGACTCTCGGGCCGCGCGCACGAAGTGAAAACAGCGTTTGCGATCGGCGCTCCCGAAGGCGCGCTGCTTCATCAGGAAATCGTGACCTCTCGCGTCGTTTTTCGTGCGGCGACGCAGCGGGAGATCGACCTCTACGCCGAGAGCGGCGAGGGCCTCGACAAGGCCGGCGCCTACGCGGTGCAGGGCGGCGCGATGGCGTTCGTCTCGCGCATCGAGGGGTCGTATTCGGGCATCGTCGGGCTCCCCGCGTGCGAAGTTTCGGTCGCGCTTTCGAGCCTCGGACTTCGGTGAGCCCCGGGGCGGCGCCGGGCTGGCGCATCACGCTCTCGCTCTCGGCCGTCGCGCTCGCCGTACGCGGCGCGTTCGTGCACTGGGCCGCGTTCCGCTTCCCGGTCACGGGCGACGGCTTTTTTTACGACACGTTCGCTCGGCGTCTGGCGTCGGGCGAGGGGTACACGTGGGCGTGGCCCGACGGCGCAGTCACCGCAGCCGCGCACTACCCCGCGGGATATCCAGGTATTTTAGCTCTATTTTACGCGCTTTTTGGTAGCGCGGTCGGCGTCGCGATGTACGTCAACGTCGCGCTGGGCACGGTCGCCGTCGCCGCGTCTCACCGATGCGCGCTTGGTTTCCTGAGCCCGTCACGCGCCATGGTCGCGGCGCTCGCGGTTGCGCTTCACCCGGCCCTCGTTCTCTACACCCCGGCCGTCATGACCGAGGGCGCCGCGCTTTCGCTGCTGCTGCTCGCTGCGGCGGTTGGTCTGGGTGAAGGGCGGGCGAACTGGCGCGCCATCGGAGCGGGAGTGTTGATGGGCGCGGCCACGCTCGTGCGCCCGCAGTGTGTGCTGCTGGCACCATTGCTTGCAGCATGCATGCTTTTGGGCAGGCCTGTCGCGAGAGCTCCGATCGCGCGCGCGGCGGCCGTGGTCGGGCTCTGCGTGCTGACCTGCCTGCCCTGGACGATTCGCAACTGCTCGCAAATGCACCGGTGCGCGCTCGTGAGCGTCAACGGCGGCTGGAACCTCGCGATCGGGGAGGCCTCAGCGACCGGCTCGTGGGAGCCGATCGTGGTTCCCGAAGCGTGCAAGACCGTTTGGGATGAGGCCGAAAAGGACGCCTGCTTCGAGCGCGAAGCCAAGCGCGCCATTGCGGCGCATCCGCTCGCGTGGATGGCGAAGGCCCCGAAGAAGCTGGCTACTACATTCGACTACTTCGGCGCCGGGCCCTGGTATCTCCACGCGTCGAACCCGTCTGCGTTCCCCGACGCGGCCAAGGAGGCGTGGGGCGCCCTCGAGACTGTGGCCAGCCGTGCGCTGCTCGCGTGCGCGCTGGCGGCGTTCGCGCTGACGCGTGGCGCCGCTCGCGTGCCGCGGGCAGTGGCCGCGCTCGGAGGTGCGTTCGCGATCTCGCCGGCGGGCTGGGTCGCCTATCTGCTCCTCGCCGTCGTCATCGCCATCGACAGAAAACGCTCGCGCTTTGAGGCGTTCGCCGCGTTGCTCATCGCGTCAACCGCGCTCACGCACGCTGTGTTTTTCGGCGCCGGCCGATACGGCCTCGTCGTCGCTCCTTTTGTCGCAATCCTGGCGTTGCGTCCGCCCGCGCGAGGTGCGAACGTCTCAGCGTCGATGTTCGACAGACGATCGCCGGCCGACGCGCTCACGCGCTGAAGCGGGAGGAAAGTCCGAGCTCCATAGAGTGCGATGCCGGGTAACGCCCGGTGGCGGAAACGCCGAGGACAGTGCCACAGAGAACGAACCGCCTCCTCGCTTCGGCCAGGAGGTAAGGGTGAAAAGGCGGGGTAAGAGCCCACCGCGCGCACGGTAACGGGCGCGGCATGGCAAACCCCATCGGGAGCAAGGCCATGTAGGCAGGCGTTTGAGGGCTACTCGCCCGAGCCTGCGGGTAGGCTGCTGGAGACCGTCCGTAAGGGCGGCCCTAGAGGAATGATCGTCACCGCGCCACGGGCGACCTGGGCGCGGGACAAAACTCGGCTTATGTGGATCGTCGACCAGCCGCCTGCGAGCAATCGCGGGCGGTTGCTTTTTGTCGTTGCTACACCACCGCGAGCGCGCGGCGCCACGAGCCGCGACCGGTGCACATGCACGCGGCCGTGCCCACCGCGGCGTCGGTCGACATGGTCACACCCGCCGCGCGGGCGGATGCCAATGCGCACGCGGTGACGCCCAGGCCCGCCACGCAGAGCTTGCACCGCGTCGACCGTTCGCGGTCGAAAAACGAAAGCGCCGCCACGACCGGCTCGCGCTGCGCGATGTGCTCGTAACTCACGACCCGCGCGTGCTCGGCGATCGATCCGGTGGTGCGTGAGCAGGCGTGAACAACCTCGCCGTCGATGAGGACGCGGCACGAGCCGCACGTGCCGTCGTTGCAGCCTCTGGCCGCAGCCCGCAGTCCGAGACTGCGCCGCATGACCTCGAGGAGGTTTTCGTTATCGTCGGGCGCTTCGTGCAGCGCATCGTTGACGAAAAAGCGACGCAAGCGAGGCCCTTTGTGATGCGCGATGCCCGTCGGGCGAAATTCAGGCGGAGAACGACGAACCGCAGCCGCAGGTGCTCTTGACGTTCGGGTTGTTGAACTTGAACCCTGCGCCGTGCGCGCCCTCGACGTAGTCGATCTCGGTCTCTTCGAGATAGAGGTGGCTGTGCGGGTCGACGTACAGCTTTACGCCGTGCGACTCGTACTGCTCGTCTTCCTCGGTCATCTTGTCTTCGAAGTAGAGATCGTAGCTGAAGCCTGCGCATCCGCCGCCGATGACGCGCAAGCGAAGGCCCTGACCGTCGAGGCTCTCAGAAGACGAGATCTCTTTGACCTTGGCTGCAGCTTTCTCGGTAATCGTGATCATGAGCGCCATCATAGGCCCGCGCTGCGGTTCGCGCCATAGCGTGTTCGCTTCAGTCGCGCGACGCGATGCGTGCGACCAGACCGGACCCGCAGGCGACTACGAACGCGCCGGGTCCAGCTGGGGCGATGCCTGCGACCTGCATCCCTTTTCCGGGACGCCCGCAGAGCGCGGCTTCCTGCAGCGTCGACAGGGCTCCGGTCGCGTCGACGACTCCGATGACGCCTTCGGGACTCGCGAACGCGACGGCGCCCGAAGCATCGACGACGACCCCGGCGTGCGGCGGCACAAAGGCAGCGGCGCCGCCGTCGGCCAAGGCCACCGGGATCGAAGGGTTGACAGGAATCGGGCTGCGCAGGCGCTCGAGGCCGGCGTCGTCGAGGGCGATCACGTAGCTGCGCCCGGCGGCGGCGGCGAGTCCGTATACGAGGTTGCCTGACAGCGCCGGCGGACCGAGATAAGCGCCGCCCGGCGAGGTGGCGCGCACGCTCGTCACGGCCGTGTCGAGGTTGAGCGAAACGACCCTGGAGCCGAGGTGAGCATCGACCATCGCGATCAGCGTATGGTCGCCGAGGAGCGCAGCGCCGCCGTCGACCTCGCCGCCGAGCGCCCCCACGCGCACCAGCTCGCGTCCGGGCTGCCAACCGTAAACGGTGCCGGTCGCGCCGATGGCGATGACCTGGCCGCGCGCCGCGAGCAGCGCCGTGACGAGCGGTTCGGACGCGACCGCTCGTGCGCGAACGGCTCCCTCTGCATCGAGCAGCGACAGTTGAGTCGAGGTGGCGACGACCACGCCGCCGTCGGCGAGTGGGAGCGGCGCGACCTTGCCGGTCAGCGATCGGTCGCCCCCGAGTCGCGTGCGAAACCGCACTCCGTCGCGCCTGAAACCGATGGCCTCTGCGCTCGCGCCGACGACCACGAGGGTTCCGTCCGACAGACTCGCCGGCTCGCCGGGCGCGGCGGTCGCAAGCTGAAGTCGGTTCGTCTCGGCGCCGTCTGCTCCAACCCACACGGCTTCGCCGCCTGACGTTGCGACTACGATCTCGCCACCGGCCGTAACCAGTGGCGCGGCGTCGAGTCCCCGGCCTTGCGCGATCATCTTCTTCCAGACGACCCGCAACGGCGCCGAAGGCAAGGCATCCGCCGCTCGCGCGGTGCGCTGCCCATCGACGCGAGCCATGGGCGCCGCGCCTGCGGGCGCTCCGACCACGAACGTGGCAGCTCTGCGCGTATCGACGCGTTGCGCAGTGGCCGCCCCGGCTGCCAGCGTTGTCGCCGCCGCCGCGAGCGCGACGGCGCGGCGGCCGATCACTTCGATTTTCCTTTGAGAATAAAATCTGCCGTCATCTCGGGCACCTCGGTGCCCTCTTTCGACGCGAAGGCGCCGCGCACGCTGCCGTAGGCGCGGATCACGTCGCCGCCGGCAACGGCCTGTCCGCCGCCGTACAGTACGCGAATCACGCAATTGCCTTTTTTGCAGCCTCTTCGGTCGTCGACCAGCAAGATGCTGCAGTGGTTTTGCGCGCGCGATTCGAGGACGCTCCCTTCGACGATGATGTCCTTGCCCTTCGCGCCCGAGAGGTCGCGGGTGAGGGCGTCCCAGCCCGGGCCGGCGTTCTTTTCAAGCGATGCAGCCTCGGCCTCCAGACTCGTCACGCGCTTCACCGGGATCGTCACGATTCGCGGCGCAGCCTCAGCGCCGCCCGGGGCCGACTGCGCCCGCACGACGAGGATCGGGGCGTCTCCGGCGGGAACGGGTGCTTTCACGGCAAAAATGCCGTCGTCGGAAACCGGGGCACGCGCGCCGTTGACCGTCACCAGCGCGCCCTTCGACGTTCGACCCGACACGTTGACCGTGGCGTCCTGGGTGGTGGCGCGGGGGCCCGGCGCGTCAATCGTCAGCTTCGGCACGCCGACCTTTGCGACGACTTCGCCGGCGCTCTTTTCTCCCTTCGCGCCGGTGACCACGTACCCGAGGCGTTTTTCGAAGGTCCTGGCTTCTCCCTGGCCGCTCACCTCGTCACTGACGTTGAGCGTTTCTACCCCGTTGCCGCTCGCGTCCAGCGCGACAGACTTCCCGCCGAGCTCGACGGTGCTGCCCACGGTTGCCTCGACTTTGACCTGTATCGACGGCGCGACGTCGACGAGCTTCGAGAGGTCAGGCTGAATGCGATAGGCGACGGGAACCGTGAGCTTCACCTGCTCGTCGCGCCCGAGCGAAGGCCGGTCGATGGTGAGCGCAAACGCGTTGTCTCCGACCCGGAGGGGGGACGGCACGTCGATGTCGGCTTGATGTCCGGTGAACACAGAGCGCGCGTCGCCGAGCCTCACGGTCGTGCCGTCTGCGCAGCCCTCGCATACGAGGTGGAGTTGCTCCTTTCCTCCCGCGCCAACCTTGGATGCGCCCGACATCGGCGGAGGCACACGGAACGTGACCGCCACGATGGCGGCCCCCGCGAGCAGCAGCGCGCCGGCCACGCCCGCGACGAGCGCAATCGGCAGCCCCGAACGCGGCGCTACGACCGGCGGCGGCGGCAGCGACTCATCGACGAGGGGCGGCGGCGCCGGGACGATGTCGGGCGGCATGGAGTACATCGGAGCCCGGTCGGCGTCCAGAGCGCGGTCAGCGAAAAGCCCTCTGGGGACGATGTCGGGCGGCATGGAGTACATCGGAGGCGGCGCCGAATAGCCCGCGTTGAGCGGGGCGATCCCCGGGGCTGCCACGCCGAGCATCGTCGCCGCCGCAGAGCGGTACGCTGGCGGCTCGCTCGCGTGCAGTGGGGCGATTCCGGGGGTTGCTACGCCCAGCATCGTGCGGTTCGCGGACAGCTGTGCCCGCATGGCGTCGGCGGGTGGCGGAGCGCTCGCGCTGACAGGCGCGATGACCGGCGCTTTCATTCCGAGCATGGTGTGCTGCATCGACCCGCGCCCGCGAAGCGGGTCGAGGTCGGGTTGCGGCGCCAGCGGATCGGTTTGCCGCGGGGGGCCGTCGCCGGGCGCCGTCGGCGGAACGAAGGCGGCCATGGCCACGGTGCGCTGCGGGGCCGGCAGCGCGAGGGGCCCGGGCGGCGCCGAATTCGCGAACCCCGTCGCCGGCGCGGCGGCCTGCGGAGCAGGAGCGCCTGGCGGGCTCGACGTAGTTCCCCCCGGAGCCTGCGCCAGCGGGCCCGGAACGCCGACGATCGTCATGGCCGCGGGCCGGTAACCGGGGGCGTTGGAAGGGCGCGCATCGGGCGGGCGCACCACGAAGCCGCACTGGCCGCAAAACTTTGCCGCGTCGGGCAGCGGCGTCGCGCAATTGGGACAGGCTGACATCTCGCGATTATGCCTACGTCAATCCGTCGCCGCGGGAAAGTGCTCCGTTTCGCTCGCGCCTGGCCCGGGTGAATCCTCGTGCACGAGCGCATGCCGTGGGCTATCGGTCGAGCCGCCCGCGCGCGTTCGCGGCTTTCGGAGGCCTCGATGATCGATATGGCGCGCAAGTGCGTGGTGGTGGCTGTCGCGAGCGGGCTGACGACGCTCGGTTTCGCCTTGGCCGGCTGCACCGGCGACGACACCCCGGCCGGCGTGCTTCCCGACGCGTCCAGGTCCGACACGGCATCGCCGACCGGCGACGCCGCGCAACCGCCTTCCGACGCCGGAGCCCCTGCGAAGGTGCTCGTGGTGCATGCCTCGCCTGACTTGCCCGCCGTGCGCGTGTGCTTCGCGATCGGGACGAAATCCGACGGTAGCGACGGCGTGATCGCGCCGCTGCCTCCGCTTCCGGACCGGGTCCGGGGGAGCGAGCCGTTCCCCGGAATTTCCCCCGGCGCAGCAGCGGTTGTCGACGACTTCGGTGTTGACCTGTCCGCGAAGGTTGTCGTGCCGTACGTGATCCTGGCGTCCGCGGTCGCGTCCGACGCCAGGTCCGACGCCGGACCGGCACCGACCGGCTGCGACGCGCTGCTCTCGGGAGGCGCAGGCGCGCTGGCCTCGACGGCCTATCTGAAGCTCGCGCCCATCGCCGCAAGCACCTTCAATCGCGGAGAGAGCGTCCTGCTCGCAGCGACCGGCTGCCTTCCCCAGGCGCTCGACCCCGCCGCCTCGTCCAGCCTGTGCGGCAGCTCCTACAGCGCGATCACCGGCAACGTATCGTTGAAAGTCTTCAAGCTCGACACGAAGGTCACGGCCACGGGCGCCCAGCTCGGCGCGCAGTTCGCCCAGCTGTCGTCGCCGGTTCAAGGGTCGCTCGCCCCGATGGGCGTGACGGCCGCGCTGTCGAGCGCGTCGGCCCCGGACGGCGGCCCGCCGGTTGCCCTCGCGATCGGCGCGAAATTTGGCGATCTCGCGCCGAAAACGGCGGCCGTTGCGAGTGTCGGAAACGTCGACGACGCGACGCTCTCGCTGACGACCGTGAACGCCGATGGAGGCGCCTCGCTGCCGCTGGCGACGTTGCCGCTGCCGCTGATTTATACGCTCAGCACCGGCCAGCTCGGTAGCGCTGCGAGCTACTTTCGATTCGGTGCAAACTACACGTTTGTGCTGGTGGGCGATCCGGCGGAGCCGGCCGTCGCCGATGGCGGGCTGGTCAACGGTCGCGCTCTGCATGTCGTGGCGATGCCGAGCGATCCTGTCGTCGCCAAATACGCGCCCTGAGCGCGCGGGCCCCTTCGATGCGAGTGTGGGTGCTTGGCACGGGATCGAGCGGCAACGCGCTCATCGTCGAAAGCGGCGCAACGCGCGTCTGGGTCGACGCCGGGATCGGACCGCGCGCGGCGGCGACGCGCATGCGCGCGCTCGGCAGCGACTTGTTTCCGCGCGGCGTTGATGGCGTGGTCGTTACGCATGAGCACGGCGATCACTGCGCGCAGCTCGAGTCGCTTGGAAAGGCGCTTTCGCTGCCGAAGCGCGACGCCGGCCAGCCGAAAATCTTTTTGCATGAAGGCGTCACGGCAGAGCGCGTGCGGACGCGCTTTGAGGTTGCGCCGCTGTCGCTGTCGGCGCCGCTCACGATCGGCTCGGTGACCGTTGAAGCGGTTGACATCGCCCACGACGCGCCGCAGGTGGCGTTTCGTTTTCGCGCAGCCGGGGCGACGTTCGGCTACGCCACGGATCTCGGCTCGCACAGCCGCTCGCTCGCGGCATTTCTCGGCGCGTGTGACACGGTGCTGCTCGAAGCCAATTACTGCCCCGCGATGCTCGAAGCGAGTCCGTATCCCGCCTCGCTGAAGCGGCGAATCGCGTCGCCGACGGGTCACCTTTCGAACGAACAAACGGCTGAGTTGGTGTCTGACACGCGCTACTTCGGTCGCCCGAACGTGGTGCTGTGCCACCTCTCGCGCGGCAACAACGAGCCGGAGCTGGCGCGGCGGGTGGTCGCGAGCGCCCGCGCGGACGTGGACGTGTCGGTCCTCGCGCACGGTGAGTCGCGCGTGCTCGACGTGGGCCGTCCGCCCGGCTAAAAGCCCCTTCGCAAACCGGGCCGCGGGCCCCAAGGACATCAGCATGAGCGACCGCATCGTCCACTGCAAGAAGCTAGACAAAGACCTGCCGGGTCTCGCACGCGCGCCCTACAAAAATGAGCTGGGCCGCTTGATTTACGAGCAAATCAGCGCCGAGGCCTGGCAGGGCTGGCGAACCGATTCGGTGAAGTACATCAACACCTACCGGGTCGACCTCTCCTCGGCCGAAGGCCAGAAATTCATGTTCAAACAGTGCGCCCTGTACTTCGGCTTCGAAGACGGCGACCTGGCTCCGACCGCCTTCACGCCGGTGGCGCACGACCACGATCACGACAAGCACTGACAGCAGACATTTCGAGGACCGCCCCGTGACCGCACAGACGCGTCGAACCACCGCTCCGCCCCCCGGCCCCTTTTCGCGAACCAGCGAAGATCACCTCACGCTCGGCGTCGCCGGGTTTGCGTGGGCTGACCTCTTCAGCCCCGCGCGCCTGGGTGACTTGCACGCCGCGTTCGACGACTGGTTCCGCGCCAGCGCACCCGACGCGTGGGCGGCGTTCGACGCCTACCGCGCGTGCAGGGGCGAGGGAATGTCGGCCGAGCAGAAGAGCGAGTCGCTGCTGGCCGCCGCGCCGCACGTCGGGGCGTTTGTAGGCAAGCTCTTCGGCGTCGAGCGCGAGGCCGATGCGCTGCGGCACGAAGTGAAATCTCGCGAGCCACTGTGGCGCTTCAAGCGCGACTTCGCGAAGAAGCGCGTGCTGCGCGAGGGAGCAGGGAAGGGGTTTGTCGAGGCGGCGCAGGGGCTCGGCATTGACGCCGCCGCCGTCGCCCGTGCCATCGCCGAGACGGCCGTTCACGCCGCGCACGCGGAGCACGTTCCCGCCCGCGACGAAGAGGCCATCGTCGCCGCGGGCACGATGACGCTCTTCGCCATCGACGACGTGGCCCGCAAGGCCGCGCGGGCGGGAGGCGCGGCGTGGACCGACGCGCTGCGCTTGCAGGCGACGCGCCTGCGCCTCGCGCTGATCGAAGACTCGCGCACCCGAGCGGCGACAGACGCGATGGCGCCCGCCGCTGCCGCTGAGCTCACCGACGAAGAGCTCGCAAAGACTGTCGCGCTGGCGCTCGACGCGATTGAGTTCACGCTCGCTCGCCGCCGCGCCGATCACCAGGACGCCGCGCACCGATGGATGAGCCTCAAGCGTCCGCACGACGTTGACTGGACGAGTCTCGTTCGCTTGCGCAGGCCCGACGAGGCGCTGCCTGAGCTCATCACCGGGCCCGAGCAGGAACGCAGGCAGCGCTCGAGCTTCGAGCTCACCGACCTTCGTGGCTCCGCGCGCGAAGCGGAGCAGGAAATCGACTACTGCCTCTACTGCCACAACCGCGACAAGGACTCCTGCAGCAAGGGCCTGCGCGACAAGGCGCCGGGCACGTTCAAGAAGAACCCGCTCGGCGTCGAGCTCAAGGGTTGCCCGCTCGAGGAGAAGATCAGCGAGATGCACACGATGCGCAGGGACGGCGAGGTCATCGCCGCGCTCGCCATCGTCGCCATCGACAACCCGATGGTGCCCGGAACGGGACACCGCATCTGCAACGACTGCATGAAGGCCTGCGTCTTCCAGAAGCAGGAGCCGGTCAATATCCCGCAGGTCGAGACGCGCGTTCTCACCGAGGTGCTCGATCTGCCGTGGGGACTCGAGATCTACGGCCTGCTGACGCGATGGAATCCGCTCAACGTCGCCCGCCCTCACGCCCGTCCGTACAACGGCAAAAACGTGATGGTCGTTGGCCTCGGGCCCGCCGGCTACACGCTCGCCCATCACCTCGCGTGCGAGGGCTTCGGCGTCGTCGCCGTCGATGGTCTGAAGCTTGAGCCGCTGCCCGCGTCGCTCACGGGTGGCCGCGTCGGTGGCGTCTACGAGGCGCCCGCGCCCATACGTCAAGCGAGCTCCGTCTTCGGAGCGCTCGACGAGCGCATCATCCTGGGCTTCGGGGGCGTCAGCGAATACGGCATCACCGTTCGCTGGGACAAAAACTTTCTCACGCTTTTGTACATGACGCTCGCCCGCAACCCGCACATGCGGCTGTACGGCGGGGTTCGCTTCGGCGGCACCGTGACCATGGAAGACGCGTGGGCGATGGGGATCGATCACATCGCGATCGCAGCCGGCGCAGGCAAGCCGACGATCATCGACATCAAGAACAACCTCGCGCGCGGCATTCGCAAGGCGAGCGATTTTCTCATGGGCCTGCAGCTCAGCGGAGCCGCGAAAAAGAGCTCGATCGCCAATTTGCAGGTGAGCCTTCCTGCGATCGTGATCGGCGGCGGCCTGACCGCGATCGATACCGCCACCGAGCTGCTCGCCTACTATTGCGTGCAGGTTGAAAAGACGGTCGAGCGCTTTGACGTGCTCTGCGCGACCCGCAGCGCCGCCGAGCTCCGCGCGATGTTCGACGACGAAGAGTGGTCCACGCTGCAGGAGCACCTTGCGCATGGGCGCGCGCTCCTCGCCGAAAAGGCGCTGGCCTCCCGCGAGCAGCGTGAGCCGCGCGTGCAGTCGCTGCTCGACGGGTGGGGCGGCGTCACGCTCGTCTACCGCAAGAGCCTCGCCGAGTCGCCAGCGTACCGCCTCAACCACGAAGAGGTCGCCAAGAGCCTCGAAGAGGGCGTTCGCTACGTCGAGCATCTCGCGCCGACCGAGGCCGTGCTGTCTCCGACCGGCGCCGTGGCTGCGATGAAATTCGCCCGAAAAGACGGCTCGATCGTCGAGCTTCCCGCGCGGACCGTTTGCGTCGCCGCGGGCACCAGCCCCAACGTCATCTACGAAAAGGAGCACGCCGGCTCCTTCGCGCTCGACAAGCGCGGACAGTACTTTCTTGCGCACCGGGTCGTTCGCTCCGAGGCGGGCGACCTCTCGGTCGAGCCCGTGAGCGACACGTCGCAGGGCTTCTTCACAAGCTACTGCGAGGGCGGGCGCACGGTGTCGTTCTACGGCGACAACCACCCGTACTACGCAGGAAGCGTGGTCAAGGCGATGGCGAGCGCGAAGGACGGTCACCCGCACGTGACCGCGCTCTTCCCCGAGATCGCGCGGCTCGACGTTCGCGATCAGCCTTCGCGCGAGGCGGCGCTTTCGCGCACGTTCTCGGGCTTCGACGAAGCTCTGTTGGCCACCATCGTTGAGGTCAACCGCCTCACGAAGACCATCGTCGAGGTCGTCGTGAAGGCGCCCCTCGCGGCGCGC
Source organism: Myxococcales bacterium (assembly GCA_947473045.1). Lineage (GTDB taxonomy): Bacteria > Myxococcota_A > Polyangia > Polyangiales > Polyangiaceae > JANYHY01. Next base: position 88,770 of record CANJCO010000006.1, on the reverse strand, counting down.
AAGTTTCTGCCCGGTCAGTTTTACCGCTTGCAGAATTTCGAGACGCTCGCGCCCGTGGTCAGCGGCACGAGGCTCGCCATGGAGGGCCTCGCGCTCACCGGGGCGTGGACCGATCCCGAGCGCGGCCTGATGGGCACCATCGTGCTCGAGATGGGTGGCAGTTCACGACTGTGCGCGGCGCTCCAGCCGGGCGAACCGGTGGTGCTCATGGGCCCCACGGGAGCGCCCACAGAAATCGGCGAGCGCGAGACCGTGATGCTCTGCGGCGGCGGCCTCGGCAACGCGGTGCTTTTCTCGATAGCGCGCGCGTTCAAGGCGCTGGGCAGCCGCATCATCTACTTCGCCGGCTACCGCGACGGCGGTGACGTCTTCAAAATGGACGACATCGAGCGCCACACCGATCAGGTCGTGTGGGCTACCGACACCGGCGACGCGGTCGTACCGCGCAGGCCGCAGGACGCGCACTTCCGCGGCAACATCGTACAGGCAATGATCGCCTACGCAACGGGCGAGCTCGGCGTCGCGCCGGTTGCGAAGCTCAGCGAGGTCGGTCGCATCATCGCCATCGGGAGCGACCGCATGATGGCCGCCGTGAAAGAAGCGCGTCACGGGGCGCTGCTGTCGCATCTTGATCCGCGGCACCTCGCGATCGCGAGCATCAACTCGCCGATGCAGTGCATGATGAAAGAGGTGTGCGCGCAGTGCCTGCAGCGCCACGTCGATCCCAAAACGGGCAAAGAGACCATGGTCTTTACCTGCTTCAATCAGGATCAGGAGCTCGACGCCGTCGACTTCGCGCACCTTCGGGCGCGGCTGCGAGCCAACTCGATGCAGGAGAAACTCTCCGCGCTCTGGCTCGATTACCTGCTCGCTCAGCAGCCCGACATCATTCGCGTCTGACGGCGCGTTTCAGCGGGGAATGCCGCCCTTGGTCGCGCAGCCGAAGACGAGGTCGACCTTGCCGGTCGCGTCTTTTTGGATGGTGTCGCAGGTCGATTTGCACAAGATGATTTTCGTGGGCTTCGTCACGTCGTCGTAGTGCCAGCCGGGCTGCGCGCCCGTGCAAAACGCGTCGTAGTTAAGCGTCGCGGTGCTGCCGCCGCTGGGCGTGTATACGACGTTGACCTGATCGATCGTCGCGCCGTCGGGGAGCACCGGGATTTCGTACTCGCACGACAGCGTCGCTCCGCGAATGGCGTTGAGCGCCTTCTGGAAATCAACGGCGGTCTGCGCGGCGTTGTTGTTGCTCACAATCGTAGCTTTGGTCGTGCCGCCCGCGAGCGCGATTGCGTCGAGGCTCGCGACGTTCCCGATGCCGATGACGAAGACAGGAATGCCGGCTTTTTTCGCGTTTGCGGCCGCAGCGCTGACCGATTGCACGGTGCTGTTGCACCCGTTCGGATCGCCGTCGGTCACGAGCACGATCGCCGTGCTGCTGCCCGGGTGCTGCAAGGCGACTTTCTGTGCATACTGCAGCGATCCCTGCACGGCGGGGAGGGTCGGCGTTGCTCCGCCCGGGCTCACGGCGTTCATCGCCGCCGAGAAGTTCGTGCTGTCGGGGAGGGTCCGCATCGCGACGGCAGGTGTGGAGTAGTCGCTTTGCGCGCACTGGTCGCCGCCGCCGGGGAAGAACTGCAGCGACGCTTCGACGCCCTTGCTCGCCGGGTCAGCAAAGAACGAATTGAGTCCCTGCTTGCAGGAGGTCCACTTCGCGTTGTCGCCCATGCTCCCGCTCTTGTCGAACATGAACACGAGCTCCACCGGGATGGGCGTCGGAGCCGCCGTGGACTTGGCGCACTCCGCCGAAGGAGGCGCTGCGTCGCCCTGCGGCACCTTCAGCGAGCCGTTGCCGGCGTCTCCAGAGCTAAAAGAGGGGGTCTCGCCCGCGCCAGGGTCGAAACCGCTGTCGTCGGGAGCCGCGCCGCACGCGAGCATGAAGACCGAGCCACAGAGGGACATCACGGGCAGCAAGGAGAGGGTGCGCATGCACCACACATCTGCAACCCCCGAGCCAGCGCAGAGCGCAGGCAATTTTGCCTATTTTTGAGAGGTTCCGCACGACGACGCGCTCTCACGATCCGATCCGGTGGGTAAAGCGACCCCCAGCGCGGGCAGCGCCAGCCTCCCACACAGGCGCGCGCTCCGCGTGCTAGTTGCGGCTGCATGAGCGAGGTTGCGGGCGCCTGGAAAAAGCGGTTTGCGCACGACGGCGCCCTGTTTCGTCGCCTTGCAGCGTCGGGTGCGCGGAGGCTGCCGCGCTGGTGGGTCCGGCATTCGCCTCCATTTTTCGGCGTAGCGGCGGCGATCGCGCTGCCGGACGCGCGGCGCTCGGTCCGCGACAATCTCCGGCGCATCCGGGGCGAAGCCTCGGCCTTTCGCGACGCCTACGAAACGGCGCAGACGTTTGCGACCTACGCGTGCTGTCTGGCCGACACCCTCGCTGCCGGCTCAAAAAATGCCGTGTCGATCTCCGCCGAGACCGAGGGAAGCGAGCACATGGACGCCGCGTTGGCGCTTCAGAGAGGCTGCGTGCTGCTCACGATGCACACCGCAGGATGGGAGCTGGCGACGCCCAGCTTTGCGCGGGCGAGTGCGCTCGACGTGCTCGTGGTCATGCAGTCGGAGCCGCACGCCGACGCGCAGCGCATTCAGAACGAAGCGCGCGCCGCGATGGGCGTGAACGTGGTCGTCGTCGGTGACGATCCGCTCGCGGCGCTGCCGCTGGTTGCGCATTTGAAGCGGGGCGGGGCAGTGGCGCTGCAGGCCGATCGCGTTCCGCCGAGCGGTCGCACGCTCGCCGTCACTCTCGCGGGAAGCCCGGCGCGCATTCCGGAGGGCCCCTTTCGGCTCGCGCAGCTCACCGGCGCAGCGATCGTGCCCACGTTTTCAGCCCGCCTCGGCCCGGACCGCTATCTGCTCGTGATCTATCCACGCGTCGAAATCGCGCGGCGGGCTTCGGCCCTCGACCTCGAGGCGGCAGCGCAACAGGTAGCCGACGCGATGTCCGCATTTCTCCGCCGCTTCCCGACGCAGTGGTTCCACTTCGGCGAGCGGTGATGACGCTGGCGTCGGCGCGCGGGGTGTGCGAGAGGTAGCGGCCATATGGGTAGGCGCCTTCATATCGCGGCGAAACAGCTGAGCAGCTCGCTTTCGGCATATTCCAAGCGGTTCGATTTCCTCGAAGTGAGCATGCCGGCGAGCGGCCACGAAGCCTCGCCCACGCCTTTCACGCGAAGCGCGCTTCGCAGGTGGCGCAAGCAGGTGCCGCCGCACTTCGAGTTCGGAGTCGTGGTCGGGCCGACCGCGAGCACGCTGAAGGTGTCTCCGGCGTTTGAAGACGAGGTCACCGCCGCGCTCACTTCTGCCGCGGCGCTCGAGGCCAGGTGCATCATCCTGCGGACGCCGCGCGAGGTCACGCCCTCCGCGCTGAACATCGACCGTCTGGGCAAACTTCGCGATCGCTTCCCCCGCGACGTTACCAACGTGATTTGGGAGCCGCAGGGCGTGTGGGAGACCGACGCCGCCGCCGTTGTCGCGAAGAAGCTCGGTCTCGTGCTCGCAGTCGATCCGTCGCGCGATCCGGTGCCTGCGGGCCCTGTCGCCTACCTTCGTTTGCGGGCCCTTGGCGAGACGCGCTCGTTCGGGCCTTCGGCGCTCCAGCGAATTCTCGAGTCTGTCGGTGCGCAGCGTCGCGACGTCTATTTCGTTTTCGAGACGTCTTCGGCGCTGAGCGAGTGCAAGGCCCTTCGCCGGCTCGCGCAAGAGGCTCCGGGCCGCTCGGAGGGCGGCATGGCGCGCCTCGTCAGGCCTCGCGCGCTTGCGGTGAAGGTCAAGGACGACGAGCAGGAATGAGCGCGCGGACCGTCGCTCTCTCCCGCGACGCGCGCGTCGCCGCCGCAGCGGCCTCCGTGATGCCCAAGGGCAACGCCGTCGACGCGCTGGTAGCCGGCGTGCTCGCTGCCGCGGCCGTCTCTCCCGTCGTGCTGATGGGGCACGCGCAGGCCATCGTCGCCGGACCGGGTATCGGAATTCGCGCAGTCGACGGGCGCGCGCGTCAGCCCGGACTCGGTGTTCCGCGCCCCCGAGGTTTCGCTCCAAACGAAGAAATTCCCGACGCCGCATGGGTCGCGACTCCGGGGTTGCCGGGGGCGCTTGCTGCGCTCGCCGCGTCCTTCGGAACGATGACGCTCTCGCGCCTCGCATCGGTGGCCAGCGAGCTGGCTCCCGCGTCGCGCAGGGACATTCTGTTGCGCGTCGGGCAGGCCGGTCCGTCGGCGCTCTGCCATCCCGCCATCGCCGAAGAGCTGATAATCGCCGCCGGGCGCCTCGCCGGCGGACTTCTCACGCCGCGCGATCTTTCCGAGGTCGTGCCGTCAGTGGTCGCGTGCATCCCCGATCACGGCGACCGCGTGGCCACCGCGCAAGTGCCCTGGTACGACGCCTCGGGGGCACCCGACGCCAGCGTCGACGTGCTTGTCGTGGCCGATTCCCGTGGGGCCGTCGCTGCGGCATGTTTCGTTTCAATAGACGCTGACATCGCCGTCGACATCGCGCCGCTCGGCATCGGGGCGCCGAGGCTCGCTTACCCGGTGCGCCGAGGGGTGACGCGAACAACGCCGGGAGTCATTCTCGCGGCGCCGTCGCCGATCGCTCTGGCGGCCACCGGGGCGCTCCATGAGGGCAGCTTCGACTACGCGCTCGCGGTCGAGGGGCGCGCCGGCCTCACCGTTCTCGACGCCGCCCTGCAGGCACTTCGCGCAACTGGCGAGCTTCCCGACGAGAAGGCCGAAGGCGGCTCGACGCTCCTGGCGGCGATGCAGTCCGGCCGAGGCGTCGCCAGCTTGTTGCGACGCCTCGGCTAGGCGCCGCTACTTGCAGGCGAAGAACTTGGTGCCACCGAGTATCTGCGCAGTGCTCGACGACTGATACCGCCCGCCGCCCGCGTAGCTCTCGACGTACGAGAAGTCGCGCTCCTCGCACCACTTGGCCTTCGGCTGCTTGAAGACGATGCGGCCGCTGCGGAAGCGATCGGTCGGGATGCCAACGGCGTTCTTGGTGATCGTCCAGTCGGGGCTGACCATCGCCGTTTGACGCACGCGCGCCTGCGGAAAGATTTTCACGAGGGCAGCGCGGGCCATGGCTTCGATCGCGGCCGAGTGCGCCGTCGCGGTCGGACCGGCAACCTGCGGGGCGACTTGATCGATCTTGTCTTGAAGCGCCTTGATTTGAGCTTCGACGCCCGAGGTATCGGTCGCGCTCGGGAGTGGAGTCAGCCCGAGGTCTTGATGCCATGCGGCAGCGGTGGCGCGCAATTTCGCGAGGAACGGCTCGGGCTCAATGGCAATCATACCCAGCCACGGTTCGAGCACCGGGCGCTCCGGAGAGTAGTTTTGGAGCGCCGCGGGAAGTGCCATCCAGTGCGCCCCGTACCCTTCGACGAAGTGGCGCCGGTTGGCGGAGGCCTGCGTCGCCAGCTCGGTGCGGTGCACGGCGACGTAGCACCAGTTCGCCGGGCGCCTGTAGAACCTCGTGTCATCGCGCGATTCGACCGGAGCGATCTGACCGGCGTCAGGGAGCTTCACGCAGCTTTTTTCGACCTCAGCGAGCTCGTCGAGGAGGGCCTTGACCTGGGGAGCCTTGAGGCCTTCGAAGACGTCGGCGTCGGGCTTGAGCGCGACCGGCACGAAGCGCCGAACGGCATTTTCGTGCGCCTTTACTTCTGCGAGGAACGGCTCGACTTTCTTTGCGAGCTCGAGGGCGGCCACGAGCTTCGGCTTCATCACCGTAATGTAGGTGCGCCACTTGGTAATTTCGGCGTTGCAATCGGCGAGATCGCTGGCGCCGCTCTCGAGCTCGCCCTTCTGAATCTGCTTGAGTTGCCCGTCGGCGCGGTTCCAGCCTTCGACGACCTGATTGAAGTGCCGGAGGAAGTTCGCGGCCTCCATCGGTTCAATCTCTTTGGTCATGTCCTGCTGGGTCGGGTTCGAGCGAAGGATGGTGATCGCGTCGCTGCACCGGTTTCGAGCCTGATTCGAAGACGCCTCTGCGTCGGCAGACGCCGCGAACATGGCGCCGAGCGCAGCGGTGGCCGTGACAGTGGCTTTCGTTAGCTTCTTCATCGCGTACTCCTCGAGGGATTTGAGCTTCGTTGGACGACGCCCTGCGGCGGTTGATTCAAGCAGGCGTCCGCACGCATGGAACGAAAAAACGAGGCTCATGCCGCGTGGGCATGGCCTCGTTCTTTCTCGCGAACGTGAAGCTTAGAGCTTGGCGCCGTGGCGCTTTGCGTAGGCCGTCACGCCGATCTTGTCGATCGTGCGGATGTCGCGCGTCGTGAGGTTGAGGGTTACGAACCGCTTAAGCTCGGGAACCCACACGCGACGCGTCTGGATGTTGATGTTCTGCCAGCGCTTCGTCTTGATGTTGGAGTGCGAGACGTTTTGCGCCTTCAGCTTGCGTTTGCCCGTGATGTCGCTGCGTGCCATGACGAAAACCGCTGGAAAATGGCCAAGATTGGCGTTGGAGAGGCTGCGCAAGTTGAACGAATGTGCCTCCCTTGTCAAGGCAAAGCGGGAGGCGTCAGTGTTCTTCGCTCGGCCCGACCGTCTTGTGAACGTCGACTTTGCGGCGCGCGCCTGCTGCCAGCCACACTGCGAGCAGCTGCATGCAGCCGAGCGCCACCGGCATCGAGGCGGCCGCGAAGCCGAGCGTCGCCATCGCGGCGTTTGCCTCGTTTTGCCCCGGAGCGAGCGTCCAGGCGCTGCAACCGACCCGACCCGCCGCCGCGGCCACGATGCATGCGGCCCATACGCCGCCGCCGCCCGTGGTCTCGGCGCCCATGAAGCCGAACGCGCCGGCGAAGGCGGCCGCGGCGAGCGACGCATCGGCGATGCGGATCGGAATGGAAGCCGAGGCGTCGAAGGCGCCGAACGTGGCCGCGACGATCGCGGGCGCCGCCAGAGCGAACGCAATGCCGAGCAGAATGCGGGCCGCTGTGAGCGCCCGATAGCGGGCGCGAAAGAGCAGCACGCCGGGCAACAGCGCGATGAGCGTGAGCCCTGCGAACGCGCGCCACGTCGGTTCGCCGGCGTGGGGCGCAAGGGGCCCTTCGCCGGCCGCTCCGAGGGTGAGTGGCATGAGTCCGACGATGATCGCCATCACGGCCCTCGCTGCGTACGGCGCGCGGGCCAGAGCGAACCCAAACGCGACCGCGGCGGTTGCGAGCGAGCCCGTGGCTCCTGCGTTGCGTGTGATCCCGATATGACCGCAGGCGCCTGCGCACGCGAAGACCACCGCCATCGACGCGAGCGCCGCCCGCAGCATGCGCTGGGCGGGCCGCAGCGGCGCAACGTCTTCGAGCAGGATATCGCTCGCGAGTACCGGCGGCTGCACTGCAGGTCTTGGCGGCGGCTCGCTGGGTGCGTCTTCCGGCAGGGACGTGGTCGACATCGGCGGCCGGGCCGGGAGCGTCGGGGCGCTCGCTTCAGGCTTTGGCGGGTTCGAATCCATCCGGGGATGCCAAGGTTAGACCTGCCCGATGCGCGCGTACAGCGCGACCGTGGCGCCCCGGGTGGTCAGCCGCGAAACGAAGGTCGCTCGCTGCCGAGCGTGCGCGCGAGCTCGCGGCACCACGCGCGCACCGCGGCGAACTGGCCATCGCGCGGGGCAAGGCCGGCTTCGTCCATGTAGATTCTCCGCGCCAACTCGACCTGCACCGTGTGCATCCCGTCGTGCGGGCGGCCGTAGTGACGCGTCGTGAAGCCGCCGCGGTACGGGTCGTCGTGCTTGACCGTCATGCCTGCGCCGCGCGCGTGGGCGTCGACGGCGTCGATGAAGCGCGAGTTCGCGCTGGTGCGGCCGAGCGTGCCCGGCACGACGTCGGCGCGCACGAGGCCCGGTTCTCCGTTGATCGAACGGCCCACGCCGGGCATCGAGTGCGCGGCCAGCACGATCGCAAAACCGAACCGAGCGCGCTTGCGGGCCACAATTTGCGCTATCGCCGCGTGGTAGGGCCTGTAAACGGCGGCGAGTCTCGCTTCGAGTTCGTGCCTCGGGAGCGGGCGCAGCATGCACGGGTTGCCGTCGGTCGATATTCTCCAGATCAGCCCGCGCGGCGCTTTGGGCGAGCCGCGGCCGCCTTCGACGGACTCGCCGTCGATGTCGCCTTCTGCGCGATTCAAATCGACGACATAACGGGAAACGCGCGCGCAAATCAGAGTCGCGCCGTCGAGCGGAGCGTCCTGGTACAGCGCGTCGACATAAAGGTCGGCGTCTCGCGCGATCGATCGCGCTGGCGCGATGAGGCATTGCCCCAGGGTGGGCGGCACGTCGAGGCCCGCGTGAGGCACTTCGACGAGCAAAGGCGTTTCGGGCACCCCATCGGGTTCTGTAATGCTGAACATCGCGCGCACGGATCTCCCAGTTTAGCAGAGATGCGCCCGACGCCGTCCGGCTTTGTCTGCGCGCAGTTCGCCCGCGCGGCGACGCCAGATTACGCGCGGGGATGGCTTTTGGCGTGCGCGGCGCGCACGTGATCCTGCGCGATGCGCGTGTAGATTTCGGTCGTGCCGAGATCGGCGTGCCCGAGCATCGCCTGAACGGCGCGAAGGTCTGCGCCGCCGTGCAGCAGGTGCGTTGCAAACGAGTGGCGCAGCTTGTGGGGCGACAGCTCCGCCGTGATTCCGGCCGCGCGCGCATAGCGCTTGAGCAATTTCCAAAACCCTTGCCGCGTCAGCGCACCGCGCCGTGGCGACAGAAACAGCACCGAGCTCTCCCGGCCTGCGAGCACGTCCGGGCGGACCGTCCGCAAGTAGACCGTGAGGGCGGCGAGCGCCACCTCTCCGACTGGCACCAGGCGCCGCTTGCTGCCCTTGCCGAGCGCCGAAACCAGCCCCCGCTCCATGTCGAGGTCGGCCACGCGCAAGTTCACGAGCTCCGACACCCGCAGCCCCGAGGCGTACATGAGCTGAATCATCGCGAAGTCGCGCGCGCCCCGGGGCGTCCGCGCGTCGGGCGTCGCGAGCAGCCGTTCGATCTCCTGAAACGAAAGCACCCGGGGCAGGCGCCGCGACACCTTGGGGCGATCGATCAGCGCCGTCGGGTCTTTCGCGATCAGGCGCTCCTTCACGAGGAACTTGAAGAACCCGCGCATGGCCGAGAGGTGACGCGCGCCCGACCTGGCTCCGAGTCCGCGGTCGGCGTCGACTCTGAGCAGCTGCGACACGTCGTCGCCGCCGATGGTCGCGATCAGCGCTCCCTCGCCCATGTGCGCGGCGAGCGTGCCGAGATCGTGGGCATACGCCTCGAGCGTGTTCTTCGCGAGCGCCCGCTCGACCCGAAGGTGATCGAGAAACGCGTCGATGGCTGAGTCGAGGAGCACGCGGTCATCGTAGGACGGCCCGCTGTCGCTTGAAAAGAAACCGGCGCTACTTCACGATCGACGCCGCCGCGGCGGACGCGCTCCCGAGCCCGCGCAGCCAGTTCGCGACCAGGCGTGGTCCGCTCGTGGTCAGAAAACTCTCGGGATGAAACTGCACCCCGACGACGTCGAACGCCGTGTGACGGAGCGCCATGATCTCGCCCGCATCGGTGGTCGCGGTCACGTGAAGGCACTGCGGAAGGCTGGCGCGCTCGACGACGAGCGAATGGTATCGCGTGGCCGAAAAGGGCGAGGGGAGGCCCTCGAACAGTCCTTCGCCGTCGTGATGAATCGCGGAAGTCTTGCCGTGCACCGGCTGCGCCGCCCGCATGACGCGCCCTCCGAAGGCGTGCGCGATCGCCTGGTGACCAAGGCACACGCCAAGGATCGGAAGTCTTCCCGAAAGCTTTTGAATGGAATCTACTGAAACGCCAGCTTGCTGCGGCGCGCAGGGCCCCGGAGAGATCACCAGCCCGTCGGCATGGCGCGAGGCGAGTCCGCCCACATCGATCGCGTCATTGAGAAACACCTCGACGGAGGCACCCTCCGCGCGCAGCAACTGCACGAGGTTGAACGTGAACGAGTCGTAGTTGTCGACGATGAGAACGTGCGGCATCTCAGGGCTTGGGATGGCTGACTTCGCCGGCCAGCGCGAGCGCGCGCTTGTCGATCGCGATTTGCTGCTGGAGCGCGGCGAGGCGCGCGGAAGGATCCCCCGAGCGCAGCGCGGCTGCGTAGCGCGGGATTTCGCTCCGTCGATCGCCCGTGAGTGAAATCAGCGCCTCGCGCCTGGCCTTTCCCCATGGAGATTCGGGAGCGAGGCCCCGCGCGGCGGCCACGGCGCGGTCTGCAGCCGGTATCGCGCGCGATTCGAGCAGGCTCGCGGCGGCGGCATCATCGGCGAGCTCGTCGGCCGCCTTGAGCGCGCGGTCGACCTCTTCGTCGGCGGCGATGGCGACGGTGAGCGCTCGTGCGTCGCTGGCGACGAGCTGCGGTCCCGTGCGCAGCGGAGGAGCGTCGGAGGCGTCGCGACAGCCCGTCAGAGCGGGGGTCAGGAAGGCATGCGCGAGAGCGAGTGCCAGCGCACCAATTGCGCGAGATACGCGCGATCGAGCAGCTCGGTGCCCAGCAGCTGAAGCCCTTCGAATTTGCCTTCGCGTCTCACCCGTCGCGCCCAAAGCCACACCTGATTTGCCATTCCGGGAATTCCGAACTCGAGCGAAAACGATTCTACGTCAACCTCGGGCTCGAGCGTCGTGCGGATGCGCATGCCGTCGGGCGAAAGGTCGACGAGCTCGGCGAGGTACGGGAAGCCGCCCACGTGCTTGTTCAGCCAAATGGGTGCGAGCACGCTGGTGCGCGTTTCGATGCGTCGTTCGAACATGAAGCCTCCGCTGGACTGGTGTCTGGCAATGTAGGGTATTGTGGTTATTTGGCCAACTAACCCGTTCCTGCGCGCGCGGATATTTCTTTGGCGCCGCGTTTGACACCCGCGGCGCAACGAAACTAACGTCTTGCGCCGCTGCGCATGCGTTGCGCGCGCGTCGTGAGTGCACTCGGACCGTGAGGATGCTGGGATGACCGAAGAGAAGAAGCCGAAGATCGATCTCAAGGCGCGCCTTGGCAAAAAGGACACGGGCGCGATGCCTGCGGCCGCGCCGTCCGAGGCTGGGCTGTTCGCGCCCAGCGCGAGCGTGACGCCTCCGCCGATCGCGTCTCATTCGGTCGCGTCGCTACCGCCCGGGATACCGGTGCCTCCGGGAATGGCGCCTCCGTCGGGGCCGTCCCTCGATCCGTCGAATCCGCTCGTCGCAGCGACTGCGCAGCGCCCGTCGGCGCCCCAGGCTGCACCGGGGTACGCCAGCGCCGGCGCCTCTCGCATCGAAGTCGACGACATGGCCATTCAGCAGGCCACGAGCAGCGCGAAAAAGACTGGCTTCGTGATCGCGGGCATCGCCTCGGTGCTGTTCGCGGGAGTCGGCTACGTGGCCGGCGGCGCTTCCGAGCAGGGGGCCTCGCGCAAAAAGAGCCACGAAGACGCGGTTGAGCTCAAAGCCGACATCGCCAAAGCAAAAACGCAGCTCGAGCAGCTCCACGCCAAGCTCGAGGCAGGCAAGGCGATGCTCGCGGCGAAGGACGCGAAAGCGCGTAAGTTCCCCGACACGCTCGACGGCGACCTCGGCGCGATCATCGTCGACTTCGACGGCGCGAAGCTCGCGGGACGGCGCTTCAGCGGCTACTCGCAAGACGTCTCGAAGAGCCTCTTCGATTTCGTCGCGCACGTGTCGGCGCTCAACGACCACAAGACGGCGCTCAAGAATCTGCTCTCGAAGCTGAAGAAGCCGCTCACCGACCAGCTCGCGGCCAACGCCAGCGGCACGCACGCGATCTCGCACATCGTGCTTCTCGGCGGACCTACGGGCCGAGATGGCAAGGACGGCAATTTCGTCGGGACGCTCGGCGTGCTGAGCCCGCCCATCACCTTCACCGGTGACACCCCGACCTTCCCGAAAGATGAGTTCGCAGTCGTCGTTGGCGGCCGAAACACGACGGTCCCGCGCTACAAGGCAGGGACGCTCGCGGAGCCGTCAGCGGTCTACGTGACGCCGAGCAGCTTCGAAGCGGCGTGTCCGAGCGACACGAAGTCGCAGTCGGCCCAGCTGAGCTTCAAGCTCGGCGATCTCATCACCGAGATCAAAGGCGAAGAGCAGGCCGAGGGCATGACGAACGACCAGAAGGCCGGACTGATCGATCAGGCCGACAAGCTGATGAAGGCGCTCGAGAAGATCTGAAACGAGCCCCCGGGCGACCGGAAAGCGTCGGTGCGCCAAGGCGTGCCGGCGCTTTCTTGCGTCAGGGGTCCGGAGCCCGTCAGGCCGCTGCGACCGGACCCGACCGCACGATCTCGACCTTCACGACGCGCGTCTCGTCCGCTTCGCGCACGATGAACTGCAGGCCGTCAATCTGGAGCGTGGCGCCCACTTCGGGCACGCGACCAGCCTTGTGAATGAGCAGGCCGCCAAGCGACTCGAAGTCTCCGTCGGTTGGAATGTCGTGCTTCAAATGCGCGGCGAGATCGGAGATGGAAACCGAGGCGTCGGCGAGCATTTTGCCCTCCGGCGTTTCTTCGATTTGCGCTTCAGTGTCGTATTCGTCGCGGATCTCTCCGACGATCTCTTCGATAATGTCTTCGAGCGTGACCACGCCGCTCATTCCGCCGAACTCGTCTGTGACGATCGCCATGTGCAGGCGTTTGGCGCGCATTTCGCGCAAAATCGCGGCCACCAGCTGCGTCTCGGTGACGACGAGCGGCGGGGCTCGAACGATGCTGTCGACACGCCTGCCGGTGAGCGACCCGTCGTGCACGACGCGGAAGAGGTCTTTCGCGTTGAGGTAGCCGATGACGTGGTCGATCGCGCCCTGAAACACGGGATAGCGTGTGTGGCCTTCGTGCGCGACGAGCTCGAGCGCCTTGTCGAGCGGGGTGCTGGCGTCGATGGCCGTAACGCGCCTGCGGGGAACCATGACGGCGCGCGCGGTGGTCTCGCGCAGGTCGAGCGCGTTGCGGATGATCTCAGCGGGCTCGCCGCCGATGGCGCCGGCGCGCTCGCCCTGATTGACGATCCACTCGACCTCGGTTTCGGTCATGTGCGCGCTGTCGCCTGCGCTCTCGGGCAGCCGATTCGCGATCGATCGCGCGATGCCGCCGAGCGGCGCGGCGATTGGCCAGGCTGCCCATTCGAGGGGGCGCAGCCACAGCAGCGCGAGCGAGGCGACGAGCTCCGGACGTTTGCGCCCGAGCGCGGCGGCCACGGCAGCGAGCGCGCCGTAGCTGCCGATGGTCGCGATCACCGCGATCATTGCTGCGAAGGCACCGGCCTGCGCTCCGTTTGCCGCGTCGTCGAACGCAACGGCGGCCGAACCGATCGCAGCCACCCTGCAGACGAGCCACCGCGCGAGCACGCCCTGCCGATCGTCGAGGATTCGGCCAAAAATAGCCCTGTTTCGGGGCTCGCCGCAGAGCGCCTGCAAGCGCGCCTCCGGGAGGGCGCCGATGGCCGCGTCGCTTGCGGCAAACAGCGAGCCGATCGCTGCCGCGGCCAAGCCGCTGATGATGAGTGGAATTGGACCTTGTGGGCTGGTCATCGAAACTTTGCGTCGCCGTCGGAAGCAGGCCGTTGCGCCCTGCGTTCCTCTCAAACTAGCCGAGCGCTCCGCCGCGTCAAGTCGCGGGCCGGGTCATGACACGCGGCAAGGCAACCGGTCGGCGCGGCCGCCGAGAGGGACGCATGATCGAAAAAACCGCCCCGCAGGCAACGCGGCTTCTCGCTCCTGCTTGCCCATCGAGCGGTCTGCTTACCCACGCTCGCGTGCCGCGAACGCGGGAATTTGCAGACGCGCTGCTGGCGACGAGGCAACGACAGCCGACGGAGACAGGGCGCCAGGGCGGCTTCGCGAGCGCGCCCGCGGCCCCGACGAACGGCGAAGCTGAGACGCGCGGACGCGTGACGCACCCTGCGCCAAAGTCGCCGCCTCCCGGCGCTGCCGACGACGACGACGCGCTTTCGCTGCTGCGTCAGGCTGCCCGGCTTGCGCCGCCCGTGGCTGTCTCCGCAGGTGCGCCGGTCGCTGCCGCGCCCCTTGCCGCGCCGGTCATCGATGGCGCCGTGCGAGCGCTGCTGCCAGAGCTGATGACTTCGCTCGTCCGTCGAATCGCATGGGGAGGCGACGCGAGGCGAGGCAGCGTTCGGATCGAACTCAGCGGCGGCGCTCTCGCGGGCGCGACCCTCGTGGTGCACGCGGAGGGCGGGCGCGTTCAAGTTGAGCTCGACACCCCGCCCGGCGCTGACGTTTCGCGATGGACCGAGCGCCTGGCCCTGTGTTTGGACGCGCGCGGAGTCGACGTTGCGTCGCTCGACGTCCGCTAACCCGCGGGCCCCAACTTACGATCCAAGCACGCGCAGAACGTTCGTGCGCAGTATCTTTCCGATTGTGCGCTCGCTCATGCCGGAGGCGAGCAGCGCCTCGGTCAGCTGGGGCAGGCCGGTCGGATCGGCCAACTCGCGCGTTGGCACAATGAACCCGTCCCAGTCGCTCCCGAGCGCAGGGGCGTCCTCTCCGCAAACGTTGACGATGTGCGTGAGGTGTTTGACGACGGGCTCCAGCCCGTCTCCGCCGAGGTATTTCGGGCAGAACATGATGCCCACGCACCCCCCCAGATTGGCAACCGCGCGAAGCTGGGCGTCGTCGATGTTGCGCCAGTGTTCGTAGGCGCCGAGCACGCCGGTGTGGCTGACGATCGGGGGCTTGTGCGCGAGCTCGCAGGCGTCCATGAAGCCGCGCCGGTTGATGTGCGAAAGGTCGACGATCACGCCGAGGGATTCGCAGCGCACGACGAGCTCGCAGCCGAATCGTGACAAGCCGTCCTCGTCTCGACGACCTTTGCCGAACGCTGGGAATCCGGCGTCGTTTGCGCTGAAATGAAGCAGGCCGAGGTAGCGTACGCCTCGGCTCGCGAAGGCCTCGAGGTTGTGGAGATCGCCTTCCAGCGCATGGGCCCCCTCGATGCCAAGCAGCGCGCCCATCGCCCCGCGCGCGTTTGCGGCCTCTACATCGGCGCGCGTCCGCGTGAGCGCGAGAAGCGGTGTCGCCGCGAGCGTAGCGTCGAGGGCATCGATTTGCTCGTTGATGGCGCGCGCGAGCCCCCGGGTGCGGCCCAGTACGGGCAACGACACGAGGCCGAAGAACTGCGCGCCCATGCCGCCCTCGCGCATGCGCGGAATGTCGACGTGACCGCCGAGCGCGCTTCTGGGCAGCGGCGGCGAGTGCCTGGCGCGCAGGTCGTAGTCGACCCAGCGCGACCACATGAGCGTGTCGGCGTGAAGGTCGATCGCGGGATATCGCGCGTGAACGTCGCGCGCTTCGTCCGAGGCCGCAAGCAGGGTCATTGGGGAGACACTCTGACGTGATATCGTTCGGTTCTCAAGATGGCTTGCGCGTGCGCTCAGAAAATCGACGACGAGCTGTGCCCGCCGCCCGGAAATTGGGAGGACCACAGTTGATGCGCGGCGCTGCGCGCGTGCTGATGGTCGGGATGGGGGGACTGGGATGTCCGGCCTCGATGGCGCTCGCGCGCGCGAAAATTGGAACCCTCGCGCTGGCCGATGACGACGACGTCGACCTGTCGAACCTTCACCGGCAGATTCTCTACGCCGAGTCTTCGGTGGGAAACCCCAAGGTCGACGAAGCGGCAGCGGCGCTGCTGCGCCTTGCTCCCGGACTGGTCGTCGAGCGGGTTGGCTCTCGTATTTTGCCGGAAAATGCCCGAGCGCTCGTCTCGGGCTTCGACGTGGTGGTCGAAGGTAGCGATAACTTCGCGACGAAATTTCTGGCCGCTGATGCGTGCGCCCAGGAGGGCGTCGCGATCGTTCATGGGGCTGCCGTGCGATGGATCGGTACCGCGCTCGCCGTGGGCCCCCGGGGTCGCCCATGCTACCGCTGCGTCTTTGAGGACATCCCATCTGGCGCTCAGGCGGGCTGCAACGACGCAGGAGTGATGGGGCCGATGGTGGGTGTGGTGGGCGCATTGATGGCCGACCTCGCCATCGCGCTCGTCGACGGGCGGGACGTCGCGGGATCGCTCGTCACCTACGACGCCCGCACGGACGCCCTGCGTCGGCGCACGGTTGCGGCCCGCCCGGGATGCGCGCTGTGCGGCGATACGCCCGCGATCACGACGATTGATGAGCTGCGCTATGCGGCTCGGTCGAGCCAGCCAACAGGGGGGGCGAGATGAGTTCCGTTCCTAAGGTCGAGTTACGCCACGCGCGTCAGGCGAAGTTGGCTGAGGTCGGCGCCGAAGGGCAGGCGCGGATCGCGGCGGCGGACGCGACGATCCGCCTCGGCGGGCTCGCAGGCGTCGTCGCGGCGCGCTATCTCGCGGGCGCGGGCGTTCGCGCGCTGGTGGTCGCCGAACCGGGCGCAGCCGCTGCGGCGCGTGAGGTCGATGCGCGCGTGTCGGTGCGCGTCGAACTCTGCGAAGGCGCGGATGACCCGTCGTTCGAAGACCTCGATCCGGCGGCACGGCAGGTCGCGCAGGGCGCCTACGCCGCGCTCGCGGTGCTCCGGAACGCGGCTTGCGCGCTGCCTGCGCCTGTGGGCCGCACAGTGGTCGCTGTCGCATTCGCTCTGGGCCTGGTTACGCTGGCCGCTTCGCCGGCCCGCGCCGACGTACGCCAGCTCGCCACTACGCTCGCGGAGCGGCATCGTGCGGCGGGGGCCGTGGTCGTTGTGCTGCCCCCGAGGTTTGCTTTCGACGGAGATGTGTTCGCGGTCTCGCTGCCGGCGCCGACGATGGATGCAAAGTGCACGAGCATCGCGCTCATCGGCGCGCGCGGCCTCGGCTTTCACGTCACACTCGGTGACGACGCCGGCGCGAACAAGGTGGCGAGCGCCGCCGGCGCGCTCGAGATCGCGCTGTGCGGTCAGGGACAAGCGTGGCAGGCGCTGCGCGTGCACATCGACGCCGGCAGAGGCGCGTTCGAATCTGTGGTTTCGCGATCGGCCGATCCGCTCGTTTCGATGAGGGAGGTCCTGCCGGAACGCACCCCAGCGACCGGCGTGGCGGCAGCGGATCCAGGTCCCGTGCCTGCGCTTCCGCCGCTGCCCGAACGCGTGGAGGCGGCAGAAGCGCGCGCGCGAGCTGACGGGGCAGAGGCCGTACTGAAGGTCGCCCGCGCGGCCGACGGCGACGGGGCCGGGGAGCTCTCTGCCTGGTTCGACGCCGGCTGCTATCGCCTCGATGTCGTGGGCGCCGAGGCTGCTTCGCGTCGCCGCGGCCGAACCGACATTGACGCCGAGCTGCTCGACGGGCGCGACGACTCCGTGGTCGCGCGCGATCGCGGCGATGCGGCCGACGCGAGACTCGAGGTCTGCGTTGGCACCAAGACGCCTCTCATCGTGAGGTTCATCGGCGCAGCGCCCGGGGAGCCGGTCATCGTGTCACGTGCCTCGTGGCCCACCGTCTCGGTGCTGCCGCGCGAGTGGAGCGCGGTCACACGCGCGCGCGCGCTGTCGGTCCTCAAGGCGCATCGCGTTTCGATCGTGGAGTCGCCGTCGCTTGTGCTCATTGGCGGCGGTGGCGTGACGCCGCTGTCGGTCGAGGTCGAACCGGGCGCGTGTTACCTGGCACTCGCCGTGGTTTCGCAGGGACAAAGCCGCGGTTTGCGGCTCGCGGCACGTGTTGGAGCGATGCAGTGGAGCGAGGAGCGAGCCCCTGAAGATGCGGCTGCGCTCGTGTCGTTTTGCACACGCGAGCAACGCAGCGCGCAGCTCGATGTGGATGCCCGCGGCTCTTCGCTCGCGTGGACGTTCGCGCTCGTTCGCGTGAACGCGGCCGTCTGGTCTCCATGATGGTTCGCCTCCTGCTCACGCTGGTTGTCTGCGCAAGCTGCAGCGGAGTCCGTGCGGTGCCGCGTTCGGCGCCGGCGCTGCCGCAGCCCGTCGTCACCTCCGGAGAGCCGAGCACGGCGAAGCTGGCCGTCGACCTGTCGCTCGCGGCGGTGGCGCTCGGCGCCGGACCTGCCGCCAACGTCGCTTCGGGCCAAATCGCAGCCGGGGAGCGCCTTGGAGCGTTCGTGGAAATCCCCTCGGAGGCCTGCTTGCTCGCGTACGCGCGCGGCTCGCATTCGCTCGAAGACATCGACCTCGTTGCGTTCTCGGATGAAGGCGATCCGCTCGCCTCCGATGAGGCCCCCGATCCGCGACCTGCGGTGATGCTGTGCCCGCCGCATCCGGCGCGTGTTTATCTCGCAGTGCACGCTGCGAGCGGCGAGGGGCTCGTGAGCGTTGTCGCCCACCTCGTGCCGGTCGCGAGCGCGACGCCGCTGGCTTCGGCGTTTCATACCCGCAATGGGCGAGGCGGCGTCTCCCCGCCCGATGCGTGGGCCGGCCTCGACGAAGCGGTGGCGCGTCAGCGCCGTCAAATAGGAGGCACCTGGGAGGACGCGCGCCGCGTGGCCTTAGCCCTCGACGCCCGCGCGCCGACCGTCGTCGGCATGCCCATTAATGCCGGCCAGTGCGTCGACGCGTTCATTGTCACCAGCGGCGACGTCAAAGCGCTCGACGTCGAGGTGCAGGGTGACGGGCAGGTCGTCATCGCGCGCGCGAGCGCGACGCGCGGCGAAGCGGCGGTCGTTGTGTGCTCGGAATCAACCGTTCGTGCGAGCCTCGTGCTTCGGCCCGAAGTTGGCGTCGGAGTGGCGGCCGTCGTCTTCGGGCAAACGTCGTCGGCGTCCTCTGGAGACTTTGCGGAAAGTGCGCGCTTCGTCGGCGCCGCCCCGGGCGTAAGCGCGCAGCAGTCACTCGAACGGCTCGAAGGCGCGCTCGGTCGTCAGGGCTATGCGAAGGCGGCGGCGCTCACCTCGCTCAGCGTCGCGTCCGGCACGCGGGCCACGGTCGCCGTCAATCCTGGAGACGCTTGCGCGCGCGTCGACGTCGTCGCAGCAGCGCCGTTGGGCGCTTTCCACGCCGCCCTGTGGACGCCGTCCGGGACGGAGCTGTCAGAGGCGAGCGGGCTGGGACACGCCACCCTCTTCGACTGCGGCCGGTCGAAGGCCGCCGTCGAACTCGAAGCGCGCGGCGCGGGTGGCTCGGTCTCGGTGACGACGCGCCCCGAAATCTGGCGGGATCCGCTCTTTGTCGCCCACCCGCTCGCCGCCTCGCGCATGCTCACGCGCGCAGCATCCGGTCCGCTTGGCGTCATGGAAGGTGCGGCATCCGGGGCCCGCTTTTTCTCGCTCGACGCGAGCCGGCGCGAAGCCTGGGAGCTCTCGCTGCCAGCCGGGGCGTGCTCGTTCGTCTACGCGGGCGGGGAGGGGGAAGGTGCGGGCGTCGCGCTCGAGGTCATCGATGCTGCGAATGCCGAAGTGCTCGGCCGCTCGTCGTCTCCGCGCGCAGCCAGCGTTCGCGCGTGCGCGGCGGCCGAGGCTCCGAGGCGCCTGCGCGTGTTGGTTCGCCCGCTCGCTGGCAAGCTTGAAATCGTCGTCGGCGAGCGCGTGCGAGCCGTCACGCCTTGAGCACGGCGAGGGCGCTGTCGGCCCGCTCGGCGTCGACGCCGCCAAGGCACACCGTCGGGCCCTTGGTGGCGATGAAGAGCATTCTGCAGCGTCCGCTCGCGCCCGGAAGCAGGCTCGTCATCGCGAGGTCGAACGCGATGCCTGCGGCGATGATCAGCAGTCCGATCAGCAGCAACGAGGGCGATGCGCTTCGAACGCCATCGCTCAGCGTTCCGACGCCGACGTAGCTGCCAACGGCCAGGGCGAAGAGGCCGACATACAGGCCGAGCCGCGGATAGCGCACCTCCCGAATGACCTGGGCGAGCTGGGCCTTGCTTACCGCCGTTTCGCGCACGCGCAGCGTACGTCCGAGCAGCATCGTTCGCGCGCGAATACGCACGCCATCCGACGACAGCGTCACTTCGGCTGGCGTCCGGTAGGCGAGGGCCGCGCGGGCGACAAAACGCGCGACGTGCATCGCGAGCAGCAGCCCCGTCAGCGCCAGGAGCGTCGTCGCCACCGCGCCGCGCGGAGCCGGTACGAGCTCGCCGGAAACTTCTCGAACCGCCGAGCTGGCCGGCGGACCAGCCGAGCCGAGGATCTGAGCCAGCAGCGCGTCGGAAGGGCTCAGCGTCGCGCGAGCCTGCGCAGCGGTCGGCGCGCGCGAGGCCGCGAGGGCGGCGCAAGCGACGGCGACCTCGCCAAGGTTCGACCCAGCAGCCGGGCTCCGATCGTATCGCTTCACGCGCGCCGCTACGGCCCGCCACGCGCGCGTGTCGCGCTCGCCCATCACGCGATCGAAGAAGCTGAGCACGTCGAACTGCGTTCGCGCCGACAGCGCGATCGCGCAGCCTGCCAGCTTGTCGTCGTTGGCATCGTCGGCCTTCCAGGCCTCGGCGAGCGCGAGGCCGATGAGGGCCGCTCCGAGGGCGCGCTCCGCAGCATCTTCGGGGCCGCGACCCAGCACCAGCACGGCATCGCCCAGCGGCGTTACCGAGCTCGACTTCGCGATCCCGAGAGACTCCGCCTTCGCGCGAACGTCCTCGATCGACGCCTCGCGTCCGCTGGCTGCACGGTCGACCCACGTTGCGCGCGCAAGCTCCACTAGCGCGTCGCACTGCGCGCAAGCCTGCAGCGCCGCGAGCGCGCTCCCCTTCAAGTCGCGCGGGTCATCGGCGGGAGCCGCAACATGACCGCGAACGGTGGGAGGCGACTCGGCGGGCGCAGGGCTTGATTGGTGATCGTCGGACATTTTGGCGTGCGCATCCGCTTGCGCTCTCAAGCTAATCGAATATCCCAACGCTCGCCGATTTCCCAGTATTGCCGCCGAGCGCGCGCGCGGAAAGTTGGCCGTGGCCGCCCCTGCCCTGTAGGCGTCAGGTCAAGGAGATTCCGCATGCGAACCAAGGCCGACCTGCTCACCGAGTTGCGTGGAATGCTGCGCGATGTATTTACGCTTCGCGAGTCGGGTCACCTCGAAGCGCGCGTCGGCCGCGCCCACGGCTACGTCGACGGCTTCATGCGCGCTCTGCTCGACACCGGCGTCGCCACGAAGAGCGAGCTGCTTGTCATCGTGGCCGAAGAGCGCGAGCGCGTGAGCGGCCCTGCGCTGCGCACGCTGAGCGCCGCCGACGCCGGCGTCGTCGCGGCCTGATTCGGCGAGCTGCGAGGGCGCAGAAAACGCCTCTTTCTGAACCGCGGCTCAGAGCTCTTCTGCAAGCGAACGGGCGGCATCGAGCCTCGCGCGCGCCTCGAACATCGCCTTCTTCTGGGCGTGCGCTTCGTCGATGACCTCCTTGGGGGCTTTGTCGACGAAAGATGGCGACGAGAGCTTTTTGTCGATCGCCGCGAGGTCCTTGTCGACCTTCTTCATCTCGCGCTCGATGCGCGCGCGCTCCTTGTCGGGTGTCACGAGGCCTTTGAGCCCGACGACGACCTCGATCGTCCCTCTGCTCGTGGGAACCACGCTCGTGGTCGAGCCGGCCACGTGGGGCGCTCCCGACGTCGCGAAGGTGGGCTCTCCGCTGGTGCGCACCAGCGTCTTGATCGCGCGCACGCGCGCCTTGATGAACGCGACGGCGGCTTCCGAATCGGAGCGGACCTCAATGGGCGCTTCGGCCCCCGGGTGAACCTCGTGCTCGCTGCGGATCGTGCGCGCCGCCACGATGATGGCCTGCAGCGTCGCCATCTCGGCCTCGACCGCGGCGTCTGCGTTCACGTCCGACGGGTCAGGATACCTGCAGAGTGCAATTGACGGTTTCGTTTGACGCGAACTTTCGGGAAGCCGCTGCCAGAGCTCTTCAGTGATGAATGGCACGAACGGATGCAGCAGACGCAAGCTCGATTCGAGCACGAAAATGAGCGTCGATCGCGTTTCTGACGCAAGTGCCTCATCGGAATTTTCGCGAAGGATGGGCTTCGCCAGCTCGAGGTACCAGCTGCAAAATTCTTCCCAAAAGAAGTGGTAGACCCCGTTCGCGCTCTCGTCGATGCGGAAGCTCGACAGCCCCTGACGCGAAATTTCGATCGCGTGACGCAGGCGCGAGAGGATCCAGCGGTTGAACGCGTCGCTGACGTTGGCGGGCTCCAGCGGGGCCACCGGATGGTCGCCGACGAGCTCGAGCGCGAGGCGCGTGGCGTTCCACACCTTGTTGAGGAAGTGCCGGTTGCCCTCGATGCGCCGCGGTGCGAGCGCGATGCGCATGTTGGTCGGGGCGTAAGTCGCGAGCGTGAACCGCACAGCGTCGGCGCCGAACGCGGGGAAGCCGGCGCCCATGGTCGCGGCCGACGGATAGGCCTTCTTGAATTTCGCGAGCGCCTCGGATTCGGGCGCGCCCGGGAGCGTCTTTTTCACCATCTCGGCGAAGGTGGCGCCAAAAATCAGATCGAGCGGATCGATGACGTTGCCCTTCACCTTGCTCATCTTTTCGCCGGTCTCGTCGACGATGAGTCCGGAGAGCAGCACGCGGCGAAAGGGCACCTCGTCCATGAAGTGCAGACCGAACATGATCATGCGCGCGACCCAGAAAAACAGAATGTCGTAGCCCGTTTCGAGGTCGGACGTCTGCTTCGGGTTGGTCGGGTAAAACGTGGCCAGCGCGCGGGTTTTGTCAGGCCATCCGAGGGTTGAAAACGGCCAGAGCGCCGACGAAAACCAGGTGTCGAGCACGTCGGGATCCTGCGTCCAGTCTTCGCCGCACTCGGGCGGCCGCGTCCGCGCCACGCGAATCTCTCCGCCCGGGCCGTGCCACGCGGGAATTTGATGTCCCCACCACAGCTGCCGGCTCACGCACCAGTCCTGAATGTTGCCGAGGAAGTGGTCGTACGTCTTGACCCACTCGGCGGGCACGATCTCGACCCTGCCGGAGTGCACCGCGTCGAGCGCCCGTTCGGCCATGCCTGCCATCTTTAGAAACCACTGCGTCGAGATCATCGGCTCGACCACGCCGCCCGAGCGCTGGCATTTCGGCAGCGTGAGGGTGTGCGGCTTCGCGCCCCTCGCGAGCCCCCTCTCGTCGAGGGCCTTCTTTACGGCGGTGCGCGCGCGCTTTCGGTCGAGGCCCGCGAAGGGCCCGGCCGCTTCGTTCAGCGTGCCGTCCTTGTTCAGAATGTTGATCTCGACGAGGCCGTGCCGCTTGCCTGTGGCGAAGTCGTTGAAGTCGTGGGCGGGCGTCACTTTCACGGCGCCCGTACCGAATTTCGGGTCGACGAGAATGGCGTCTGTAATGACCGGAACGAGCCTGTCGACGAAGGGGTGCACGAGCATCTTGCCGTGCAGATGCGTGTATCTTGCATCTTCGGGGTGAACGGCCACCGCGGTGTCGCCAAGCATGGTCTCGGGGCGGGTGGTGGCGACGATGATTTCTTCGCCCGTGCCTTCGACTTTGTAAGCAAACTCGAACAGCTCGCCGTTCGCGCCCTCTTCGTTTTCGACCTCGAGATCGCTGAGCGCGGTTTGGCACTCGGGGCACCAGTTGATGAGCCGCGTGGCGCGGTACATGAGCCCCTGCTCATAGAGGCGCACGAACGCTTCGGTGACGCCGCGGCTGAGGTCCTCGTCCATCGTGAACTTGCTGCGCCGCCAGTCGGGGCTCGCGCCCAGCATGCGCTGCTGCATCGCGATGCGGCCGCCGCTCTCGGCCTTCCACTGCCAAACGCGCTGGATGAACGCCTCGCGCCCGAGATCGTGCCGCGTCTTGCCCTCGCGCAGCAGCTGTCGCTCGACGACGGTCTGCGTGGCGATGCCCGCGTGGTCGATACCGGGCTGCCAGAGCGTGTTGTGCCCGAGCATGCGGTGGTAGCGAATGAGCGAGTCCTCGAGCGTGCAGCGCTGGGCGTGACCCATGTGCAGGCTGCCCGTGACGTTCGGCGGGGGCATCGGAATCACGTACGCGGGCTGGTCGGCCGGGGCGTCGTCGTGGGCCTCGAACACCCCGTTTTTCTCCCAGTGATCGTACCACCGGGACTCGACTTCTCGCGGTTCGTACGGCTTGGTGAGGTCGGGCTTTTCGCTCATCGTGCCGGTTTGGTTAGCACAGCGATCACTGCCTCGTGAGCGTGAACACGGTGCGTACGCCGCCGTTCGCGTCGAAGAGCAGCACCCGATCGGGGCGCGCTGTGAACGGGCCGTCTTTCGCCTTCTCGTTGTCGGGACAAAACAGCACGCGGCGGAGCGTCGGACCGTCGACCGAGGTCGCGAGGCTCAGGTGGTGTCCGTCGCCATCGACGAACTGCCAAACGCCGTCGCTGTCGAACGTGTGCAGCTCGCTGCGCGTCGGAAGCGGAGGCGCGGCGGCATCGTTTGTAAGATACACGGATACGTCGGTCAGAAAATAGCGCCCGGGAGCGATGGATCCGCCCTGCGCCACAGGCGCCTCGGCGTCCCACGCGACGTGGTCGACGACGGGCGGCGCGTCAGGCGTGAGTGCGTTGCATGGTCCCGCCTCCGGCGACGCCGCATCGTAGGCTGGGCGTGTGTCGACCGCCGCATCGTAGGGGGCCTGCGACGCCGTTGTTGGGTCGGCCGCGCACGCGCTGAGCAGCGCGCCGGCGAGTCCGATCCCCGCGCGGCGCACGCCGGTCACGCGTCTTTGGTGAGCCGCGAAATTTCTTCTTTGATGAGCGTCTCGGCGAGCACGGGCACGACTTCCCACACCACCTGCAAGACGACCTCGCGCGAGAGCGCGAGCACGGCCGCCACTTGCTCGTCGGTGAGTCCGAGCTCGGCGAGCCTGCCGGTGAGCTTGCCGTCGACAGCGCTGGTTGCAACTGCGGGGGCGGGTCTCGGCGTTGGCGTCGCGGGCGGCGCGGGGGCAGGCGAGCCGGAAGGAAACGACAGCGTTCCGGAGCGGGTCACGGGCACGGGCGGCTTGGCGGGCGCGGCTGCGATCGGCGGAGCGACGGGGGGAAGATACGCGGGCGGGGCAGGGGGCGGCAGGGGCCGTGCTTCGACCTCCGGCGGGACGGGCGCGGACAGGGTCGGCGCAGCCGCATCTCGGCCGGCGACGAGCTTCTTTACCTTGTCGATCAGCTGCTGCGTATCGAACGGCTTATCGATGAAGTCGTCGGCGCCCGCATCGCGGCCCTTGACCTGATCGTAAGGAGCGTAGCGGCTCGACAACATCACGATCGCGGCGTTCGGCAGCGCCTTGCGGAGCTCCTTCGCCAGCGCGTAACCGTCTTCGGGATGCGCGGCGTCGACCAGCAGCGCGCGGGGGTTCGCCCCGAGTGCTGCGAGAGCGCCAGCGCGGTCGGCGGCCACGACGACATTGAAGTCTTCACCGCCGAACGTGATCTCCATGACTTTGCGCATGGTGGCGCTGTCGTCGACTGCGAGTAGAGTCTTGGTCAAGGTGGCTCCTCGATTGAGCAGGACACTCAAGTGAAACCGCAGGTTAGTCGAAAAACGTCGCGATGGTGAAGAGATCCCGAGACATAAGGCGAGGGCCGGCGCCCGCGCCTTCGCCGCAACCCGGCCCTTCGCTTCCGATGCTCGACGCTCGGGTGAAAGACCAATTTCAGCTCAGCTGGGGCAAGGCCCGCGCTGCGATCGAACAGGGAAAGGTGTTCGTCGACGGGGCGCCTGTCCTGGTGGCGACCAGGTACGTCACGCCAGAAGCGTCGGTCGAGCTTCGGCAGAACGCGCCGCGTCCGAGGCCGGCTCGCCTTGGCGCCGACACCGTCGCGCACCTCGATCCGCACCTTATCGTGGTGCGTAAGCCCGCTGGCCTCTCGACGGTGCCCTACCTCGAAGAGGAGCCCGACAATCTCGAACAGCGCGTTCGTGACTACCTCACGCACCAGTCGGAGCGCGCCGGCGTGGCGCCGCTGGGCGTGGTGCACCGCATCGACAAAGATACGAGCGGTGTGCTGGTGTTCACGCGCACATGGCTGGCCAAGCAAAGCCTTTCGGCCCAGTTTCGCGCCCACTCCGTGCACCGGCTCTACTATGCGATCGCCGCCGGTGAGGTTCGCTCGCAGACGTTTCGCAGCTACCTCGTCGAAGACCGCGGCGATGGCAAGCGAGGCAGCACGCGCCAGCACGCCCACGGGCAGCTCGCCGTGACGCATGTGGAGGCGCTGCGAAAGTTTGCGGGCGCGACGCTCGTGGCGTGTCGCCTTGAGACGGGCCGTACGCACCAAATACGCATTCACCTTTCAGAAGTCGGTCATCCGCTGCTCGGCGAACGCGTCTACATCCGCGGACCGCGCGAGGCTCAGCCCGCCGCGCCCCGTCTGATGCTTCACGCGGCGGAGTTGGGATTCGTGCATCCTGCAACCAATCTCGAGGTGCGCTTCGAGGATGCGATGCCCCGCGACATGCAGGAGACGATCGCCCGACTCGCGGCGGCCAGCGAACCGACTCAGTGAACGACAAACCAGCGCACGCCCGCGGTCACTTCGAGATGGAAGTGGTTGCGGTGAGGCGCGTTGTAGTTCGGCGTGAGCGTGACGTTAAAAATGTGCGCTTCAGCGATCTCGCAGAGCACCGCGCGCAGCTCGACCGCTTCGGGAGTGGGAGGATTGGGCCCGGGAGCTCCGTTGCAGGTGCTGGCGCCGATTCGCCCGTGAAAGTCGCGCTCGACGACCAGCGTCGATCCGTCTTTGCGCACGAACGTGCCCGCGTCGAGCGCGAGCGCGCCGCCGTGCGCCTTGCCGATCGCTCCCTCGGTCCAGCCGCGCGTGGGCGGAGGCCGGTAGGCGGACATGTGCACGACCTCGACGATATTGTGTTTTTGGACGATCGCAGCCAGGTCGTCGAGCGCCAACGCCAGGCGGCAATCCATAATTTCGTACGGTGACGTCGCGCGAGAAGCCTTCGACGTGACGCCGTGGAACGCAACGCCGCGGAGCGCGCCGGTCAGCCGCAGCGGCATGAGCACGCCGCGCGCCGAAGGCACCCGCACATGGGAGATCGCCCGCCTCCCAAGCTCGGCTTCGCAGCTCGCGGCATCGAGCATCCCGTAGCGAAACGCAGGCGTCCCTTCGGGCCCGCCGGCGGCGATTTCCGGGCGGCTGTCGTGGGGTGGCTGCGCGACGGCAACCGAGCCTGACGCGCCGTTCACCTCGGGCCGAGGGGGGCCGGGGGCAATCGCTGCCGGCGACGAAGGCCCGCGCGCTGAGCGACCGTGACACGCGGCGAGGGCCGCCGCGATGCCCAACCACGCGCCGCGCATCTGCTCACGTTTACTCCATGCCGCAGCGAACGCTAATTTCGCGCTATAATGGTGCAGACGCAATGACCGTGCTCACCCACCGCGCCCGCCAAATTCTCTACGCCGCGATCAGCGAGTTCGTGGCGACAGGCGATCCGGTTGGGTCGCGCACGCTGTCAAAAAAAGATGGCATCGATCTGTCGGCTGCGAGCATTCGGAACGTGCTCTCCGACCTCGAAGAGATGGGCTACCTGCAGCAGCCGCACACAAGCGCCGGCCGCGTGCCGACCGACAAGGCCTTTCGTCTCTTCATCGACGCGCTGATGCAGCTGCGCGAGCTTTCGATCGACGAGCACGCGCGCATTCGCGATCACCTCGAAGCCGCCGAGCGCGGGGGTAACGTCATCCGCGAGACGGGCAAGTTGCTCGCCGAGCTCACGGGCACGGCTGCGCTCGTCATGACCTCTCGTGCCGAGGGGCTGACGCTCAAGCACTTGCGTTTTGTGCCGACCGTCGCGGGCGAGCTTCTCGCCGTGCTCGTCATGACCAGCGGCGTGGTGCAAAATCGGTTCTTGCGTTCGGCCATCGTCGAACCGGAGCTGGCGCGCATTCACAACCTGCTCGATGACGTGATCGAAGGCCGGTCGCTCGCCGACCTCCGCGACCTTTTCGCGCGCCGGCTCGCCAGCGAGCGCATGCAGCACGACGACCTTCGCCGACACGCGTTCGAGCTGGGTGAGGCTGCGCTCCAAGGCGTCGGATCCGGCAGCGACGTGGTTATCGAAGGGCAGTCCCGACTCTACGAGAAGCCCGAGTTTGCGGGCGGAGAGGCCATGAAGAGCCTGGCCGCGCTGTTCGAAGATCGCGACAGTCTTGTGCTGCTCCTCGATGCGACGCTCGACGCAAAAGGCGCGACGGTCGTGGTCGGCCGCGAGGCAGGGTCGCTGGGCGGCGGGCAGGTCGCTATCGTCGGAGCGGCCTACACGGAGCGCGGTCAGCCGGCGGGCACGGTGGGCGTGATCGGCCCAACGCGCATGGACTATCCGAAGGTCGTGCCGCTCGTGACTGCCACCGCCAACGCGATGAGCGCGGTCCGGGACGGGCCGTCGCGCCATCACGACGACGATCGCTGACGCGCGTTTGTCTCGCCCGGGCCCGACTTGTTGTAGTCTCCTGTGCCTTCCATGCGGACGGCTCCTCCCGATCTTCCCGGTACATCGACAACCGACTCGCCAATCGACCGCGCGCTGTCGCTGCTGCTGGCTGGGGAGCGCGATGCGGCGCTGCGATGGAGCGCGGCCATCGTCGAGCAGGAAGACGCGGTGCCGAGCGCGCTGATTCTCACGTGCCGACTGCTTGCGGATGCCGGCCGCACCGAAGCCGCGATCGAGGGGTTCAAGCTCGGCCTGCGCCGCGCCATCGATTCAGGGAACCTGCCGCTCGCGGTCGCGGCGGTGGCGGACCTCCGAACGCTCGGGGTCGACACGAGCGAGCTGCTCGACGATGTCGCCGCCGCGTTCTGCGCAGGCTCGTCGCGGCTGACGGAGTTGCCGCCTCCGCCTCCGCCCCTCCCGTCGTTCGACCAGCTCCAGCCCCTGTCATCATTTTTGACCGGCCCCGCGCTGCTGTCGAAGGCCACGCAGATTGTTCACGAGGCGTCGGGCAAGTACGAAGCGGGAGAAAATATCGCGCTTTTCGCGCCGCTACCGCTGTTCAGCTCGCTCGAAAAGGGGGGCCTGCGCGCCCTCGTTTCAGTCTTTGAAATGATCACGGTTCCGGCAGGACACGAGGTGATTTGCCAGGGTGCCGAAGGCGCCGAGGCTTACATCGTCGCGCGCGGCGAGCTCGAAGTTCGAAAGGCCGTCGGCGGCGACGGGGCCGAAGTTGACGCAGCGGCCGAACCGACGACGCTCGCGCGACTCGGCAACGGGGCGCTGTTCGGCGAGATGGCGCTTGTCTCCCGCGCGCCGCGCGCCGCGAGCGTGTTTGCGTGCCGGCCATCGATTCTGCTGGTCGCGAGGCGCGACGCTCTCGAGGCTGTGGCAGAAATCCGCCCCGACGTCGGCGTTCAGCTCGCGGCTCACTGTCGCAGGCGCATGGTCGCGAACCTCGTGCGGACGTCGCCGGTGCTCCTCAACGTGGCGCAGGAGCAGCGTCCGCTGCTGGTCGATTTGCTCGAAACGCGCGTCTTCGAAAAAGGTGAAAAGCTCATCGACGAAGGCCACGACACCAGCGGCCTGCACCTCATCGCCTCGGGAGAAGTGGCGATTATCGGCCACGAGAGCGGCGAGCCGTTCGTCATCTCCACGCTCGGCGTAGGCGCTGTCGTCGGCGAGGTCGCGCTGGTGTTGCGGCGCAAAGCCAACGCGGACGTCGTCGCCGTCAGGCCCACCGTCACCCTCCACCTGCCCCGCGACCAGTTCATGGACCTCGTGCGTGCGCACCCGGCGATCCTGCTGAGCCTGTACTTGATGGCGATCGAGCGCGACGAGGAGACGTCGAGCGTGCTCGCGACCGCGACAACGAATATCACCGAGGACTATGTGCTCATCTAGGCCGTCTTGAGCCACGACCACCACGACCACCACGGCCACGACCACGATCACGGCCACGATCACGCGCCAGCGCCCGCCCCGAAGCGTGACGCGGTCGTTGGGCCGCGGGCCGGCGCGAAGGGCGAGTTCACGCCGAAAGAGGCGAAACAGGCCAAGCGCCTGTCGCTGGTGCTCGCGCTCGTGTCATCGTTTCTCACGCTCGAGTTCGCGGGCGCGATCGCGGCGCGCAGCAACGTGCTTCAGGCGGACGCGCTGCACCTGCTCATGGACGTCCTCGCCCTCGCGATGAGCCTGGTGGCCATGCGGGTCGCCGTGCGCCGCCCGACGCCGCGGTTCACCTTCGGCCTCCGCCGCGCGGAGCCGGTGGCCGCTATGGTCAACGCGATGCTCGTGCTGCTCGCCACCGCAGAAATCGTGCGCCGCGCGATATCGGCGCTGCGGGGGCACGAAGAGGGCCCCGAGGGGTCGATCATGCTCTACGTCGCGATCGGCGCGCTCGTTGTCAACGGCCTCAGCGCCTGGCTGCTGCACGACGTCATCGGTCACGCCCATGCGCCGGGCGACCACGGCCACGACCACGACCACAGCGCCGGAGGACATACCCTCAACCTTCGCGGCGCCCGTCTGCACCTCATCGGCGACACGCTGGGTTCGATCGCGGCGCTGGTGGCGGCCATCATCGTGCGCGCGGGCGGCCCGGTTTCGGCAGACGCGATCGCGAGCTTTCTGGTCGCCGTCATCATTGGCGTCGGTGCGCTGCGCCTGTTGAAAGACGCCATTGTCGTGCTCCTCGAGGCGGCCCCCGAGCACCTTCCCGTGCCCGCGATGCGAAAGGCGATCCTCGGGTTTCCCGGCGTCGCCGAAGTTCACGACATGCACGTGTGGACGCTCGGCGCCGGTCACGAGGCCGTGGCCGTTCACATTCACGCCGACGGCAGCGAGCCGCAGCTGGGCTCGAAGCTTGCGCGCCACCTGCGCGAGACGTACCGGATCGAGTACGTGACCGTGCAGGTGGAGCAGCCCGCCGAAGCCTGCGATGCGCCGCCGTCGCTGTTTATCGAAGAGACCGACTAGCAGGGGGCTCGAAAAACACCCTGCCAGGGATTGGCGAAGCCAATTGCGTAAGGTGGGGCCCCTGAAAAACCGCGTTCTTCATCTCGGCGAGGCGCATGCCTCCCCGAGA
This sequence comes from Myxococcales bacterium, assembly GCA_947473045.1. Classification (GTDB taxonomy): domain Bacteria; phylum Myxococcota_A; class Polyangia; order Polyangiales; family Polyangiaceae; genus JANYHY01. The sequence goes on along the minus strand of CANJCO010000006.1, from coordinate 57,904 downwards.
TGAAAGGCTGGCAGGCCGCTGTTGAATGGCCTGCCAGGCGTCACAGGCACTGGTTGGCGACGCACGACTTGCCGCCGCTGCACTCCGACGACTGCGTGCACTGGGCCTGCGCCTCCTGCAGCGAGCGGCACACGTTGTCCTTGCCGCAGTACCCGATGCGGGCGTCGATGAGCTTGCACTCGCCGTCCGACTTGCACGTGTACTTGCAGTAGCCCTGCAGGCACTGCTGGTTGGCTCCGCACTCGGACGCGCTGGCGCAGACCGGCTTCGGCCTTTTGTCGACGACGCACGCGCCCTGGTTGCAGTAGTCGCCGCCGGGGCACTGTGAATCGGTCGTGCATTGCGGGGCGCAGGCGCCGGCGACGCATTTCGGTGTCGCGCCGGAGCACTGCGTATCGTTTTGGCACTGCGGCTTGACGCTCGGGTCGGCCTCGCACGCGCCCTTGACGCAGATCTGCCCGCTCTGGCAGGCGCTCGGATTGGCGCCGCAGTCGCCCGTGCACTGGCCGTCGGCACAGACCTTCCCGCTGCCGCACTCGCTTGAGTACTTGCACGTGTTGCTCGCCGCCGTGCAGTAGCCGGCCGAGCACACGTCGCCGGGCGTCGCGCAGTCGGCGTTTGACGCGCACGGGCAGGGGCCGTTGGTGCCTCCGCACGCTTGGCATTTGCCGCCCTCGCAGGCCGCACCCGCGCTGCAGTCCTTCGTCGTCGTGCACTGCTTGGTGTTGCCCGGCGTCGTGCCGGGGGCCTTGCAGAGATGCCCGCCCGCGTCGCAAACGGTGCCCTTGGGGCAGTCGGCGTCGGCCTGACATTGCGACGCGCAGCCCTTGTCGGTGCAGACGTCGCCAGCGGGACAGCTCGAGTCTCCGGAGCAGCTCTGCGGCGCGGGCGGCGCCACGGTCGTGCATCCGAACCCATCGCACGTGTAGCAGCCCGTATCATCGCAATAATAACGCGTGTCGGGTCCGCCGCATCCCCCCTGCGTCCACGCGATCGCGCCGATGGCGCCCACCGTGGTGACGACAGCAAAGGGACGGCTAAGTGTGCTCCAGATGTTCATCGCGCCTCTCCGTGTAGAGAATAATCTCTGCTTGGTCAGCTTATCCAAGAGGCGTGCCACGCGCATCGCCTGCTTTCGGGCGCCGATTTGCGACACGCTTCGTTTTCGGCGGGTGTGGTAGTGGGCCATCGTTGCCGGCGCGAGTGTGGACGCGCGTGCACACCTTGCCCCGTGTTGACGCGTTCCGTGTCGCTCGGCTGCGCGGGCCGAGTTTGACGGAGGCCGCCGAAAAGGCTAATCCGCCCGGCATGTCGGTGATGTCTCGTCTTGCGGGCGTTCGATACCTCGTTGCTGCGCTGGCCATGGTCGCGTCGCTTTGCTTTGCGCGCGAGAGCGCTGCGCAACAAGCGAGCATGAAGGTCGGCGTGGTCGACGTTCAACGTGCGGTCATGCAGACGGAAGATGGCCTCCGCGCCACGGCTACGCTGAAGAAGCTGTTTGACAGCCGCCAGCAGGAGCTCAACCGCAAGCAGACCGAGCTGCAGAAGCAAAAGGAAGACATCGACAAGCAGTCGCGCGTGCTGTCGAAAGAGGCCTACACCAAGCGCATGGAGGAGCTGCAAAAGCAGCTCATGGAGCTTCAGGCGGTCTTCGTCGACTACAACAAGGAGCTCGAGAAGAAGCAGAAGGAAATGACCGATCCGATCTTCGAGCGGATCATGGGCATCGTGAAGCGCATCGCGACCACCGAGAGCTACGATCTGGTCGTCGACAAGGCGACCGTCGCTTACGTGCGCACCGATCTCGACCTCACCGACAAGTGCATTCAGCTCTACAACAGCGGTGGCGCAGCGACGCCGGCCCCTGCTGCTCCCGCGGGATCTGCCGCTCCGAAGTGAGCCTGCCGTTTCGCGCGCCGGTTGCCCTGTCCGAGCTGTCGCGCAGGCACGGGGGTGCCACGTTCGGACGCGACTGTATGGTCTCGCGTGTCGCCCGCATCGGGAGCGCCGGCGAAGGCGATCTCGCTCCGCTGCTTCACGCACGGCACATCGCGCAGGCGCAGGCTGCGACGGGCCGCGGCGCTGTCCTTCTTGTCGCTCGTGACCTGATGAGCGACGCGCGTGTCAACGCGCTCCCCCGCTGGGAGCACGCCGAGGCCGCCTGGGCGTTCGCCGAAGTGCTCGACGCCTGCGATGCGCCGCCGGTCGATCCGACCATCGGCGAGGCGAGCGTGATCGCGCCCGGAGTATTTTTAGGACCACGCGTCGTGATCGGCGCGCGTGTGATCATCGAACCCGGCTGCGTCATCGGCCGGCCAGGATTTGGTTGGGCGATGCGAAGTGGCGAAATTCGCGCCATTCCGCAGCTCGGCGGTGTGGTCATCGAAGACGACGTCTACATCGGTCCGCTCACCACGGTCGATGCAGGCACGCTCACGCCGACGCGGATCGGTCGCGGGACGAAGCTCGACGCGCATTGCCACGTGGGTCACAACTGCGACGTCGGGCAGGGGTGCCTCATTGCGGCGCAGACCGGCCTCGCGGGCTCGGTCGTTGTCGGCAACGGCGTGCAGCTCGGCGGTCAGGTGGGCGTCGCCGATCACGTGGTCATCGGCGCAGGCGCGCGCGTGGCGGCCAAGAGCGGGGTGATCGGCGATGTACCGGCCGGTGCGGTCATGGCAGGATATCCCGCGCTGCCGCGCTTACGCTGGTTGCGTGGGCTGGCGAGGCTCTACAAGAAGGAAGCATGACGGCGACCACCCTCGAAATAGACCGCATTCTGCAGATCCTGCCGCATCGCGTTCCGTTCGTGCTCGTCGAGCGCGTCACCGACATCACGCCATTCGAGCGGATCGTCGGCCATAAATCGGTGTCGATCAACGAGCCGTGGTTTCAGGGTCATTTCCCTGGTCGGGCCATCATGCCCGGGGTGCTCATCCTCGAGGCGCTCGCGCAGATCGGCGGCATTCTCGCGTACGCCAGCGAGCCGTTCGACGCGCAGCGCTCGCTCATGTATTTTCTCGGCATCGACAAGGCGAAATTTCGTCGGCCGGTCATCCCGGGAGACCGACTTGACCTCGAAGTCACGGTGCTTCACCACCGCACCAACGTGTGGAAATTCAAGGGCGAGGCCTCGGTCGACGGCACGCTCTGCGCGCAGGGCGAGCTGCTCGCGAGCGTCATCGATCGCGACGGCTGACATGGCGGGAGTTCACGCCTCAGCGGTCATCGAAGCGGGCGCAGAGCTCGCTGCCGACGTCGAGGTCGGCGCGTTCGCGTTCATCGGTCGGGGCGTGACCGTCGGACCTCGCTGCAAGATCGGTCCACACGCAGTGCTCACCGGGCCCGCCGAGCTGGGCTCCGACAACGAAGTGTTCCCGTTCGCCGCGCTTGGCGGCGCTCCGCAGGACGTGCGAAACAGCGCCCTCGCGACGCGCCTGGTGATCGGATCGCACAACGTGTTCCGGGAGCATGTCACGGTGCACCGCGGCACCCGGGCAACCGACACGCGAATCGGCTCGCACAACCTTTTTATGGCGCAAAGCCACGTCGGCCACGACGTTCAAGTCGGATCACGCTGCATCGTTGCCAACGCCGTACAACTCGCGGGGCACGTGACGCTCGCCGACCACGTTGTCTTTGGCGGGCTCGCTGGCATCGCGCAGTATGTCTCGGTGGGCGAGGGGGCCTTTGTCGCTGCCGGCTCAATGGTCGAGCGTGACGTGCCCCCGTTCGTCATCGTGCAGGGTGATCGCGCTCGGGTCAGGGCGGTCAACGTCGTCGGACTCGAGCGACGTGAAGTTCCTGCGGAGAGCGTGCGCGAGATCGTTCGGGTATTCCGTGCAGTTTACATGTCAGGCCGCGTGCGCACCGAGGCCGTCGCCGAGGTCACCACGGCCGACCCATGGGCCAAACGGCTGGTCGCTGCGCTGGCGCCCCATCGCGGCTGACGCGGTTCTAGCGTTTTCCGCTGTCGCCGCCGCCGAGCATTTCATCGAAAGCGCGGTCGAACTCGTCTTCTTCTGCGCCTACAGCAATGACTCGCGAGCCGGTCGCCGGCTCGGGCTTCGACAGCCGGCGAATGCGCTCAGCCACGTCGCGGTAGGCCGCGTCTCTTCGAGACACGCGCTGAAAGTACGCGAGCGCCTCTTTGTTCATGTGCTTCTTCTCGTAGCAAGCGCCCACCTCGAAGCAGAGCACGGTCTCGTGTTCGGGCGTACGAATGCGCGCCGCGAGTCCTTCGAGGAATGACTCCAGCGCGAGGTCGAGATCGCCGCGGTCGAGTCTCAGCGTGCCGATCATCGATTGGCAGATGCATTCGAGATTGGCATCGCTGGCGGCGATGCGAAATTCGTTGATCGCGTCATCGGTGAGGCCCATCTCGCGGTACGCCACGCCGAGGTCGTAGTGGGCCTGACCGTCGTCCATCGAAATTTGCTTCGAGACGCCTTCTTTGAACTTTGCGAAGACCTCTTCGACGTCGACCTGCCCGCTCTCATTGATGAGGTCCTGTGCCTCCGGCGCGACGTCCATGGCATCGAGCGCGTCGAGTGAAGCGGCGATGTCCATCGCGTCGCCGTCGCTCTCACCGCCGGGCTCGCCGCGCGGGGCCGTTCGCGGGCCGGAACCGGTTCGCGTGGCCACCTGCAGGGCGTCGATTTCTTCGATTCGCTCGAGAATGAGCGGGCTCTTTGGCGTGCGCGTCAGCTGGTCGCGAAGCACTGCGCGGGCGTCGTCGTACAGGCCGCGCGACGCGTAAAAATCGGCCTCTTCGAGGGCGTCTTCGAGCTCGGCGGAGGTGCCCTTGCCGGATGACTCGACGACTCTCGCGGCCGGCTCGACGAGGTCGAAGCGCGCCTCGCTCTCGGGGGCGACGGGGAAGCTCGGCAAAGGCGCGTTGGGCGCCCGCTCGACCGCGGGTGGAATTCGCGTCGCAAGGCCGTCGAGATCATACGACGGCAGCGGAGCCTCGGGATCGTAGCTGTCGAAATGCGCGCGCGTCGGCTGCGCTGCGGTAGCGGCTTCTTCGACCAGCTCGTAGCCAAGTTCGCGCAGCATTTCGGCGGCGCGGGGGTTCGATGGATCGAGCGCGATGACATCCTGGAGCGTCTGCGCTGCGCCTTCGCCGTCGAGCGCGTCGAGCTGAAGCGAAGCGACGTTGAGCATCTCGATGACGGCGTCGTCGCGCCGGCCCGCCGCGAGGTAAACGTCGCGGAGGGCCACGCGAACGTCGAGCGCCCTGGGGTCGAGCTCGGCAGCTGAGATGAGGGTATCGATCGACGCGTCGTGTTCGCCCTGCTCCGCGAGCGAACCGGCGTCAGCCAGCAGTTGCGCTACTTCCGCAGCGAGGCTCTCGGCGGACTCTTCGACGACCTCGAAGTTGTCGTCTTCGACGAGCTCCTGCGCAGCGAGGCTCTCCGCGGCGACGTCCTCGTAGCCGCTCTGCGCCAGGTCGACGGAGGGCGCCGGGGCCGCACCGTTGACGGCGCGCTCGTAGGTTGCGGCGATTTCGAGCACGGCGTCGTCCTGGGGAGCTTCGCGCTTCAATGCCGCGACGAGCTCGCCCATCAGGTCGAATTTGCCCTGGTCGCCGGCGATGCGGGCCATCTCCTTGTGCACTTCGAACGTCTTGTTGGTTTGACCCAGCAGACCGAAGGCGCGCGCGAGGAGGCCGAGCGTTTCGAGGTCGCGCTGGTCTTCCTGAAAGCACGCCTGCAATTTCGACAGGGCGAGCATGCCGTCCTGTGGGCCGCCGCGTTCGATGTAAATCTGGGCGCAGAGCCGGGCCGTCTGCACCGACGCCTTATGGTGAAGCAGCCGCTCGAGCACCTTGAGCGCGTCGTCGCTTCGGCCCATCTGAACGAGCAGCGACGCGGCGACTCCAAATGCGGCAGCAGCGCCGTCGACGTCGCGCGCCCGCGACAGCGCCTCCGCGAGGCGAAGGTGCGGCAGGAAGTTCGTCGGATCGAGCTCGACGATTTTGCGAAAGACGTCGAGCGCCTCGGCGTCGCGCTGGAGCCGCTGGAGTCGGGTTGCGACCTCGTCGAGCGCGGCGAGCGCGTCGCTGGTGAGCCCGAGCTGCTGGTAGAGCTCGGCGAGCTTCGGCGGGATGTGCGCATACCGCTCTTCGAGCTCTGGGACGTTTTTCGCGATAATCTCGCGAATTTGCTTGAAGACAGCGATGGCTTTGAGCGCGAAGCCCTGCTGGGCGTAGAACTTCCCCACGCGCTCATAGGTAGCTACGCCGTCGACGTAGGCCGCCATCTTGAGCTGCAAGTCGCCGACCTTAAGCAACGTTCGCGCGTCGCCGGGGTCAACCTGGAGGAGTTTTTGGTACTCGCCTATTGCCTTGTCGTACTTCTGCTTCTCGACAAACTTCTGGGCAGCTGCGAGCACACTTTCGCGATCAATCGCCACGGCCTGCGGGTCTCCGATTTAATTCGCCGCCGGGGATGGCAGCAAAGTACGAGTTGAGCACGTCGAAGTGAGTTCGAAGCGGACCCGCCCAGCGGAGCGTGGTCAAGGTACGAGCGACTGGCGGAACGTCACTAAAGTAACGGCCGCGAGCGCGCATAAAAGTAGTGCACCCGTAAGGATAGCGCCATTCCGGCCCGCTTGCATACTTCCGCCCGCAACCTTCTTCGCTTTCGCTCCGACGACGTGGTGGAGCGCGATGACGGCGAGCGCAAGCGTTAGCTTTCCGTGGAACCAGTGCTGGTGCATGTAGCCGTGGAGGTCCCGGGAGACCATGCCGACGCCGAACAGGAAGCTGATGCCGAAGGCAGGCTGCGCGAGGCCTCCGTAAATTCGACGCGCCATTCGGCCGATGATGGCGCCTTCGGATTCGGGCGCGCGCGAGGCGCTGTGCAGCATGAGCCCCACCGCGGCGATCGCGCCGATCCAAATGAGGTTGGCGAACACGTGAAGGGTGATGAGCAGAGCTTGCATGTCGTGACGGCACTTTATGCGCCGTGGCGCGTTCACGGCGAAAATGATTTGCACCCGCGCGCGGTCGCCGACGCCGGCGTTGTGACGCGCGTGGATCGGGCTTAGCTTCTGTCCCGCAATGACCTCCTCTGCTCTCTACCAAGCGCCGTTCGCCGAGGGCGGCACCTCTCCTCTCGATGCTGTGCTCGCCGAGCGCCTTCTTGGCGTCGCCCTGTCGAAGGGGGGCGACTACGCGGACTTGTTCTTCGAATACCGCGCCGCCGGCGGTCTGGTCTTCGACGACGGCATTCTGAAAAGCGCGTCGCGCGGCGTGTCGATGGGCCTCGGGGTTCGCGTCCAGAAGGGCGACGCCACAGGTTATGCCTACGTCGAACAGTTCGACTGGGAGGCCATGAAACGCGCCGCAGAGACCGCCGCGCAGATTGCCGACGGCAAAGGCGGCACGGTCGCGGTCAGCCCCGTCGTGCAGAGTTTGCCGCACCGGTATGATCTCGTCCGGGTTACGCTCGACGAGCCCGGAACGACCAAGCGCGCGCTGCTCGAACGCGCCGCGGCCGCAGCGCACGCCTTTGACCCGCGGATCATCAAGGTCGAGGCGAGCCTCGCCGAGGAGATTCGCGAAATTCTGGTCGTCACGAGCGATGGCAAGTGGGCGCGCGATACGCAGCCGCTGGTGCGGTTCGGCGTGCGGGCGATTTCCGAGCGAGACGGCAAGCGCCAGGAGGGAAGCTCGGGCGGCGGGGGACGCACGAGTCTCGGCTACTTCGACGCCAAATCACCCGAATGGCATGCGCGCCAGGCGGCGGAGCAAGCCATTCGCATGCTCGACGCACAGGAGGCTCCTGCGGGCACGATGGAGGTCGTACTGGCTCCGGGCGACAGCGGGATCCTGCTCCACGAAGCCGTGGGCCACGGGCTCGAGGCTGACTTCAATCGCAAGGGCACCAGCAACTACGCGGGGCAAATCGGCAACGTCGTGGCCAGCGAGCTGTGCACGGTGATCGACGACGCGACCCTGCTTCAGTCGCGCGGTTCGATCAATGTCGACGACGAGGGCAACGAGCCGCGGTCGTCGGTGCTCATCGAAAACGGCCGACTCCGCGGCTACATGCACGACCGCCTCAGCTCCAAGCATTACAAGCTAACGCCCAGCGGCAACGGTCGACGAGAGAGCTTCGCGAGCGCGCCGATGCCGCGCATGACGAACACCATTCTCACCGCGGGCCCGCATGATCCCGAGGAGATCCTGAAGAGCGTCAAGCGCGGGGTCTTCGCCCGCAAGTTCGGCGGCGGTCAGGTCGACATCTCGAACGGCGATTTCGTATTTTCGCTGACCGAGAGCTACCTCGTCGAAGACGGTCGCATCACGGCGCCGCTGAAAGGCGTCAATCTGATCGGCAACGGTCCGGACGTGCTGCGAAAAGTTTCGATGCTCGGCAACGACGTCGAAGTGAGCGACGGCATCTGGACTTGCGGCAAAGACGGTCAGAGCGTTCCGGTGGGCGTGGGCTGTCCGACCATCAAAATCTCGGCGATTACGGTCGGCGGCACGCGCGTCTCGTGAACCTCGGATGACTACGCGGCTCGTTGTGAGCGTGGGATGCGCTTGCGGCATCGGTCCCGAGGTGTCGCTCGCGGGGGCGGCGTCGCTCAAGCGCGCGACCGTGCTGCTCGTCGGAGATGCGGGCGCAATCAACCGGGCGAGCCGCGCTCTTGGCATTACGTCTCCCGCGCGCGTGCGCGACCCGGCGCGCGTCACCGCAGAAGGGGTATTTCAGTGGCAGCCGACCCGTTCGCTGCCGCCGCGCGATCGCGTTCTGGGCGCGCCCACGGCGGCGACGGGCGCTGCGCAGCTCGCGTGGGTCGACGCGGCGTGCGATCTCGTTGCGACCGGCGCCTTCGACGCAATGGTGACCGGACCGGTCAGCAAGGACGTCATCGCCCGAAGCGGCGCGCCGGGCTCGGCGGATTTTCTCGGACACACCGAGCACTTGCAGCAGCGCCTCGGGGCCGCTGAAGTCGTGATGGCGTTTTGGTCCGCGAGGCTCACGACGGCCCTCGTGACGACGCACTTGCCGCTCGCGAATGTGCCGCGCGCCGTTACGGCTGTCGCGGTGGCGCGCGCGACCTACTGGCTTGCAAACCTGCTGCATCGTCTGGGCCACGAAGAGCCTCGACTCGCGATCGCCGCGCTCAACCCGCACGCCGGAGAGGGAGGGCTGCTCGGTCGCGAAGAGTCGCGCATCGCCAGTGGCATCGAGCTGGCGCGGGCGAGGCTTTCGCGCGCCGGAATGTCAGCGCGCGTGGCGGGTCCGATTGCAGCCGAGACGGCGTTTCGGCTTGCAGCCGCGGGCGAGCACGACGGCGTAGTGGCGATGTATCACGATCAGGCGACCATCCCGATGAAGCTGCTCGCGTTCGGCCGCGAAGTGAACGTCTCGTTGGGGCTGCCCATCATTCGCACGAGCGTCGATCACGGCACCGCCTACGACCGCGCGGCACGCTTCGACGCGGATTCGCGAGGCATGCGCTCCGCGCTCCGGCTCGCGCACAAACTCGCAGCGCGAGCTCGCCGCGAAACCAGCGGGCGCGCCTAACAGGCCGTTGAAGCAGCGGCCTGCTAGCCTTTCATCTCGGGGAGGTATGCACCTCCCCGCCCCGAAAAACGCGGTTTTTCGCCGGTCCCCACCCCACGCAATTGGCTTCGCCAATTCCTGGCAGGGTGTTTTTCGCGCGCCCTGCTAGTTGAGGTAGCGCTTGTCGCGGGCGCCGCGAGGCTTGTCGCGCTCGTCCCCCAGGCCGCCCGGGACGACGCGCAGCTCGGGGCCGCCCGCGCGTGCCCGGCGGACCGGTCGCTCGGGGCCGAGGTCGATGCGCATGGGGGGCGAGCCGCGGCGCAGCACCGCGAGCTTGCCGCGCAAGTAGAGCGTTCGCAGCGGCGAGGGTGTGCCCCCCAGCAGCAGCCCTGCGATCACGCCGCCGAACGGCGACGCGACGCCTTCGGGCACTCCAGCGGGGTAGACGAGCCCCAGCGCGCAGAAGCCGAGCGTGACCCACAGCAGGGCTTTTCCGGAGACCGGCAGGAAGAAGAAGAGGCGAATCTGCGCGCCCGGATTTTCGCGTGACCATGCCGTTGCCAGCGCGGAGAGCGCAGCGCCGGTGCCAAACATGACCGGCGGATGAAACAAGCGAGCCTGCCCGGGAGCGAGCGCGTCGAGCGCCGCAGAGAGCACGAAGCCGGCCACGACCGAGATTAAAAGCAGCCTCGCGAACCGCGCTCCGCCCCACCGTCTCTCAAGGTCGGGACCTAGAAAATACAGCCCGAGGAGCGTGACGACGAGGTGGCCGTAGCTCTCCGGATTGGTGCAGAGGCCGGCGGTGACGAGCGTCCAGGGCCTCGACAGGACCATCGCAGGATTGCAAAACAGCCAATTGACGAGCACGCTCTGACCGCCTGGCACGGCGCTCCAGAGCAGACCGCCTCCGACGCCGAAAATGGCGACGAGAACCATCGCGACCTTGAGCACGCGGCCCAGTCGAGGCACGGCGAGCATGGGCGCTTCCATCAACCTTTAGCGTAGGTCGCGCCGATCGCTGGCGCAAGGCGCGTTACATTCAGGGCGCGGCGAGCGGATCGCAAATGGCGAGCACCTGCACGCCGGCCTGCTGCGATGCGGAGCAGTGCGTGACGTAGGTGGCGCGGAGCGCGAGCCGCGCCGGGTCGAGCGAAGCCAGCGACAGCGCGCTTTGAATGTCGCTCGCGTGCGCGGCGTAGGCGGGCGCATCGTAGGCGTAGATCGCGACGGTAAAGCTCGCGACTCCAGAATTGGCGAGGTTCGCGAAAAGCGCATCCGCGTAGCAGTCGTACGCTCCGGCTCCGAGCGCGACAACGCCCGCGTCTGAACCGTCGGACGGCCCATAGATGACCGCGGCGTATTTATAGACTTGTCCGGGTTGCGAGCCGCAACCCCGCGCGCCAATCAGGGCGTCAGCGCTAACCGAGACTCCCGTCACAGGTGTGAACGTCGTGCTCGTCGTCGTGGTGGTCGCGGCGCTGCAGGCGGCGAGGCCGGCGGCGAAGCAGACAGCGATTGAGGTGCGACGGGAAGGCAGGGCCACGCGCGGTGATTACGCCCGTTCAGACGTCGAGGCCAGCGGTTTCGCGCGCTTGTCTCCATCGTTGACGCGCCCTGCCGAGATCGCTACCACCGTGCTCGTATGTTCTGGAATCAACCTGCTCACGCTCTGGGCGCCATCACAGCTTCGCTCGCGGCCCCGCCCTCCGGCGCGAGTTTGCCGGAGCCTCCCAAGCTCGATCCGGTGGTGCTCGTCCTGCAGGCGTCGGTGCCGGTAAAACTCGTGCTGCTGCTGCTCGTGATGTTCAGCGTCACGTGCTGGATCGTCATCGGCGTTAAAGCGCTGCATCTTGCCCGCGCTCGCGGCGAGTCCGCGAAATTTCTCGACGCTTTTGACCGGGCTTCGGGCTTCGCTGAGATCGCGCAAGGTCTCTCCGCGTTTCGTGGGTCACCCTTCGCCCGTATCTTCGCGGTCGGCTACGACGAGATGCTCCGCATGACCGGCGGCACGCTGCGCAAGCTCGACGACGCTCAGGGCATGCACGTCGAGAGCGCGACGCGACGGGCCGCTGCGAAAGAAGTGAGCCATCTCGAATCGTGGATGAGCCTTCTTGGTACCATCGGATCGACGGCTCCCTTCATCGGGCTATTTGGCACCGTCTACGGGATCATGGACGCGTTTCTCAGCATCGGAAACCAGCAGAACGCGAACCTTCCAGTGGTCGCTCCGAAAATCGCCGAAGCGCTGATCGCAACTGCGATTGGGCTCGTCGCAGCCATTCCCAGCGTCATGGCGTACAATTATTTTGCGCGACGCGTTCAGCAGCTCGGCGACATCATGGAAGGCTTCGCGGCTGACGTTGCCTCGCGCGCGCGCATGGGCGGCCTGTAACGATGGGCGCTTCGCTGGGCCACGGCGGCAGAAAGCGCCTCTCGGGCCTCAACGAAATCAACGTGACGCCGCTGATCGACGTCATGCTCGTGCTCCTCGTGATCTTCATGGTCACGGCGCCGCTCCTGACCACCGGCGTGTCGGTCGACTTGCCGAAAGTGAAGAGCGCGCCGATGCAGACCGATGACACCAAGCTCATGGTGATCGTGACAGCCGACGAGCACGTCTATCTGGGCAAAGACGAAATCACCGGCGACGTCGAAGGCAAGCTCAAGACCAACGCGCGCCTCGCCGACGAAAAAGAGCTGTACGTGCAGGCCGACGAGAACGTGAAATACGGCGTCGTGCTTCGCGTCATGGCCGCGGCGCGCGCGGCGGGCGTCGAAAAGCTGGGGATGGTAACCGACCCCTTAACCGTAAAATAGGGCGGAAGGTCGACTCTTGGCGAGCACGTCAGCTCTCAATCCCAGGTACAGCAGCGATGAGGTCGCGCTCGGCGTTGCGGTCGCCGTCGCGCTGCACCTTGTGCCGCTGATTGTGCTTGTGGTGCGGGCAACCCATCCGATGCCGCAGGAGTCCGCCGATCAATCCCTCGTGTCAAAGCCGGTGATCGCGGCGTCGCTGCTCAAGCTCGGTAAGCCGATCGATCCGAGCCAGCTTCCCGACCGCGTCGTGCCGCGCAAGTCGACCGCGCCCAAGCAGGATATCGCGCCTTCGCCCAATGATCCGGCGCAAAAAAATCCGGCAGATGCGGGCCCGCGGCCTCCGAATGTCGACGACAGCGATCTCACGCGGCTGCTCGCGAAGAGTGACCCGTTCGCAGAAGATGGCGGCAAGGCGAGGCCTGAACAAGGCTTCTCGGAGGGAGTCGAGGGCGGACTCGAAACCGACCCCTCGAAGGTTCACGCGGGTGACCTCTACGGTGCGCGCCTCGGGGGCTTTTTTCATGAGCGTTGGCAGTATCCGACGGTCATCTCCCAGGGAGAGGCGAACCGCCTGTGCGTGGTATTTCAGTTCAACGTGAGCCCCCGAATGGTGATCTGGCATCTTCGCCTCGACCCGGTGAAGCCGAGCGGCAACGAGCTCTTCGATGACTCGGCGCGCACCATGCTGCAAAAACTCATGGACGACCGCGCGGCGCTGCCGGACCCTCCGGCCGAGGTGGCAGATGCCTTCAAGGGGCGTACGGTTCAAGTAGCCTTGTCGGGCGATCTGCACGGAGATACATCGAGATGCAAATAACCAGGACGGCTCCGCTGTGCGTGCTGCTCGCAGGCTCGGCGCTTGTGTGCGCGTGGCCCGCGACGGCGCAATCTCAAGCGAGCTCCGCGCTGCCCACTGCGGCGAGCCCTACGGGGGGACAGGTCACCCAGATTGTTGTCAGCGGGGGCAATCGCGCGCTGTTCAAAGTCGCAGTCCCGGCATGGACGGGCGACGCCGAGGTCGGCAAAGGCGCCACCGAAACGGCCTCGCGCGATTTCACCCTGTCGTCGATGTTTCAAGTGCTCGACCCGGCGAGCTTCACCGCAAACCTGTCGACCGAAGTCGCGAGCATCGACCCGGCTTCCTGGAGAAACGTTGGCGCCGATGGCGTCATCAAGGGCTCCACTGTCACGCGCGGGGCGCAGCTTCACGTTGTGCTCAAGCTGTTCGTCGTATCGCGGGGGGCGGAAGCCGTGCTCACGAAGGAGTACGACGTGGCTGCGGGCGGCGTGCGCGGCGTCGTGCATCAGTTCGTCAACGAAGTCATCAAGTGGTTCACCGGCACGTCGGGCACCTTCGGAACGCGTATGGTCTTCAGCGCGACCACCGGTCGCGGCCAGAAGGGGCTGTTTTCGATCGACAGCGACGGGCAAAATCTCTCCCGCCTCGCCGCCAGCACGAACGTGGCCCTGGCGCCCGCGGTCGGCCCCGCCGGGGCGGTCTACTATGCAGGCGGCGTCCCCGACGGCCGCTACTCGCTGTTTCGAGTCGGCAATCCTGCTGCCGTCCTTGAGCGCACGGGCCTGATTTTCGGCGTCGCTTTCGGCTCCGGTAAGATGGCGCTCGTCATCTCACAAAATGGCGCGAGCGACATTTGGGTCGGCGGCGCCGATGGGTCCAACCTCGCGCGCGCCACAACGGGAGGTCTCAACACGCACCCCGCGTTCGGCCCGGGGGGGCAGCTCGCCTACGTGTCCAATCAAGGTGGGAGTCCCCAGATTTACGTCGACAACAAACGCGTCAGTTGGCGCGGCGCCTACAACATGGCGCCTGCATGGTGCAACGACCCCGAGGGCGCCCGCATCGTGTTCATGGGACGCGACGGCGCTACCTGGGACATCTTCAGCGTGGGCCCCGATGGCAGCGCTGGCAGCATGAAGCGACTCACCCAGGATCAAGGCTCGAACACGTATCCTGCTTGCGCTCCCGACGGTCGCACCGTGGCGTTTTTCTCGACGCGTGGCGGCCTGTACACGAGCAACAATCAGGGGATGAACCAGCAGCGCATTTCCACGACGCAGGGAGAGAGCCTGCGTTGGGAGGGCAACTGACCGCGCTGACTCAGCCCTTGGCTTTTTCGGCTGAGAGCATGTTTTCGATCGTTCGGGTGGTCATCGTTCCGTCGATGACCTCCTGATTGTCGAGCAGCTGCTTGTGGAGTTCGATGTTGGTGCGGATGCCCCCCACGATGAACTCCGAAAGCGCTCGCCTCATGCGCACGATGGCCTCAGCGCGCGTGGGGGCGTGTACGATCAGCTTCGCGATGAGTGAGTCGTAATCGGCGGGCACACGCCAGCCGCCGTAGACCCCCGAGTCGACGCGGACGCCCGCGCCGCCGGCGGGATGGTACTCGGTTATGAGCCCAGGCCACGGCACGAAGGTCTTCGGGTCTTCGGCGTTGATGCGGCACTCGATCGCGTGGCCACGAAAGCCCCAGGGGCGGGTGTCGGGGAGCTCGATTTTCTCGCCCGCTGCCGCGCGGATCTGCAGCGCGACGAGATCGAGTCCCGTGGCCATTTCGGTGACGGGGTGCTCGACCTGCACGCGCGTGTTCATCTCGAGGAAATAAAGGTTTTTGTCCTCGTCCATGATGAATTCGAGTGTGCCGAGCGAGCGGTACCCGGTCGCGCGAATGGCCCCGCGAATCACCTCACCCAGCTCCTGTCGCTTCTCGGCCGACAGCGCGGGGCTCGGAGCTTCTTCGATCACTTTTTGGTGGCGCCTTTGCAGCGAACATTCGCGTTCGCCAAGCGTCCAGACGCCGCCATGTGAGTCGGCCAGCACCTGAAATTCGATGT
Organism: Myxococcales bacterium; assembly: GCA_947473045.1. Taxonomy (GTDB): domain Bacteria; phylum Myxococcota_A; class Polyangia; order Polyangiales; family Polyangiaceae; genus JANYHY01. The sequence goes on along the minus strand of CANJCO010000006.1, from coordinate 42,707 downwards.
GCTTGGGGCGCTCGATGAATTTCTCGAGGAACACGTCAGGGTTCTTGAAGCCTGTCGTGGCTTCGTGGGTCGCCTGCGCGAAGTTGTTTTCCATCTCGCTCGCGGCGCGCACGATGCGCATGCCGCGACCTCCTCCGCCTCCGGAGGCCTTGAGAATCACGGGGTAGCCAATGCGACCTGCTTCTTCGATGGCGTGCGCCGCGTCGCGCAGCACGGCGCTTCCCGGCAGCAGCGGCAGACCGAACCGCGCCGCATTTTCGCGCGCGGTGACCTTGTCGCCCCACGCGCGCATCGCTTCAGGAGACGGGCCGATGAACGTGATGTTGCACTTCTGACAAATTCGCGCGAACTCGGCGTTTTCTGACAGAAACCCGTATCCCGGGTGCAGCGCGTCGGCCGCCGTGATTTCGGCTGCGCTGATAATCGCGGGGATGTTCAGGTAGCTCTTCGTCGCCGCGGCCGGGCCGATGCACACGGCCTCGTCGGCGAACCGAACGTGCAGCGCCCGCGCGTCGGCTTCAGAGTGGACGGCCACCGTCTTGATGCCGAGCTCGCGACACGCGCGCAGAATCCGCAGCGCGATCTCGCCGCGGTTGGCGATGAGGATCTTCTTGAACATGGCGCGGCCCGCGTCAGGCCTTCTTCACGCGGAAGAGTTTCTGGCCGAACTCGACGCTCTTGCCATTTGGAACGAGCACTTCGACGACGGTACCGGACACGTCGCTCTCGATCTCGTTCATGAGCTTCATCGCCTCGATGATGCAGAGGCTCTGCCCGGGGCGAACTACCGAACCTACCTCGACGAACGTGGGCGCGTCCGGGCTTGGCGCGCGGTAGAACGTGCCGACGAACGGGCTCGTGATGAAGGCGTTGCTGTCATCGACGAGGTCCTCGCCTTTCGGGGCCACGCCGGGCGCGGCGCCGGAAGAGCCCGCGGCGATCGCGGCTTGAGCGTTCGCGACGACCTTCCCGCGCACGATTCGCACGCGGGCCGATTCGTCTTCGTGTTCGAACTCGGCAACGTCCTTTTCGATGAGCACGTCGATCAGGGCGCGAAGTTTGTCGATCTCCATCATCAGGAGCCGAACACTAGCCCTTTGCGAACTCGCTAGGGAAGGGCTGCTGTGCTGCGAAAAAGCTTTCGCGTGTCAACGCAGCGCGGCACGCGCGCGTCGTCAGCGCGTTTTGGCCGACAGGTGAGACGCGAGTCCGGTCAGCGCAAGCGCGTAGCTGTGAGCCCCGAATCCGGTGACCTTGCCGAGGCAGGCCCCGGCGATCATCGAGTGATGACGAAAGGGCTCGCGCGCCTCGGGGTTCGAGAGATGGACTTCGACGCACGGCAGCGACACCGCCTTGATCGCATCGAAGAGCGACAGTGACGTGTGCGAGAGGGCTCCCGCGTTGAGCAGCAGCCCTTCGAACGCGCCGCGCGCTGCGCCGATCCAGTCGACCAGCTCGCCTTCGTGATTGCTTTGGCGGCAGGTGACCTCAACGCCGAGGGCGGCGCCGGCGCCCCTCAACGAGGCGTGGATTTCGTCGAGGGTCGTTGGGCCGTAAACCTCCGGCTCCCTCGTTCCGAGCAGCTGGAGGTTCGGACCCGACAGGCACAGCACCCTTAGCTGCGGAGCGCTCACCCGTCAGAGCTCGGCGGTGATCTTCGGCGCGGCCGTTCGCATCAGGTACCGGCCCTTGCCGACGTTGCCTTCGGGGGACAGCGCGAGCGCCAGAAAATACGTGTCGTCGAGCATGCGAATGATGGTGGTCATGTTGGCGGTGGTGACCGCGAGCTCACGCGGAGCGCCGGCCTCGAGCATTTCGGTGGCCCGCTTCACCGCGCTCACCACGACGCCGAACTCGATGCCGACCGTGTCGATGTCGACCGTGGCGCCCGCCTTCGTGTAGCGCTCCAGCGTAATGCCGCTGGCATCCATGATGAGGCCGGCGAGGCCGCCGTCGACCTGCTCCACAATGTCTCGGAGCGCATCTTTGAACATGCAAGGCACCCTAGATGCGCGCTGGCGGCACGGTCAACTAGGTTGCGCCCGCGCCGGTGCGGCGTCCGTTCGCCCTTAGCCCTTGCTTCCGCAGGCTGGCAGGTTGTAGCTTTCCGGGCGCTCGTGTTCCTGCAGTCGTGTTCGTTACCGAGCAGTCAAGGCAAAGAACTGCATGCGCGCCAAAGCTGGGGATCCCCCGCGCACGATGGCCCAAAAGGTCCTCGCGGGACGGGCTGAAGACCCGTCGCTCTCGGGCGACTTTACTGTCGTCAAAGTCGATCAGGTCGCGCTCTCGCGTCAGCCGGGGCGTGTGCTCGCCGAGGCGGCATCTTACGGCCTGAAAAAGGCTGCCGTTGAAGTTGCCATTGCCTACGACGGACGCGCGGTCGTGTCGACGGTCGACGCGCCGGCGTCTGCGACAGCGGCGGAGTATCTGAGTCATGGCGTGCTCGTCGGGCGGCCCGGCGTTGGGTTCCCGGGGGCGGTGCATCTCGAGCGTTTTGCCAGTCCTGCTCGGCTCTGCCTGACGGACGACCCCCGACTTGCGTCGAGCGGCGGCGTCGGAATGCTGACTGTGCTCGCGCCGCCTTCGCAGCTGGCCGAGGCGCTCGTGACCGGCCGCGTCACCTTGCGCCCGCCCCGCAGCATTCAGGTGCAGTTGACCGGGCGCGTGCGGCCCTTCGTGTGCGCTCGCGATGTGGCGCTCGAGCTGATTCGCCGCGGTCTCGGTGAAGCCGTGCGGCGCGTCGAAGCGCAGCATCGCGCTCCGGTCGTGCTTGAGTTCGTTGGTGCGAGCGCTCGGCTGCTGTCGGTGGCCGAGCGTGCGGTACTCGCGTCGCTCGCGCCCGAACTCGGCGCGTGGGCGGTGGTGTTTACGAGCGATGAGCGTACGGAGGTCTACCTTCGCGATCAGCGGCGGTCGAAGGCACACCGGGCCCTCGCGCCCGACGCCGGAGCACCGACTGAAGAGATCGTGCAAATCGATCTGTCGGCGGTCGATCCGTTGCTGCGCGACGAGCAGGGAAAGGTTCGCAGCGTGCGCGACCTCGCCGGAAAGCCCGTTACGCAGGCGCTTCTGGGCGGAGACTCGGGCGCGACCTTGCGTGATTTGCTCGCGGCAGCCGCGCTGCTCAAGTCGAAGCGGGTTCCCCCGCGACTCGATTTGCTCCTGGCTGTTCCGACGCGCCAGATGCTCGAAGTGCTCGCCGCCGAGGGCGCGCTGACGGACCTCGTCGCGACCGGCGCGCGGCTGATCGAGCCTGATCTTCGCGTGCTTACGGGCGAAATGTATCCGCCGCCCGAAGACGGCGCCGTCAGCGTGCGCACCAGCGATCCGGAGCCCGCGTCGCCGGGAAGGGGCTTCGTCGTGGCATCGGCCGAGACGCTCGCGTTCGCCGTCGCGACGGGCGAAATCGGAGACCCTCGCGGCTTCAAACGGCCGGTTCGCGTGACCGTTCCACGAACGCTTCCGACCGACGATGTCCTCGTCGCTCGCGAAAAGCGCCCCGTCGACGCGGGGGCCAAGCGCGCGATCGCCTCGTTCGCCGCGGCAGCGCCGTGGAAAGCGGCTCAGTCTCTGGCCGTCGTAGCCGGCTCGTCGCTCGCTTCGATCAGCGCCCCATGCCTCGTCGTCTGCGCCTCGCTCGACGAAGCGCGGGCCGCCACGCAGGCAGCCTTGAACGGCGCGAGCCACGTGCGGGCGGTCGTCGCCGAGTCGCTTCCGAGCTCGCTCAGCATGTGCCTTGCGGGCGTCGGTGCCGCTGCGTTGATCTGCGACGCGGCCGCGATGGCGACGCTGCGCGCGGCGAAGGCGGTCAACCTGCCTGCACCCGCCGCCGAAATTACCCTCGCCGTGGGCGGGGCGAAGCTCGCCGCGTCGTGGTGTGCCTCTCGTGTGGAACGAGACTGGGCCTGCGCGGGCTCGGCGCGAACGCCCTCGCGAAAGTAAGCAGCGCGCGCTCGCGCTCCGTTGCGCTTTTGGTCGGTGCGCCGTTCGCGTATGCTGGCCGCGTGTCCAACGGAAAATTGACGCGGCAGGAGCTCGGCTGGCTGCTTACCCAGGAAGCGCAAGGGGCGGCAGAACGCCTGCGCCTTGGCGTGCAGTTTCTACAGAGCAAGCCTCCGCCTGCGACTGTGTCCGATGCGCCGGAAGCCCTCGACGCGACGCTCGACGCGCTCGACGACGCGATGCGCATGCTGTCTGGTTTGCACCACAAGCCGGCGAAGCACAGCCCCCGCCGGGGGCGCCTGGACCTCGCCGCGCTTCTCTACGAGATCGCGCCCGACGCGCGCGTGTCGATCGAGCCGGGCAGCGGCACTGAGGTCTTCGGCGACGAAGGCGAGCTTCGCCGAATGATGCAGCTCCTCGTCGGGCACGGGCAGGGGAGCGAAGGCGCGATCAGCATCAAGCGCGATGGTGACGAGGTGAAGATTGGCGCGGTCCTCGGCCCCGACAGCTCGGCCTCGGCCGCCACCGAGCGCGCCTGGCTGTCGCGCATGGCGATTCGTTTTGGCGGTCGTCTCGAACTCGAAGGCGGCATGGAAGTCGTTAGTTTGCCGGCGGTAAACGTCGGCGAACGGCAGGAGCGTGAGGCGCTGCAGCGAGAGCTCGACGAGGCGCGCAAGCAAGGCGAAGCTTACGCTCGCGAACTCGCCGAGGCGTATTCAGCGCACGATGAGCCGGCGTCGACGTCGACCTTTCCGCCCGGCTTTTCCGCTGCAGACGCTGGCGGGCGCCTGCCCGCCATTCGGGCGCTCTCGGCTGGACTGGCTGCCGAACTGCGGTCCGCGCTGGCGCCCGCGCTGCGCGAGCTCGCCGCCGCGCCGGAGTCGGCCGACGAACGTTTGCCCGCGACCCGTCGGGCGATGACAGAGGCGCACGAGCTCGCGATGCTCCTCGCGAACGTGGGAGCTGTCGACGCTTCGGAGCTGCGCGGCGGGGTCGATATCGCCGAGCTGGTTTCTGCTCGCGTGCAGGCCTGCGCGGCGCGCGCCGATCGGCAAGGCGTCACGATTGAGCTGCGCGCGTTCGCCGGCCCTCTGGTTGCGCGCGTCGAGGTTCGCTCGGCCGGGCTGATGGTTGATTGCCTGCTCGCGCAGGCGCTCGCGGCGTCTCCGCGCGACTCGCGGGTGATCGTCCAGCTGACCGATCAGGAGCCCGGCCCTTGCCTCGAGATCGACGACAGCGGCCCGCCGCTGCCCGTCAATGCGCGCCGCGCGTTTGCCGGTCTAGAGATCGAAGCTGGAACCTGCGGTCGCCCGAGCAACTTGCCGCTATTTTTCGCGAGCGAAATCGCGCTGTCGCTCGGCGCTGCTGTGCAGCTCTCCGATGCGCCTGGCGGGGGACTTCGCGTAGGCCTAGTGTTTTCGCGCTGACGACGGCCACAACGACGTCCAAGTTTGCCCGCTTTGGGTGTATCCTGAAGGGTCGATGCACATCCTCATCGTCGAAGACTCGGAGTCGATCCGTCAGATGATCGAAGCGCTCGTGTCCAGTCGCGGGCACGAGGTTGTGGCGGTGTCTACCGGGGCGCGAGCGATTGAGGCGGCGCTCGCGCAGCGGCCTGACGTGGTGCTCCTCGACCTTAATTTGCCAGGAGGCATGGATGGCTTCGACGTGTGTCGTCGCCTGCGGTCGGAAGCGACCACGAAGGCGGTGCCCGTACTCGTGATCAGCGCCATGGACGATTCGCACTCCAAGGCGCGCGCTGCGGCCGCCGGAGCGACCGCGTACTACACGAAGCCGTTCAGCCCCACAGCATTGCTCAAAGAGATCGAGTCCCTGCGCACGCGCGTGTGAGGCTGCAAACGGTCAGCTCAGCAGGCCCAGATGCCGCTTTGCCCGCTCGGCGGCCACCGCGATGATCTGCTTTCCTTCTTCGGCCGGAATCTTCAGGCGCGAGACAAACGCGTCGAGCAGCGCAATTTCCTCGGGGCCTTGCGAGCCGTCGACCCATGACATGAGCGTCGCGTGCTGCAGGAGCGCGCGTCGATCATCGGCCGACAATTCCTGCAGATCGATGTCTTCGAGGGTCTTTTTCTCGGCAGCGAACGCGCGAAGTTCGGCCTTGTCGGCGTCGGTGGCCCCGAATGCGTCGAGCAGGGCCTCGAGGGTCTGCTGCTCGGAGTCGGCGAAAACGCCGTCTGCCCATGCAACGGGAACCAGAGCGCGAATCATGGCTTTGTCTTGCTCGTGCATATCGAAATTCTCCTGAGTCGAGTGAGGCTATCAGACCTTTGCGCCTCGGGCGGCGCGAGCTGGAAACGGGTCAGGGACTGAGCGGCGCCGCGGCTGAAATTCGAGCGGTGCGCCAGCCGCCCGGTTTTGCAGGATCGGGCTGAAATTGGGAGGCGAGGACGTGCAGGCGCTTCCGGAACAATTTCGGCCCCGCGATGAGCAGGTCGACGTCGACATCGCATGCGGCGAGATCGTCGACGGTCTCGCGCGGGCCGAGACCGGCGAGCAGCCAAACCTCTGCTCCCTGCGGTGACGACACGAGGTGCACGACCCCGCCGGCCCCGTTGCCGCTTCCTCCGATGACGCTGCCCGGTTCACCCGGGGGCCACGCGTCCGGTTGCCCGGGCTTGGCCTTCGACCGCTCAAGCTGCACGGTGAGCTCGTGGCGGGGTCTGCCGTTGGCCCCCTTGTCCCAGGCGCCGCCCGCGGCCACAACGGCGCGCTTGGGCTCGTACCCCTCAGCGGAGGCCACGAATTCGAGGCGTACGCCCACCGGCATGCGATCGATGTCGGCAGGCGACTGCCCGACGCGCAGCAGGATTTCGGAGCCCTCGGGCGCGTCGGTCACGATCAGCGACGTGCGGCATTGGGCTGGTGAATCCGCGGTCTGTGCCGCTCGGGCGACCGCTTCGGGGGCGCGCGAATCGGGCGCTGGTTTGTCGGGCCGCCTTGCGCCGAACCAGTCGGGCTTGAGCGCGTAGGTCGTGGCCGCCAGCAGCGCCACGACAACGAGCGCGACCGCGAGTCCGGCGCCAGCGCCGCGCGACCTGACCTCCGTCGCCGCGCCAGCCGCGGGACGTCGCTTGAATTGCGAGGGTGCCGTCGTGGCGTGCCGATCGCCGTCGACAGGCAGCGACCGATTGCTGTCGTCGGCATCGTCTGCGGCCCGCCGATCGCGCGGTGTTTCGCGCACCGCTGGCTGCGGCGTTGGCGCCGCAACAACGGGCGGCGGGGGCGTCACATCAACGCCGGCGAGCGCGCGCAGCTCTCGCGACAAGGCCTTGTCACCGTGCTCGTCGGAGACTTTGAAGTCACGAATGAGCGCGTCGACGGAGGGGCTCGCCGCCGCTGCAGCGCGCGGAGGCGGCTCCACGTTGAGCGTTGCGCTGGCGCTGGCGCTGGCGGGCAAATCAGGCTCGCTCGCGGGGGTCGTAACGCTCGCAGCAGCTGCGGGCGGGTCGATGGGCGCTGCGGGGGCCGCTGCCGGCGGCGCGACTGTCGGGACCCTCCCGCCGCGCTCCGAGGTCGGGAGCGACGCGTTTCGGCCAACGCCCAGCACCACGCGCTTTACCTCGCGCGCGAGGCGTGCGAGGGCGCGACGTCCTGCCGAACGGTTGACCGGAATCAGCGCGGCCTCGAGCTCTGTCGCCAGCGCCGCTACGCCTCCGGATGCCCGCTTGCGTGCGCAGGCGGCGAGCGCAGGGGTCTGCGAGCCGCTGGCCTCGAGCAACTTGGCCAGCAATCCGCGAACGGTCGCCTCGGCCGCGGAGTCTGCGTCCTTCGCTTTTCGAACGCGGACGACGGCCACAGAGCCTTCGTCGCTTACGTAGATTTGCGCAGGGTCAACGTCGTCGTCGTCGCTGGCGCATTGCTCCGCGACCTCGAGGGCGAGGTAGCCCGCGAGCTCGGGCGCGAGCGGCACGCGCCTCGCGGACACGATCGCGACGATCTCCTGGAGCGTAACCGACTCGTCGAGGGGCCCGTTCACCGCGCCTCCGCGATTGGGCGCGCGGCAATGCCCTTGAGGGCGAGCAGCTCTTTGACTTCGCCGATCGTGTGCTGACCGGAATGAAATATCGACGCGGCGAGCGCTGCGTCTGCTCCGGCGCGCAGCCCGTCGCAGATGTGGTCGAGCGTGCCGACCCCGCCGCTGGCGATCACGGGCACGCCGACGGCGGATGTCACGGCGCGCAGCAAATCGAGATCGTAGCCCGCGCGGGTGCCGTCGCGGTCCATGCTCGTGAGAAGAATTTCGCCGGCTCCGAGGCGCGCGACTTCGCCGGCCCACGACACCGCGTCCTTGCCTGTGGGCGTCCGTCCGCCGTGGATGAACACTTCCCACCCTGTCGCCGAGCGCCTCGCGTCTATTGCGACGACGATCGCCTGAGATCCCCACGCGCCCGCGCATCGCTCGACGAGGGCAGGGTCGACAACCGCGCTTGTGTTGATGCTGACCTTGTCGGCCCCCGCGTCGAGCAAGGCCTTGACGTCGCGCTCATCGCGGATGCCCCCGCCAACGGTGAGCGGCGTAAAAATCTGCTCCGCCGTCATGGCGACGACGCTCAAAATCGCGCCACGCCGCTCGTGAGAAGCCGTGATATCGAGGAAGGTGATCTCATCGGCGCCCTGGGCGTCATAGCGCGCCGCGCACTCGACGGGGTCGCCCGCGTCCACGAGGCCTTCGAAGGCGACGCCCTTGACCACGCGGCCATCGCGCACGTCAAGACACGGGATGACGCGCTTCTTCAGCATCGAGCCTCAGTGGGCCGCGCTTTGCTCGTAGTTGTCGAGGAGCTTTTCAATCGAGGCGAGATTGTTCTCGATCGACTCGACCACGATCTGGCTCATCGCCGTACTCGCGCCCTTGAGCGCGTCGTAATAGCGCTGACGCTCGGTTGAGTGAATGATCGCGGGGTGCACGCCGGCGCGAATGATGAGCAGGTTCATCATGAGTCGCGCCACGGTGCCGCTGTCGGTCGCGAACGGAAACACGCGGAGCAGATCGTAGTGAGCGCGCGCTGCGATGCGCACGGCGTTGCGGGTCTTCTTGGTCTCCGGATCGTAAATCCAGTCGACGACCTGCCGCACCTTCAGGGCAATTTTGTCGGGCGCCGCGTACTCGTGGAAGTACAGCCGGTGCTGCGGGATGTCCTTGCGGTATTTGACAGTCTTGAGGTCGCCCTCTTCGGGGTGAAGGATCAGATAGATCTGCTTGATCGTATCGACCGTGACCGGCTGCTTCGATTTGAGGGCGAAATCGCGCACGAAATCGAGCGCCTCGCGGTGGCGGCGAATCTCCTCGCAGATCGGCTGGAGGCTTGAGTCAACCTCGACGGATGCGCTCGGATCGATCGCGGCCTTCAGCTCCTGGATCGTATACACGACGCCCTCGATGGCGCTGTCGAAGTGAATCCACGACATGTCGAGACTCTCGCGGAATCGCTTCACGAACGCGGCGTCGGCCCGCAGGAGCCGCGCATCCACGCGCGCGCTTCGCTCTTCGAGCGTCAGCGGACGGGCGGGGGGCTCGGGCGGCAGGCGAGGCGTGTGGCTTCGCGCGCGGGCCGGGCGCTTCGGCTTGGGGTCGTCACGCTTGGGCCGGGCGGGTTTCGCATCGGAAATCGTCCGCGACGAGCGGGCGCTCGGGATCGGATCGGCGCCGCTGGCGGCACTTCGGGAGGCTGGCTTGCGTTTGGCTGAGGTCGTCTTGGGCATCGCGCGTTTTCGCAAGTAGTCGAAATGATTGTGATCTAGCTTGAGATGTCGCGCTCCGGGCAGGAGCGGACCCTCCGTACGCTAGTGAAATGCCCACGCAATCGTCAACTGCGGCGCGCGCGGGAGCAATCGCTTGGGGCCGCGGCGAGGGCGCGGTAAAGCACAAAGGGGCCATGCTTCAGACTCTGAGCGTTCAAAATTTGGTGCTGATCGAGGGCCTGACTCTCGAGCTCGGCGCTCGCTTTAATGTGCTGACCGGCGAGACCGGGGCTGGGAAATCGATGCTCGTCGACGCCCTGGGCTTGGTGCTCGGAGGCCGAAGCAAGCCGGAAATGGTGCGCGCGGGAGCGAAAGAGGCCGAGGTGGAGGCCCTTTTTTCGATCGAGGCAAACGCGCAGGCTCGGGTCGCTCAGAAGCTTGACGCGAGCGGGGTGCCGTTCGACGGCGAGTTGGTCGTGCGGCGCATCGTGCCGCTCGAGGGTCGCAGCCGCGCCTATCTCAACGGCCGCCTGTGCACGGCCGGCCAGCTCGCAGAGCTCGCGGCGGATCTCTGCGACATCGCCTCGCAGCACGAGAGCGTGTCGCTCACCGACCCGGCGACGCACATGGGCTTTCTCGACGCGTTCGGAGGGCTCGATTCGGGTCGCGACAAGCTCGCGGCGGAGGTCGATGCACTCTCGGCGGTCGCCCGTGAGCTTGACGTGGCTCGCGAGAAGGAGCGCAGCCGCGCCGAGCGCGAAGACTTTCTCGCGTTCCAGCTGAGGGAGATCGACGACCTCGACCCGCGCGCCGGCGAAGAGCTCGAACTCGAACAGGAGGCTGCGCGTCTCAAACACGCGGAGAAGCTCGCGCAGGCGACCCGGCATGCCGCCGATGCGCTGTACGAGGGTGAGTCGGCGCTGTGCGACGAGCTCGCGCGACTGACCGCAGATCTCGAGAGCGCGGCTGAAATCGACTCCGCCCTGGCTCCCCATGCGCAAGCGCTTGAAGCTGCGCGATCGCAGCTCGCCGACGCCGCGCGCGAGCTGTCGCGATACGCGGACGGTGTCGAGCACAACCCGGCACGCGCGGCCGAGGTAGACGAGCGGTTGTTCCGCTTGCGTAAGATCTTGCGTAAGTACGGGCCGTCGACCGCGGAGCTGCTCGAGCAGCGTCGCGCGCTCACCACCGAGCTCGAGGCGATCGCGGGCGCGGCCGATCGCATCGCTGCGCTCGAGACTACGATGGCCGGTGGCCTGGCCTCGCTGTCGAAGTCTGCGCGCACGTTGTCGCGCAAGCGCCGTGAGGCTGCCGATGGACTCGCCGACGCGATCGGCAGGGAGCTCGCCCTGCTCGGCATGGGCCGCGCCCGCGTGCTCGTCGAAGTGTCGCGTGCCGAGGCCGTCTCGAGCGATACGCTCGTCGTCGATGGCGCGCGCCTGGGTCGCTCCGGCCTCGATCGGGTCGAGTTCATGATCGCGCCGAATCCTGGCGAAGAGCCTCGCCCGCTGCGCAAGATCGCCAGCGGCGGAGAGCTCTCCCGCGCCCTGCTGGCGCTCAAGCGCGTGCTGGCCGAGAAGGGCCCCGCGGGGCTGTACGTGTTTGACGAAGTTGATGCAGGTGTTGGGGGCGCCATCGCCGAGGTGATCGGCCGCGCGATCGCTGATGTCGCCGCGCATCGTCAGGTGCTTTGCATCACCCACTTGCCGCAAATCGCCGCGCTCGCCGATGCGCACTTTGTTGTCGGAAAGTCCGAAAGCCGCGGGCGCACCTTCACGCAGGTGAGGCGACTAACCGAAGACGATCGCGTCGCCGAGCTCGCGCGCATGATCGGTGGGGTCAAAGTCACCGAGGCCGCGCGCCGCACCGCGGCCGAGATGCTCAGGCGCTGACACCCATGCGCCGGCGATCGCTCATGGCGCTTTTCGCGGCCGTATCCGCGTGCGCAGCGCCTGTGCCGGCGCCGCCGTCACCTCCCGCGCCGCCTTCGCTCGGATGCCCTGAAGCGAGCGTATTCGAGCCGTCGCTCGGGTTTTGCGTTGCGCCGGCGCAAGTCCCCCGGGCCGCGGACGGCGGGCGCAGCCCAATCGGCCGGTGAAGCGTCCGCGGGTCAGCTCGCAAAAACGGCGGGGACGCTCTCGCTCAGTCGAAGCGGTCGCTTGCGCTCGGTGAGGATCTCGCAGCCCGACTTGGTGACGACGATCGTGTGCTCGAACTGCGCGGACAGCGATCGATCGGCGGTCGTCACCGTCCAACGGTCGCGTTCGTCCACTTCGATTTCCCAGCCGCCTTCGTTCACCATCGGCTCGATCGTGAACACCATGCCGGCCCGCATGCGCTCGCCGGTGCCGCGTCTTCCGTAGTGTTTCACCTGGGGAGGCTCGTGAAAGCGTCGCCCGATGCCGTGCCCGACGAAGTCGCGGACGACGCTGCATCCGCTGGCTTCGACGTACTGCTGAATCGCTGCGCCGATGTCACCGAAGCGCGCGCCGTCTTTCACTTCGGCGATGCCGAGGTCGAGGGCCTTGCGGCAAATTTCGGTTACGTGCCGTGCGCTCGGGCTCGGGGTTCCGATGAAGAACGTCGCCGACGTGTCGCCATGAAAGCCGTTGAAAAACGTCGTGACGTCGACGTTGATAATATCGCCGTTCTTGAGCACCTGCGCGCTGGGTATGCCGTGGCAGACGATGTGATTGACCGAAGTGCACACGCTTTTCGGAAAGCCTTTGTAGTTGAGCGGCGACGGCGTGGCCCCGCGCCGCAGCGTGTCGTCGTGGACGATCGTGTTGATGTCGTCGGTCGTCATGCCGGCACGGAGCTGGTCCCCGACGATCAGCAACGTCTCGGCGGCCATCTGGCTCGACACGCGAATGGCTTCGATTTCTTTGGCGCTCTTCAACTCGATCGACATGACTGGCTTGCTCTCTGCTGCTCTTTTACTGAAGGTCGACGGCTTCGCGGACGGCGGCGTTCACTTCTTTGCTGTCGGCCGCGAAGTGGAAGTGGAAGCGCCGCTCTTCGCCGGTTTGGAACTCGCGAATGAATGCGACGAACGTTTTGCCGCCGAGCCGCGCGTCGAAGCTCTTGACGATTCCCATCGCGGGCGACCGCTTGTCGACAACCACCGTGAACGTTCCTGAGGGGGCGCGCGTGCCCGCGAGGGTTGCGAGCGGACGAAGCGCGATTTGATAGCGCGTGCCCTCGCTGTCGGCGCTGGCCGTCACGGTTTCTACGCGGACGCGCACCACGGCGTCGCCTGTTTGTGTGCGTTCGCGCAGCACTGCGTCAGCGCGAACGGGGGCCGAATCTTCGAGGTTAAGGCCGACGGCGCTGGCCTCGATCGCGTCGTCGAACAACGCCGCGTCACGGCTCTCGTAGGCGGGCAGCGCGCGCAGCGGAGCGCTCGCCTCGGGGCCGCCGCACGCGGAAAACGCGACCGAGGCAAGCGGTAACCAGTAGGCCAGCGAGCGCAGCATGAGGCACTTTTTAGTAGCAAGCACCGCCGGAGTCCATGACGCGCGACCGAGGTCCATCGATTGTCGGCGACGTCCGTCTAACTTGGAGCAAGCCGGCTGCAACTCGACCAGAAGCGCCGGCGAGCGTCGTCTTGAAGGCGACTCCGATTAAAGATACGCTCAATTTTCGCGCAAATCGCGCCAGTGAGGGAGCCATGAAGCGGCACTATCGCCATCTCGTCATCGCAGGGGTCCTTTGCCTCGGCGTCGTTCCGGCCGTCAGCATCGCGGCGAAACCCCCAGTCAAAGCACCAGTTCCGGTGCCTCCGCCCGAGCCGGCGACCGTTCCGTCGCTGGCCGAGCAGCTCGAGCAGTTCAAGTGGGGGTCCAACCACGCGGACGTTGGCAAAGAATACACGCAAGCAGGCGGGCTCTTCGATCAGGACTACAACCCGATGCTCGCGAAGATGCAGCCCGGCGTCGGCATGCAGGCCGCCGAGTCGGAACGCGAGAGCAAGAAGGTCGCGGTCCTGTCGACGTTCGTCGAGTTCAAAGACACCCCGACGGGCTACGATCGCGCCGGTATTCGTGAAGAATACACGTATCGAAACCACGAGTCGCTCATGTACGCCGACCGTGCTGGCAAGCGCCGATACTTCTTCTTCATCGGAGCGCCACCCGCGGAGCGCCTGTGGAAGATCTACGACGAAGTTCCGCTGAAAGAGGGCGGGCTGCTCGGCAAGTCCTTCCAGGAAGCCGTCACGAAGATGCAGGTGCTTCTCAATGTTCCGGGTCGCTTGCGGCTGCCTGATCCGGCCCAGAACCTTGGCAACGCCACCGTCGACTGGCAGGACGGCGCGACCCATCTTCGCGTGATCGATCGATCCGCCGAGAGTCCGCCCGCGGTTGGCGTCATCGTCGAAGACCGCGCAACGCTCGGCGCGCTGGCCAGCCTGCGCATGAACAAAGAAGAAGATCCGCTCGCGCTCGACCCGAGCATCGCGACGGTCACGCGGGGCCTCGGAAGGCAGGATCCCAACGCAGCGAAGCCTGCTTCGAGCGCCGCCGGAAAAGGCCCCAAACCCAAGAAGTAACCCGCCCGCGCATTCGCGAGCGACACGAGCGCGCGCCCCGCACAGCGAGGCGCGCGTTTCACATTTTCTGGGCGCCGTCGGGAATGAGGTAGCCCGTGGTTACGCGCAGCGTGGCTTTCGGAAAGACTGCGCGCACTGCCGGATCGATGATGGAGTCGCGCGTGATCGCCGCGCCTGGACAACCGCCACACGTGCCGCCCAGGTGGAGGTGCACCGAAGCCGGGGCTGCACTCACTACGTAGAGTTCGCCGCCGTCGGCCCGAATCAGGGGGCTGAGCACGTCGCGGCAAACCTTCATCAGAGCCTCTAGCGTTGCGTCCAAGATTCTGGGACGTATAGCACGGAAGGCGCAGCGCATGGATCCGCGTGACCTGCGCTTAGAAGTATCGCAGCGTCGCGACCTGGGTGCGCTAGGCTCAGAAGGCGTCCGCGCGGACGTTGAGGGAAGGCTTCGGCGCTGTCGCGGCGCTCTGGTAGGCTCGAGGTGAGGAGCACAATTGGCCCGATTTCGTCTTCGGTTTTTGATGCAGGAGGTAGACCTCGCGCGGGGCACCACGACGATGGGTCGCAGCCCGCAGTGCCACGTCACGCTGGAAGATCCGCTCGTCTCGCGCGAACACGCGCAAATCGTCATCGGCGACGACGGCGCGTACTGCGAAGATCTCAAGAGCCGTAACGGCGTGAAGCTGAACGGCGTAGCGGTTCGTGGACGCACCAAGCTCAGCGATCGCGACCGCATTCGCATCGGCACGCACGAGCTGGTGTTTTGCGAGGTGCCCGATGCGCCGGCTGCGCTTTCGGGGCGGACGACCGGCAGCCTCAGCTACTGCGTGCGCTGCCGGTTTCCCTATGCGCGTGAGCTCGTGTCGTGCCCCAATTGCGGGTCGACCGAGCAAAGGTCCGCCGACGAAGAAGACACGTTCACCGGGAAACTCGACGGCCGGGCGCAGCAGTCGTGGAGCGTTCAGCTGCTGGCCGAGGTCGTCGAAAAGGCGCTCTCGCTGGGGCGCACTGCAGACGCATCACGGGCCATGCTGCGCATCGTCGGGCAGCTCGAAGAGCGCGCGAACGCTCACGACGCGCTCGACCCGTCTCAGCTCGACGCCGCCGCGCGTTTGGCCGTCCGGGTGGCTGTGGTCACAGACGATATCAGCGCTCTCGCTGGCCTGCTGCGCGTGAGCGCGAAGTCGGGCTGCCTTCCGTCGGAGGGCGCAGTCGACGCGATGCTTGGGCTGCCCGATTCCTTGCGCGGTCGCCTGGCGGTCGCGGTCGCCGCGGCCCTGCGCAGCTTGCCCCTCGCGGTCCGCGAACCCTTCAGCGCCCGCTTTGTAGGCCTGGCGCCCGGCGGCTGAAGTCAGGCCCTTGCACGATCCGCTCGCGGGAGGGTATCGTTTTATGTTTTATTTATGCGGTTCCGTTTGCGCCACCAGCAGCAAGACATCGAACTGGTCGATGGCGACTTTGTGCTTGGGCGCAGCGCGGAGTGCCATCTTTCGTTGGATGATGCGCTGATCTCGAGGCGCCACGCGCTGCTCGCGGTGCGGCGCGACGGCGTAACGATCGAAGACTTGCAGAGCCGCAACGGAGTGCTCGTCGACGGCCTGCGCATTACGGGCCGCGTTGCTCTCGCCGACGGCGCCACGGTCCGCATCGGTGGTCAGGAGCTGACGCTTTCGGTGCTCGCGGCAGGCTCCGCCGCCGCCGGGGGTCGCAGCGTGGCGCTCGCCCAAATCGCGCAAACGCTCCCGTCGCTGAGCGATGGACAGGAGTCGGGTCCCGTGGACGACACGTCCAGCGGATACGATCCCAGCACCATCCGGCGAGCCGACACCTTCCGAATGCTCGCCGGCGTGGCCGACAAGGCGTTTGCGATGGGGCGCGCCGCAGAGGCGGAGCGTATGCTCGCGGCTCCTTTGGCTGACGTGCTCGAAACGAGCCGCTCCGGGCGCCGCGTCACCCCAGCGCTGCTCGAGCAGGCGGGTAGGCTCTCGGCGAAACTTGCGATCGTGACGGGCAAAGCGATCTGGGCCGACCGCGTGATTGAGCTCTACGGCAGCGCGGCTTGCCTGTGCCCCGCGTCGGTCCTCGACGAACTGTACAGTGCGCTGCACCGGGTCGGGCCGGTCGATGTCACGCGCCTTCGCGCCTACGTCGAGGCGATGCGGGCGCAGGTGACGTCCTACGGGCCGGCGGATCGCTTTCTGTTTCAGCGACTTGAGGGGCTCGACCGGCTGGCTGCCCTGCGCTGACGCGGGTGAGGTTGTCCTGCCACGCGAGATTTCGGCTCGCGGCGTCGCGAATGATGCTCGCGAGCTCTGCGTCCTGCACATTGGCGACCGCTGCGGCGAGCTCGGGCGGGAGCGGCGCGGGCGGAGGCACGGCGCGCGTCTTTCGGCGTTCGGCCGGGCGCGGCGGCGGGGCGATCGGTTGGACGCGAAAGCGCACTTCGCGCACCTCGATGCCCTGGGCGCGAAGGCGATCGAGAATTGGATCGCGAAGCATCGACAGCTCGCTCGCCCACGTAGACGAGGCCGCCTGAACGACCAAAGTGCCGCGCTCGAGCGACAGGGGCTTGGTGCGATCTGCGATGCGGAGCCCCACGGCCTGGGCCCACTGTCGCGCGGTCAGCGGTGGCGGTTTGGGAGCGAATCGCGCCTCGCCGGCGCGCCCGAGCACGAACTCGATTCGCTCGGGGTCTTCGCTGCGGGCTCTACGTCGTCGCGGTCGCACGCGAGAGCCTTAGCATGCGCACACGTCGCGCGCCGAAAGTGCTAGGTTGCGCGCAGCATGTGGGAAATCAGCACCGAGACCGTCGTCGCTGCAGCGCACCAGCTCAGGCTTGCGCCCGGCGAGGGAGAACGCCTTCACGGGCACAACTGGCGCATCAAGGCCACCGTGCGAGCCACCGAGCTCGACTCGCGGGGATTCGTGATGGACTTCAACGAGCTGGGGCCAACGCTTCGCGCGCTCGTCGAACCCTACGAGCACGTCTTCCTCAACGAAATTGCGCCGTTCGATGAGGTGAATCCGACCGCGGAAAACATCGCGCGCGTGGTCTTCGACAACCTCGCGGCGAAAGTGGACGACGTTCGGCTCTCGGTCGTGCGCGTCGAGATTTGGGAAAACGACGTGTGCGCTGCGGCCTATTTCAAGGGCTGAACGCCCGAGTCACGGGGCGGCTGAGCGCCGGAGCACAAGCTCGCCGGCCGGGGCCATCGGGTCGGTGACGGCGCCCCGTCGATCGGTGGTGCCCGCGTGCAACATACCGTCGCTCATCTCCAGCAGGAACGCGGCTCCGGGTTGGGGGACGGTGCCTGACTCGCCGGTCACGTAAACCGTGACTGCGGCCGAGGCGCTGCCTGATGCGCGCGGGCCTTCCGAGCAGCGGCGAGCGACCCGCGCGGAGCGGTCGTTGGTGACGCACTGTGCGAGCGCGCGCAGGTCGTCGGGGGATGGATCGGTGCGCAGGGCGCGTGCGGCCGCGGCGCGGACGACTTCGGCTTCGTGTCGGAGCGCGCGAAGCTCCAATTTTGCCGTGCCTTCGCAGCGCGCGTGAGCGAGGGCGAGTCCGACGAGGGCGTTTGCGCGTGCGTTGGCAGGCGTCGCAGCTGAGCCGAGCAGGGGGCACAACGTGAGGCGCGCCGCGCCTGGCGACCGGTCGCGGGCTGCGAGGCGTCCGAGCGCAGCGGCCGCGTTCGCCGAGACATCAACGTTTGCATCTCGCGTGAGCGCCGTGAGTTTCGTTGCCGCGGCAGCGCTGCCGAGGCTCCCGAGCGTCCACGCTGCCTCGGCGCGCACCGTCGCGTCGGAGTCCGACGCGAGCGCGACGGCCAGCGGCATCACGTCTGCCGGCGCCTGAGCGGAGAGGATTGACGCGACCATTCGACGCTCGGCGGCGTCTTCGCTCGCGGCGCTGCGTGCGAGCGCAGCTCTCGCGCTACCGTTTTTTGCTCTCGCGATGGCCGCAAGCGACGCGTCGCGCTGCGCACCCGCAGCGGCGTCGAGCGTTCCCACGAGCGTACGCACCGCTGCATCGCCCGGCTCGCGCGACAGGATGCCTCCGAGCGCGATGAGCAGCGCGGCGCGGTCGTGCTCTTCGGGTTCGATCAATTGCCGGGTAAGCATGTCGCGTTCGCGACTGCCGCCAGCGGCTGCGAGGGCGATCGCTCCGCGGAGCCGAATGGTTGAATCGGGGTCGTTGACAAGCTCGACGAGCACGTCGCTCTGCGTGGCTGCGGCCGCTCCGAGGTCGGTCAGCGCGTCGATGGCGGCCCGGCGAACGGCGCTGTCCTGCGACCGCGCGAGCCCGCCGAGGGTGGCCGCGGCGCGAGCGGCTCCGGTGCGCCCGAGCAGCACAACGAGGCTTGCGCGCTCCTCGCTCGAATGGTGTGGATCACGCTGCGCGTTTTCGATCGGCTCGAAAGCTCGCCCATCGGGACCTTCGGGGCGCAACAGCAACGCCGCGGCGCGCGCTGCTTCGGCGCGATGGGCAGGGTTCGGGTCTCCGATGAATTCGAGGACGATGGGAAGCGCGGCGTCGCTACCGGTCTGCGAAAGCGCCCGAAGGCACGCGGCCGGCGGGAGCGCGCCCCGCCGCATCGCCGATATCAGGGCGCCGCTCTCCTGGCTTGCGCGCAGCGCGCCGAGGACCCACGCGGCGCTCGTGGCGATCGACGCCGCTACCGGACCCGCGAGCAATTCGCGCATCGCGACGAGCGCGGTGGGCCCCGCGTTTACGAGCGCCTCGCGTACCGGCGTCGCGTCGAGGCCGCCGCTCGCGTCTTCTGCGCGCCCCAGGTTTGCAACGAGCGCTCGTACGGCTTCCGCTGTGCCAATTCTGCCGAGCGCGGCGATGGCCGCCATTCGCAGCGCGGGGTTGCGATCAGTCGAAAGCGGAGCGAGCGCGTCGACTGCATCGCTGGATCGAAGGCGCCCTAGCGCGGCGATGGCATCGATACGCACCTCGGGAAGGTTGTCGCGAAGCTGCAGCAGCAGAGCCTGCGAAGCCCGCGTATCGCCGAGCTCGCCCAGCGCGCGCGCGACTTCTCGTCGAACATCGCCGACCGAGTCCTGGACCTTGCCAACGAGCGGAATCACCGCGCGGCTGTCGGCGAGCTGCGCGAGGGCCCGGATGACGCGCGCTCGGACGACCGGGGAGGCATCATCGAGTTTTCCGAGCAGCGGCGGCACGGCCTCCGGTGAGCCGGAGCCGCCGAGCGCGTCTGCTGCGGCCGCGCGGACCGATGCCTCGGCATCTGCGAGCGCGCGACCAAGGAGCGCGGGGCCGTGCTCGCTGGGCAAGGCGCGCGCGACCTCGCAGGCCTTTACGCGAAGCCGCGATTCGCGATCGCCCAACCACGGGAGCACGACGTCGGTCGCCGCTGAGAGGTCGAGTCGAAGGGCTGCATCTGCGGCGGCGATGCGGACCTCGACGTCGACGTCGACGAGCGCCCGCATGGCGAGGGCGGAAGCCCGGGGTCCGCCCAGGGTAGCGAGCTCCGCCGCCGCTGCGCGACGCGCGCTCGCATCGGGCGAGGCGAGGTTTTTCTCGACGCGGTCTGCCACGTCGGGCCAGCTCAGCGCGTGCGCGGGCGTCGCGAAACCTGCGAGCCCGAACACCACCGCGAGCGCGAAGCCACGCACAACGCAAATTGTAGCACGGGCGCGTGCGCGAGCGAGTCGACGGCGGATCACGTGAGCCCTCCGCGGCGCCTGGCGATCGCGTGTGCGCCGAAAGCGAGCGCTGCGATGAGCGCCCACAACCACGGCGGTGCGAGGGGCACGACGTGTCGCTCGGAACTGACCACGGTTGGCGCGGGCAGCGGCACGGCGACGCGCTGATCGGCCCAGAAGAATCGGCCTCCTGTGGTCTTTGCGAGCTGCTCGAGCCGATCGCCATCGGGCCGGGAGTCCGCCCACTCATCTCCGCCAGCCTCGCAAGCGAACTGCCTGAGCGTGGCGCTGCCGGTGCCAAACGTCACGCGCGCGGCGTAGCCTCCTTCGGCGAGCGCAGGCAGCGCCACGTCGACCGGTTCGCCGAGCGCGGCGTCTTTCTTCTCGAGGTGAATCGGAGGCATTTGCGCGTCCATCCGTGACACTTCGATGGTGATGTCGGCACGGGCCTTTCCGAGCGCTTCTGCGCGCACGCGGAGCGAGCTGGGGACATCGGCGACGCACGCGGCGATTTCGATTTGCGCGGGCTCGAAGCGGGGATCGCGCATGAGCCAACCGAGCAGTCCGTCCCACATCGCGCCGTAGCCTCGCCCCGAAGTGCGGGCCGCGAGATCCGAAAAGCGCAGCCGCCATGCGCCATCGATTCCGAGCGCGATGCTTCGGCCGTTGCCTTGCTCGCCGATCGCGAGAACCGGCATCGGCGCGCCGGATGCGGTCTTGCGGAACGGGTGCGTCCACAGCGCTACGCCGCCCGGACGAACGTCACCGAGCACGTTGGCTCCCGGCATGACGGGAAGCTCGTCGCCGACGACGCCCTTCAGCGCCGCGAGCAGCGGTGCGGCTCGAGCGGCCTCGGACCACGAAGGTTGAAACGTCGCCGTGTCTGCGGCGGTCGCACCGGATGATCCATCGAGTGCGATGGGCAGCACGCCGGCGAGCGGTGAGCCCGCATAGCCGCCCGCGACGAAGGAGTTCGCGCCGCCGACCATGATGAGTCCGCCGCCGCTGCGGACATAAGATGCGACCGCGGGCAGGTGCCGCTCGAGGCCATAGGGCTGTGCGTCGAAGTCCTGCAAAACCACGGCGTCGAAGCTCGGCAGGTGCTCGCTGAACAGCTCGTCGACGGGGAACGGAATCAGCGCGAGCTCGTCCTGCGACGCGTTCGTAGCGTCGGTCGGCGTGCGCAGGATGAAGAACGCGACGACATCGACGGACGCATCGGATTTCAGCCATTCACGCAGGGCGCGAACGTCGTTGGTCGGACGTCCTGCGACGTGCAGCACGCGCACGCGCTCGCGCGACACGGTGATCGGAAGCAGCCTTCGATCGTTGCCGGCGATGGTGTCGCCGGATGGCGGCGTGAGCGCCACCTCGAGCACGTGGATGCCCGCGCGTTCGAGCGTGACGGTCAAATCCAGCGTCGCGTGCCCGGTCCTGTCGACATGGGCCAACCCGGACGCGAGCAGCGCCGGCGTACCGTCTTCGCGCAGCTCGCGCGCCGTGACCGTCAACTCATCACATGCGAGGCCGCCGTCGCAGCCAACCTCGATGCGAAGCGGTAGCGGCACATGGGCGACCGCCGCTCCCGCGAGTCCCACGCGCCGGATGCTCGCGTCGGCGGGAGCGCTCCGCGTGGTCGCGATCACGTGAACCGGGACCTTCAGCTCATCGCCGAGCGCGCGCATCGCCGCGACGCCGGCTGCCTCCGGGGGATCGTCCAGGCGCCCGTCGGACACGAGCACGATCGCGGCAGGGCGTTCGTCGGGAGACGCCGCGAGGCTGCGCACCGCTGTGCCGAGGTCGCTCCGCGCAGCGATCGACGGCGCGCCGGCAGACCACGGCAAAGCGGGCCCGTCGCCGAACCCGAGCGTTACCAGACGCACTTGATCGCTTTGCTTTGAGAGGCTGGCGATCGCGCGATCGCGGGCGTCTGCGCGCGAGCCGGAGCCGTCTTTTAACGCCATCGATCGCGACGTGTCGGCGAGCACGACGACGCGCGCTCCCACGACGCTCTCTCTCGCTGCAATCCTTACGGGCCTCAGCACTGCCAGCACGAGCGCTCCGATCGCAAGCAGGCCGGTCGCGGCGATAAGCAGACCGCCGCGCTCGCGCCTTCGCATCTCGACCGCGAGCAGCACGAGGCTTGCCAGCGCAAGCACGGCGGTGGCCCCGAGGAGCCACGGAGGCAGGTCGGAGCTGGCTGCAAGGCGCGTCGAAGGGTCGCCCGTAGCCGCAGGAGCGGCGAGCGCTGCCAGAGACGTTCGCATCGACTTCCCCCATAGCACGCGCTACTCGTTGCCGGGTGAGGGTCGGCAGCGCGTTGTGGATGGTGCTCGCAGCACTCGCTGCAGCGCTTTTGGCGCTGACGCCTGCACCTGCGCGCGCATTCGGCGAAGTGGGCGCGTTCGATCCGCGCGTGCTGCTGACGGGTAGCCAGACCGACGCAGCGTACCCCACCGCGGCGGCCCGTTGGGCCTGGGAGTTGGTGCAACGAACCAGCGCGCCCGCACGCCTCGCACCTTCGCGTGTGCGCGCCGACGCTCCCGAAATCAGCCACGCGCCGTTCGTGTACTGGAGCGGGCGCACCGACGTCGCAGCCCTGACCAGCGCTGAGATCGCAGGTCTTCATAACTTCTTCACGCTCGGAGGCGTGATGTTTGTCGATGACGCTGGCGTCGGTCCTTCAGGAGATGCGAGCGACTTCGGTCGAGCCGCCCGCCGCGAGTTGGCGCGCGTGCTCCCCGACAGCGTCCCGATCGCGCTGGGTAGCGATCACGTCGTGTTTCGCAGCTTCTACTTGTTGTCGCGCGCGGAAGGGCGCGTCGCGGGTAAAAAGACCCTCGACGCGATTGTGCGCGGAGGTGCGGCGCAGGTGATTTTCTCGCAGCACGACGTAGGCGGAGCGCTGGCGCGCAGCGCAACCGGGGTGTGGGAACAGTCGGTCACTCCCGGCGGCGACGCGCAGCGCGAACGAGCGATTCGACTCGCCGTCAACGTCGCGATGTACGCGCTTTGCTCGAACTACAAAGACGATCAGGTTCACGCACCGTTTCTGATGCGCCGGCGCGCGATCGCCGGAGGCGCGGACACGAAGTAGCCAGCGGCTTGGCGCTGGCAGGCCGCTGCTTCAACGTCCTGCTAGTCAAAGTCGTCGACGCGCCAGATCGCACCGTCCCGGCGCAGGCGCACCTGATGGCCACCCGGCACCTTGACGGTCGCCGAGTCGCCCGTGATCTGAGGAGACAGCGTGTCGGATTTCTCGAGGCCCTCCACGAGCGAGCGCAAATCGCGCTCGATAAGCGCCCGCGTTTGCGGCGTCACCACGCGCATCAGCCCGGCGTAGCTGCGCCTCGCGAGCACGCGCCGCAGCTGATCGAGCGCCTCCTCGGGAGTGCGTCCGCCGCCGGGCAGGGCGCCCGCCGCCGAAACGCGAAAGCGACCTTCCTCGAGGGCGAGGGCGGCCTCTTCGCCGTCTTCGAAACGCAGCCGCGCGATCGCTTTCACGCTCGCGTCGCTCCCGGTCAGACCGCGCGCTTGCTCCGCAAGTTCGGCGCGCTCGGCCAACACTGCTTCGCGCAACTGCGCCTGCGTCAGGCCGCGCTGAGAGGCCTCCGTCATCATGCCGTACAGAGCGTCGCTGTCGCCGCTCTCCGCAGCGCGCGCGTAGGCCTCAATCGCGGTCTTCGCGTCGGGCACGCGCGACCCTGCGCAAGCCGCGGAAGCCACAGCCAGCGCGAGGACGACGGCTACGGAACCTCTGCGCATGGGCGGGTACGATAGCCTCGTGAAGTGCGTCGCCACACGCAATTTTCGTCAGCTGAAGGCCACGTCGAGGTCGAATACCTCGCGGAGCAACTCCGACTTCGCCTTGACCGTCCACTCTTCGAGTTCGCGATCTTCGCGCCCCTGGATCGACAGCACGAGCCGGTGTCGCGCCCGGTCGACCGTGGCGCGCACGCCGCTGACTTTGCCGAGGTGCTCACGATCGAGCGCGTCGGCGATGCGCAGAATTGCGGCGAGCCCGCGGACTTTCCCGCGCGCGTCTTTGTCGAGCTCCCGAAAATTCGGATGGGACGGCTCGGGGAGGCTCTTGCGATGATAGCGCGCGATGTTGGCGACGATCGCGCGTTCTTCCGGCGTGAGGCCGATCAGGTCAGAATTGAGCACGAGGTAGTAGGTGTGCTTGTGGTGGCCGTCGTACCGAACGAAGTCGCCGATGTCGTGAAGCAGCGCTGCGGCGCGCAGCAGCAGCCGGTCTCGCTCGCCAAACGCGTGCAGCGACTGCATGTCGTCAAACAGCTGCGCCGAGAGCTTCGCGACCAGCTCGCCGTGCGCTTCGTCGAAGTGGTAACGCTGGCCAAGCCGGGTGCACGCGGCGAGCACGCTCGCGGCTTGTTCGTCGCGATTTTCGAGGTGAAAGTGCTTGTCGACGAGCTCCTCGAGAATGCCCTCTTTGAGGCCAACTCCGGGCACCGCGATCGTCGCCGCGTTCCACACTTCCGCGAGGCGCAGAAAGATCGCCGCGGCGGGCACGATCGTGTCGGCGCGATCGGGGCGGAGGCCGTAGGTGAGCTGTCGCTCGATCGGCGTCATTTTTGCGAGCTTTCCGAAGAGCGCCTGCACTTGCGCGACGTCGGCCGCGCGCGCGTCGCTGCCCGCATCGCCCTTCGCGGGACAGAGATCGGCGAGCGTCTCGATGTTGCCGCCGGTGCCGATCAGAAGCTCAAAGCTGGTCTTTTCGAGGTGCACGCGCACCTCCGCGACCGCGCGATCGACCATCTCCCACAGCAGCCGCTGCCGTCCCTTGTCGAGGCCCTTGCCGCCAGAGTCGCGCAGCAGGGTCTCGAGCAGTCGCACGGTGCCGATCGGCAACGAAATGGAGAACGCGTGCTTGCCGTCGTCGAGCAGCGTCAGCTCTGTAGAGCCGCCGCCCACGTCGATGAGCATCACGCGCCGCGCCTGCGTGTCGACGTTGCGCACGACCGCGAGCTCGATCAGGCGGGCCTCTTCAACGCCCTCGATAACGTCGAGGTGCACGCCCGCCTCGCGAAGGGCGCGCTCCACGAGCGTGGCGCCGTTTTCAGCCTCGCGAACTGCGCTCGTGGCCGTGGCGCGGTAAGCGTCGACCTTCGCGTCGTCCATCGCTTCGCGAAACCCCTTGAGGGCCGCGCACGCTGCGCCGATCGATGCGGGCGCGAGCCGTCCGGTCGTGAAGACTTCGGTGCCCAGCCGCACCGACGCGCGCTCGCTCTTTACTTCGCGCCACGCGGTGGCGCTGCGCGACGCAGGACCGCTTCGATCGGGCGCGCTCGCCTCGACGATGCGCATGCGCATGGCGTTCGAGCCGACGTCGATCGCAGCGAACCGCGCCTTCGCCTTCGGCTGCAGTGGCGGAGCCGGGCCATTCGTCGGGTCGGTCGCCGCCATGCGCGGAACCTAGCGACAAGCCGCCGTCTCGGCTAGCGTTGCGCGTGTGACAAATCGGTTTTTGTGGGCTTTCGTCGGGTCGATGGTCATCGCCTGTGGCGCTCCGGCCGCGCGAGCGCCGAACGCGCAGCGCCCTGTCGACGAGC
This sequence comes from Myxococcales bacterium, assembly GCA_947473045.1. GTDB lineage: Bacteria > Myxococcota_A > Polyangia > Polyangiales > Polyangiaceae > JANYHY01. The sequence continues at coordinate 17,267 of CANJCO010000006.1, read as the reverse complement.
GGCGCGCGTCGGAGGTGATGGTTCGCACCTTCAAGGGAGCGCACATCGATCCCGACACCAACCGCGCTGTGACCGTGCTGGGTGGCCGGAGCGTTCACCTCGAGGTCGCCGCAGCCCAGCGCAAATTCGGCGTGGCATTTCTCACGCGCGAACAGCAGGCCGCGCTGGCGGACGTCCTGCCCAAGCGCGCACCCGACTCCGATGCTCTCATCGTCGTGCCGGGCGACGAAGAGGGCGTTCACGTTCTGGTGCTTTTCGAGCGCGATTACATGCACGACGACCTGTCGGGTGACGATCACACGACGACCAACATCGCGGCCGAGCTCAAGCTCGAGCGCGACGTTCGCGACTTTCTTCGCAAGGCGATCGAGGACCAGTGGCCCTGACCGCCGCCGCCAAGCGGGCGCGCGCACTGCTGCTGGCCGGCGCATCGCTCTCGGCTGTCGGCGTCATCGTCGCGGCGACTGCCTCGCAGGCCGTCGGCGGTCCGGTCGCCGTCGCGGGCTGGGCGCTCCTCGCCTACGCGGTTCACGCGTTCGGTCGTCTCGGCACCGCGCCTTCGCCCTGAGCTACAGGTCGCTGCGGAGCACGACGACGCCCACGTCCGGACCGAGCTGCGGGGTTCGTTTCGCGGCGTAGCCGAAATCGCGGTCGGTGATGTTGATCGGCGACGAAAACGTGCCACTCGCCGTCTTGCCGACGAGGTCGGCCTCGGTCAGCGCCTTTTCGCTTACTTCAGGCGTGAACGGAGCGCTGTACACGCCCGTCTTGTCGAAGATGGCCACGTAAAATATCGGCAGCTTCCCTGTGTCGCCGCTCGCCCTCAGTTGCTCGGAGCGCTCGTGTTTCCAGACCTCGTTCAAATGCCTGCAAAATGCACGCAATGACCAGCCGGTCACGAACAGCCCTCCAACTTTGCCGGCCTCGGTCCTCACGGGCGCTGCGGCGATCCAGTCCCGGTCGGGGCCGCTCGGCCTGGGAGGGCCGCCGAAGCTGCCGACTGTCTCGACGTACTCCCCGGCGAGCGCTTTTGACAGCGCGGGAAACAGCTTGAGCAAGTCCTGCCCCGCCATGGCGTCCTGCTCGAGGTTGTTGCGCAGGCCGATGCCCTTGTCGTCCGCGAGCGCGAAGAAGGTCGATTTCGAAATATTGAGGTCGGGTACTTCGCGTTGCGCCTTGATGAGCGCCCGCCGCGTGCCGCTGGGATCTTCATGAGGGTCGGCGCCGCGCAGATACACGCTGGCCATTTTCTTCGCGCCCTCGGGCAGTCCGCGCTGCACTTCAGCCACGTCGCGCTCGATTTGTGCGGCCAGCAGCTCAACGTCAGCTACGGCCAGCCGCGCGTTGTCCTTCGAATGGTCGCGGCATCCGGCGAGCGGAGCGACGGAGAGCACCGAAGCGAGAGCGACAAGGGCGACGGGGGTGCGCATGGGTCTTGGCGTTTAGTACACCGGTGGCCCCAGTCGTTCCCGACTTTGTGCGAGCCGCCTTTGGCAAATCGCCGAGGTCGCGCCGCGCAGCTATGCTACTGAGCGAAGCGTCGGTCGTTCTTCGGGCGCTCGACAGATGCCGAAGTGGCGGAATGGCAGACGCAGCGGATTCAAAATCCGCCGAGGTTACCCCTCGTGAGGGTTCGAGTCCCTCCTTCGGTACTGAATCACAACCGCGGTCTCACGACTGCCGAACCGCGAAAAAAACGGCCGCCGACACCCGTGAAGACGGGGTGGCGGCGGCGATTGTCCGATGCATCGTGCGCGCGCCCGACGGACGCGATCCGGCGCGGCTATCCTTCGACGACTTCGTCGACGATCGACAGTCCGCGGTCGATAATCTCGAACGCGTCTGCCATCTGCGTCTCGCTGATCGTCAGCGGCGGATTGCACATCACGCCGCCCCACTGGAGCACCGTAAACAGGCCCTCTTCCTTGAAGAACTTGCCGAGCTTCGCCATCACCGGATGCGCCCCTGCGTACGGCACGAGGCGCTCGCCCTTTGTGTTCTTCTGCAGCTCGATAATGCCGAACAGCCCAATATTGCGGTGTTCGCGAACGCACTTGTGCTTTGCCGCCAGCCGCACCATGTGCTCGCGCATGATCAGGCCCATCGCCGCCGAGCGCTCGACGAGCTTCTCGCTCTCGAGCACGTCGATGACCGCCATCGCAGCAGCGAGGCACATGGGGTGCGCATTGTAGGTGAGACCTCCCCAAAACACATTGTCGCGAAAGTGATTCGCGATGCGGTCGGAGAGCCCCATCACCCCGAGCGGCATGTAGCTGCTCGTCAGGCCCTTCGCCATGGTGACAATGTCAGGGACGATGCCGCCGTGTTCGAACGCGAACAGTTTTCCGGTTCGACCCCAGCCGCACATGACCTCGTCGCATACGAGCAGGATGCCATACTTTTCGAGCAGCTTCTTCAGGCCCGCGAGGTAACCCTCGGGCGGCGGCAAGATGCCGTTGGTGCCTGTGACTGTCTCGATGAACATCGCGGCAATCGAGCTGGCCCCTTCGTACTGAATGGTCTCCTCGATGTAGGCCAGGTTGTTCGCGACAATCTCGGCGTCAGTCGACCCAAACGAATAGTCGTAGGGCCTCGGGTCCATCACCCGAACAATGCCGGCCATGCCGGGCTCATTCGGAAGTCTGCGCGGGTCTCCCGTGAGCGACATCACACCGTGGGTCGCGCCGTGGTAGCTACGGTACCGCGCCATGATCTTGTGCCGCCCTGTAAACAGGCGCGCCGCCTTAATGGCGTTCTCGTTCGCCTCGGCGCCCCCAAGCGTATAGAAAAACGTGTTGATATCGCCGGGCACGAGCTCCGCGAGGCGCTTCGAAAGTCGCGCGCGCACCTCGGTGGCCATGCTCGGTCCCGCGAAGCAGAGTGACTCCGCCTGCGCCTTGATCGCCTCGATCACGTGCGGATGCCCGTGACCGATGTTGACGCTCATGAGCTGGCTGTTGAAGTCGATCCAGCGCTTTCCCTCGGGCGAATACAGGTAAACGCCCTCGGCCCGGGCGATGGGCATCGGGTCTACTTTGCCGGTTGCTGACCACGAAAACAGGCTGTGCTTCTGACACAGCTCGATCATCTCTTTCGAATCCATAAACGAGCTCCTCACGACATCCAGTTCTGGTCTTTTTGCAGCGACCACTTGGTCGTGATCTTCCGCTGCCGGGTCCAAAATCGGTAACCGTCCCAACCAGTAATGTTTCCGGCGCCGAACGCGGAGTCGTTCCAGCCGCCGAACCCGTAAGGTTCGCGCGGCACGGGAACACCCACGTTCACCCCGCACATGCCTGCTTCGACTGCTCCCATTACGCGCCGGGCGACGTCGCCGCTCGTCGTGTAAATGCACGCAGCGTTGCCGTAGGGGCTCGCGTTCTCGAGCTCGATGGCCCGCTCGAGGTTCGGCACGCGAACGATCGACAGGACCGGTCCGAAAATCTCCTCGCACCCGGCCGGCATCGAAGGGTCGACCTGATCGAGGATGGTGGGACCTACCCAGTATCCACCCGCTCCGCCGTCGGCCCCGCGGCCGTCGAGGAGCACCTTGGCTCCCAGCTTTTCGGCGCCGTCGATGTACGCGACGATGCGCTGCTGCGCGGCCTCGGTGGTGACAGGGCCCATGTCGGTGCCGGTGCTGATCTTCGCTGCGCGCTCGACGACCGCGCTTATGATGTGGTCGACGTTACCCACGGCGACGAGCACCGAAGCCGCCATGCAGCGCTGCCCCGCGCATCCCATAAACGACGCCACGACGTTGTCCGCCGTGACCGCGACGTCGGCGTCGGGCACCACGATGAGGTGATTTTTGGCCCCACCGAGGCAGAGGGCGCGCTTGCCGGCCGTCGAGGCGCGGCCGTACACAGCCTTCGCGACTTTGGTCGAGCCGACGAAACCGAACGCCTTGATGTGCTCGTGATCACACAGCGCCTCGACGACTTCCTTGCCGCCTTGCACGATGTTGAAGACGCCCTTGGGCAGGCCTGCTTCGCGGAGCAGCTCGGCGAGCCGCAACGTGGTCAGCGGCACGCGCTCGCTCGGCTTGAGCACGAACGTGTTTCCGCCGACCAGCGCCTGCGGAATCATCCAGAAGGGCACCATGATGGGGAAGTTGAAGGGCACCACGCCAGCGACGACGCCGAGAGGCTCGTAGACGACCTCACAGGTTACGCCGCGACTGACTTCGAGCCCTCCGCCCTCGGCGAGATTGGGAAGCGAGCAGCCGTACTCGGCGCACTCGATGCTCTTCTCGACCTCTGCCTTCGACTCGCCGAACGTCTTTCCGTTCTCGTGCGAGACGAGCCAGGCGAGCTCGTCAATGTTTTTGTGCATCAGCTCGCGAAGCTTGTAAAATACATGGGCGCGGTCGCGGATAGGCACGCGGCGCCAGTCGTTGAACGCGGCTCGAGCAGCCGTTACCGCGGCGTCGACGTCGTCGCGCCCTCCCATGAGCACCTTCGCCATCGACTTGCCGTGGCGCGGATTGATGACGTCCTGCGACGCTTTGGAGGTGAGCGGGTCGCACCACTCACCGGCGATGAAGTTTCGCGCGGTGTCAAATGGGGTAAACGCGTAGCTCGTGGCCTTGAACGGGGCAATCATGGTGGAACTCTCCTTGCGAGTCTGCAGCGGTAATTTTCAGGTGGCGCGGGCGGGCAGGGTGCGGGCTACGGGGCCCTGCGCGGCGGCCTCGTTTCGTCGCTTCTGCGACTCCCAGTACGACGCGAAGCAGGGGCGCGAGACATATTTGCCCCAGCCCTTTTCGGTCGTCAGGCGGTCGTTTTCCCACAGCACGCGACCGCGCGAGAGGGTGACGGCCGCATTGCCGATCACGGTCATGCCTTCGTAAATATTGAAGTCGATGTTCTGGTGATGCGTCTTCGCAGAGATCGTGCGGCTCTTGTTCGGGTCCCAGACCACGATGTCGGCGTCGGAACCAGCCTCGATCGTGCCTTTGCGCGGGAACATGTTGAAGATCTTCGCCGTGTTGGTCGACGTCACCGCGACGAACTCCGAGGGCGTCAGCCGGCCCGTACGCACGCCGTGGTGCCAGAGCACCCCCATGCGGTCTTCGACGCCGTTGGTGCCGTTCGGGATCTTTCTAAAGTCGTCCAAACCGGCCTGCTTTTGCGGCGTGCAGAAGCAGCAGTGATCGGTCGCCGTCGTCTGAAGCATGCCCGACTGCAGGCCCTTCCAGAGCGCGGCCTGATGCTCCCTGGGCCGGAACGGGGGGCTCATCACGTGGTGCGCAGCGTGATTCCAGTCGGGGTTTCGGTAGACCGAGTCGTCGATCACGAGGTGCTGCGAGAGCACTTCGCCGAACACCCGCTGGCCTTCGAGCTTCGCGCGCGTAATCGCCTCGAGCGCATCGATGCACGAGGTGTGGACTACATAAATAGGAACTCCCAACACTTCAGCGATGCGAATCGCGCGGTTGGCGGCCTCGCCCTCGACCTCGGGCGGGCGGGCCATCGGGTGCCCCTCGGGGCCTGTGATGCCCCGCTCGAACACTTCGCGCTGCAGCCGGTAGACGAGCTCACCGTTCTCGGCGTGCACCGTGCACAGGGCGCCCAGCTCCTTGGCGCGCATGAAGCTCGACACGAGGATCTCGTCGTCGGCCATGATGGCGTTTTTGTACGCCATGAAGTGCTTGAAGCTGTTGACGCCGTGGTCGCGGGCGAGCTCGCCCATGTCGTCGGACACCGACTGGTCCCACCAGGTGATCGCCACGTGGAGCGAATAGTCGGCGGCGCTCTTTTCGGCCCAGCCGCGCCACTTCTTGTACGCACTCAGGATGCGCTCGTTCGGATCGGGAATGACGAAATCGATGATCGTCGTGGTGCCTCCCGCCGCCGCCGCGCTCGTGCCGGTGAAGAAGTCTTCGGAGGCGACCGTCCCCATGAAAGGCAGCTGCATGTGCGTGTGCGGATCGATGCCGCCTGGCATGACGTAGGCGCCGCTCGCGTCGATGACGCGCGCGCCGGCCGAGGAGAGCTCCGGGCCTACTTCGGCGACGAGCTCGCCTTCGATGCGCACATCGGCGCGGCGCTCGCCCTCAGCCGTGACAACCGTTCCACCTTTGATGATTATCGACATACGAATCTCCTACTTCTTGACGATCTCGTCGTAGGCCTCGGGCCGGCGATCGCGGTAAAATTGCCACACTTTTCGGACCTCCTCGATTTTTCCGAAATCGAGGTCGGCGACCAGCAGCTCGTCGTTGTCCTCTGACGCCTCTTTGACGATCTGTCCGCGGGGGTCGACGAAATAGCTCGTGCCGTAGAACTTGCCGATGTTCCACGGCGCCTCGGTGCCGACGCGGTTGCTGCACGCCATGAAGTAGCCGTTCGCCGCGGCGTGCGCGGGCTGCTCGAGCTTCCACAGGTACTGGCTGACGCCGGCCACGGTCGCTGACGGATTGAACACGATCTCGGCGCCGTTGAGGCCGAGGCATCGCGCTCCCTCGGGGAAGTGGCGGTCGTAGCAAATATAGACGCCGACTTTGCCGTACCGCGTCTGGAAAACGGGATATCCGCCGTTGCCGGGCTTGAAGTAAAACTTCTCGAAGAAGCCGGGATTGACCTGGGGGATATGCTGTTTGCGGTACTTGCCGAGGTAGGTCCCGTCGGCGTCGATCACTGCGGCCGTGTTGTAATAAACCCCGGGCATCTCGAGCTCGTAGACGGGCACCACGAGCACCATGTTGTACTTCTTCGCGTAGCCGCTCATCAGCTCGACCATCGGGCCGGGCACGGGCTCTGCCGCGTCATACCAACGCGGGTCCTGGCTCGGGCAAAAGTACGGCCCGTTGAAGATCTCCTGAAGGCCGAGGATTTGAACGCCTTGCCTCCCTGCTTCTTCGATGTACGGCAGGTGCTTGTCGAGCATTGCCTTCTGAATATCGGCGACCGAACGGCTCTCGTCGTTCAGTGGATTGCTGGCCTGGATCAGGCCGCAGCGGACGATTCTGCTCATGGTTTCCTCGTGGCGTCGGGTTTGAAAGACTGGCAGGCGGCTGACCGGTTCACCTCGGTCACGGCTCGTAGGCACCTGCTTAGTGAGTTTATCAGGGTGTTGAAAAACACCCTGATAGTAATTGGCGAAGCCAATTGCGTGGGGTGGGGACCCCGAAAAACCGCGTTTTTCGGGGCGGGGAGGTGCATACCTCCCCGAGATGAAAGGCTAGCAGGCCGTTCTTCAACGGCCTGTTAGTGAGCGCCTTTTTTGGGGCGAAGCGGTTTGCCCTGGGTGACGTGCTCATTCCACGTCGACGGCGCGAATCCGTTGTCGACTTGCACCATCGTGATGCAGTCGTCGACCGGGCAGACAATCTTGCAGAGATTGCAGCCGACGCATTCGCTCTCGTCAATCACGGGCACCCGCGTTTTGCCGTCTTTTACGGGGTGAATGCACTGGTGAGCGCCGTCGTGGCACGCCACCACGCACAGGTGGCAGCCGATGCATTTGTCGGCGTCGATCTTCGCGACCGTCTCGTAGTTCAAGTCGAGATTTCCCCATTCGGAGAAGCTCGGAATTGCCTTGCCGATCATCTGGTCGAGGCGCTCGAATCCGTGCGTGCGCATGTATTCTTCGAGGCCGTCGATCATGTCTTCGACGACCCGATATCCGCGCAGCATGACCTCCGTGCAAACTTGGAGCGAGCTCGATCCGAGCAGCAGGAATTCGACTGCGTCGCGCCAGTTGGAGATTCCGCCGATGCCGCTGATGGGCAATCCGAACTTCGGTTCACGTGCCAGCGCGGCGACCATGTGCAGCGCGATTGGCTTCACTGCGGAGCCGCAGTAGCCGCCGTTGGTGCTCAGCTGCGCGACGCGCGGCTCGAGCACGTAGCGGTCGATGTCGACGCCGATAATGCTCTTGATGGTGTTGATGAGCGACACGCCGTGCGCGCCGCCTCGCTTGGCCGCGAGTCCGTGAGGGACAATGTCGGAGACGTTTGGCGTGAGCTTCACGAGCACCGGCACGCTCGAAAACTCGACGGCCCACGACGTGATCTCCTGATTGACGCGGGGCTCCTGGCCGACCGCGCTTCCCATTCCGCGCTCGCACATGCCGTGCGGGCATCCGAAATTCAGCTCGAGGCCGTCGGCGCCGGCGTCGATGGACCGCTTGATGAGGTCCTTCCACTCCTGCTTCGTCTCGACCATGAGCGAGACCACCACGGCGTGCTTCGGGTACTTCTTTTTGGTGTCGTAAATCTCGGCGAAGTTAATCTCGAGCGAACGGTCGGTGATCAGCTCGATATTGTTGAATCCCGCGCCTTGCACCCCCCGGACGTTCGTCGCGCCAAACCGGCTCGACACGTTCTGAATGGGTTGCCCGAGCGTCTTCCACACTGCGCCGCCCCAGCCGGCGTCGAACGCCCGCTGAATTTGCGCGCCGCTGTTGGCGGGAGGCGCGGACGCGAGCCAAAACGGGTTGGGTGAGGTGATACCGCCGCAGTTTGTGAACAAATCAGGCATTGGTGCCTCCCATCAGATAGTCATGAATCGCTCGCGCGGCGGCTTTGCCCTCTGCTGCGGCGTTGACCACTTCTTTGCCGCCGTTTTTGCAGTCACCCCCGGCAAACAGCCCCTTGCGTCCAGTGCGTCCGTGCTCGTCGGCGACGATGCGGCCCCGGTCGAGCTCGACGCCCTGCAGGGTCGCGAGCATTTCGCCGAGCTTCGACTGGCCGATCGCGATGAGTACGAGCTCGGCGTCGATGACGAATTCACTGCCGGGGATAGGCTTTTTTGCGTCGTCGAGCTTCACGCACCGCACGCGCTCGACCTTTCCGTCGCCCTCGAACGCGACGGGCAGGGCGTGCCATTGAGCCTCCGCGCCCTCGACCTGTGCGGCTCGCCACTCGTGCCGGTAGCCGCTCATCTTCTCCTGCGCGCCGCGATAGACCATCACGACCCGCCGGATCCCGAGGCCGCCGGCCTCGCGCACTGCGTCTATCGCCGTGTTTCCGCCGCCTACGACGACGCACGTGCGCGCGCTGGCAGGCACCTTGGCGAGCTTCATCTTCTCGATCCACGCGACGGCGCCGTGCACCCCTTCGAGCTGCTCGCCGGGGATGCGCATCGCGGTGTCAGCGCCCAGTCCTGCGCCCAAAAACAGGGCGTCGTGGCTGTTTTCGAGGGCCTCGAACGTGACGTCCTGACCAATCGTGACGCCAGTCTTGACTTCGACTCCGCCGATGCCGAGCACCCACTCGGCCTCTTCGACGCTGCGGTCGGCCTTCATTTTGTAAGGTGCGACGCCGGTGGTGTTGAGACCTCCCACTTCGGCGCGCTTTTCATAAATCGTGACGCTGTGTCCTTCGCGTCGCAGCTCGTGCGCGCACGCGAGGCTCGCGGGCCCCGCGCCGATGAGGCCGACGCTCTTGCCGCTGTCGGGGCCGGCTTCGAAGAAGCGCCAGCCCGCGTCGAACGCGTGGTCGGTCGAGAAGCGCTGCAGCTTGCCGATCTGAATCGGCGGCATGCCCATGTGGTTGTAGACGCAGTCGCCCGCGCACAGCACTTCGACGGGGCACACCCGCGCGCAGCTCATGCCGAGGATGTTCGATTCGAAGATCGTCCTGGCCGATCCCTTCACGTTCCCCGTCGCGATTTTGCGAATGAACTGCGGAATTTCGATGTGCGTCGGACAGGCCTGCACGCAAGGGGCGTCGGCGCAGTAAAGACACCGGTTCGCCTCGACCACAGCCTGTTCGCGCGTGTACTCGCCCTTGAAATCCTCGAAGATTTCTTCGGACCGGTTGTCACCCAGCTTATCCGTCATCGCTCCTCCACATCGCCGCGCAAGGAGCTTGCGTCGCGAGCTTGGTAAGGCTGCGTTTGTGCGCCGCCCGAAGAGCCGGGCGATCGCGTGAAGCGCTCGATGATAAACAAAGCGGCGCCCGTCACCAGCACGAAGATCGCCGGCGCCCCTCCGCTTGTCATCGCGGCTCGCGGCGCGGTACTTTTCGCCTTTCGCCCGGAGTCGGGCGGGCAAGGGAGTCTCGATGGCGGATACGTCACTACATGGACACGCGCGCGCCGAGGGCCCCGAAAGCGACGCAGAGCACCTGCAGCACGAAGATGGCCGGGTCGAGCTGCGCGGTTCGGTCAACTTGGAGTCTTCGCCACTTTTTAGCCACGATCTGGCCCCTACGCGGGTCGAGCAGCGCACTTGGACGACCTATACGTTCGCCGCGCTGTGGATCTCGATGGCCCACTGCATTCCGACTTACATGCTCGCCTCGGGCCTCATCGGCACCGGAATGAACTGGTGGCAGGCGCTGGTCACGATTCTCATCGGAAACGCGATCGTGCTGGTGCCAATTCTGGCCAACAGCCACCCTGGAACAAAGTACGGAGTGCCATTTCCGGTGTTCGCGCGCGCGGCCTACGGGGTCTACGGGGCGAACGTCCCTGCCGTCATGCGCGCGGTCGTCGCCTGCGGCTGGTTCGGCATCAACGCGTGGATAGGCGGACAGGCCCTGCAGACGTTCTTCCGGGCGCTGCTTCCGGGGTGGCCGACGCTGCTCGGCGGCGCGATGATCGACGGGCACCTTCCCACTGAGTGGCTCAGTTTTGCGCTGTTTTGGGCGCTTAATATCGCGATCGTGATTCGCGGAATGGAGCTGCTGCGCAAGGTCGAGAACCTCGCAGCGCCCTTCGTGCTCGTCATGGCCGCGCTCCTGGTGGCCTGGGCCATCTGGCGCGCGCACGGTCTCGGCCCGATCATGACCACCCCGAGCAAGTTCCCGACGCTCGGCTCGTTTTGGGTGGTCTTCGTGCCCAGCGTCACCGCGATGGTCGGCTTTTGGGCGACGCTTTCGCTCAATATGCCCGATTTCACGAGGTACGGTCGCTCGCAGCGCGAACAGGTGGTCGGGCAGGTCATCGCGCTCCCTTCGACGATGACCGTGTTCGCCGCGATGGGCGTGATTATTACGAGCGCCTCGCAAATCATCTACGGCAAGGCGATGTGGGACCCGATCGAGCTCGTGGGTCACTTCGAGTCGAGGCTCGTCGTGGGCATCGCGATGTTCACGGTCGTCATCGCCACGCTCAGCGTCAACATCGCAGCCAATGTGGTGTCGCCCGCGAACGATTTCGCGAACCTGTCGCCGCGGCGGATCTCCTTCAAAATGGGAGGCATTATCACCGGAGTCATCGGCGTCTTCATGATGCCGTGGCGCCTGATCGCCGACCCGAGCGGCTATATCTTTCAATGGCTTCTCGGTTATTCGGGGGGGCTCGGGTCGATCGCAGGAGTGCTCGTGTGCGATTACTGGATCGTAAAAAAGCGCCGACTGGTTCTCGCCGACCTCTATCGTCCCGAGGGCCGCTACCGGGGCACCCGCGCTCCTGCCATTGTCGCCACAGCGGTTGGGTGCGCGCTGGCCTGGGTGGGCCTGATATGGGCGCCTTTGCGGGTTCTTTTCGATTACGCGTGGTTCGTCGGGGCAGGGGGCGCAGCCGTGACCTACTACCTGCTGTCGATCATCTCGCCTGCCAGACAGGCAGTCTGATTTCCAATCACGCACGCCGGATGTGCCAATTCGCTTGACCTGCGAAGCACGAAACCTCTAAAGGCCAATCCCCATGTCGTTCCAGAAGAACATCGAGTCTCTCGCCAATCAGTTCGTTCAGCAGGTTCTCGCGGCCGTCCGCAGCGCCTCGCTCGAAGAAATCGCTGCCGGCACCGTCAGCGTGTCGCGCTCGGTCGCCGTCGCGGTCGCCGCAGCCTCGAAGCCCGCCGTCGTCAGCGCAGCCAAGGCACCGAAGGTCGCCAAGGCCAAGGGCGCCGGGCGCCTCGGTCGTCGCTCGCCCGACGACATCGCGCGCACGCTCGACGCGATCGTCGCCATGCTGAAGGACAACCCCAGGGGCATGCGCGCCGAAGACATTCGCAAGTCGATGGGCCTCGACTCCCGCGAAATGCCCCGCCCCCTCCAGGAGGGCCTCGACTCCAAGCGCCTGCACAAGAAGGGCGAAAAGCGCGCCACCACTTATTTCGCTGCGACCATTACGGGCGGCGGCAAAAAGAAGGGCTGAGCCCCGGCGCGGGCTGGCGTGAACGGTTGCGCAGCCCGCAGCCTCGTGCTACGTGAGTCCGTCCTTTCGGAGAATCGAATGCCTACAGACGCAATTCAGTGCAAGCCGCTCGAGGTCATCGTCAGCGACCGCGGTATCGAGCGCGCCATCAAGATGCTCAAGCGCAAGCTCGCCTCGGAGGGCGTCCTGCGTGAGCTCAAGATGCGCCGCCACTACATGAAGCCGAGCATCAAGCGCCGCAAGAAGCAGGCTGAGGCCGCCCGTCGTCGTCGCAAGCGAGCGAAGATGGACGCAGCCCCGCCGAAGCCCTGAGCTTCAAGTCTGCAGCCCGAAACCCCGCCGGAACCCTCCGCGGGGTTTTTGGCGTTTGTGCTCGTTATCGTCGCCGAACCGGTGATACTTTCGCCGATCGTGACCCTAGCCACCGTCGCCGACCAAACGTCCGGCGCGCGCCTCGTCGCGCCGCCCAACTTCAACCCTGCCTCTCCCACGGTCGACCAGGTCGCCGTCGAAGAGCGCGTCGCCGCTCTCGCCAAGCGCAGCCTAAAAAAGGCGTCGAAGGTCGCCGGGCTGAAGCTCGCGATCTCGATGATGGATCTCACGACGCTCGAAGGCAAAGACACCGCCGGCAAGGTTCGCGCGATGTGCCAGAAAGCGCTCTATCCGCTCGGCAGCGATCCGTCGCTTCCGCAAGTGGCGGCAGTGTGCGTTTACCCCAACTGGGTTCGGCTCGCGAAGCAGTGCCTTGCCGGCTCGAATATCAAGGTCGCGAGCGTCGCGACGGCGTTTCCCAGTGGCCAGTCTCCGCTGCCGATCAAGCTCGACGACGTGCGCCGCGCGGTCGAATTCGGCGCCGACGAGATCGACATGGTGATCGATCGCGGCGCCATGCTTTCAGGCCAGTACGGCAAAGTCTTCGATGAGATCGCGGCGGTAAAAGAGGCCTGCGGGGCAGCCCACCTCAAGGTGATTCTCGAGACGGGCGAGCTTGGCAGCTACGATGTGGTGCGCAAGGCGAGCGAGATCGGCATCGCCGCTGGCGGCGACTTCATCAAGACCTCGACGGGCAAGGTCGTCCCCGCGGCCACCCCCGCCGTCACCCTCGTCATGCTTCAGGCCATTGCCGATCACTACCGCGCGACCGGTCGCAAAGTCGGCATGAAGCCCGCGGGCGGTATTCGCACTGCCAAGCAGGCGCTCCACTACCTCGTGATCGTCAAAGAGACGCTCGGCGACGCGTGGCTGACGCCCGATCTGTTTCGTTTCGGGGCGAGCACGCTGCTCAACGACGTGCTCATGCAGCTTCAAAAAGAGAAGACTGGCAACTACCAGTCTTCCGAAGACTTCTCGAAGGATTGATTCATGGCGAAGAAGACCGACAGCCAATCCAAGGCCATCGCCGGCCGCGCGGCGCAGCCCGTCAGCGGCTCGCACGCGCTCGATTTCGGCAAGGCGTGGACCTACGCGCCCTCGCCCGAGGCGACTGATCACATCAAGCTCGACAAGCGCTACGAGCTGTTTATCGGCGGGGCGTGGAAGAAGCCGCGCGCCGGCAAGTACTTCTCGACGATCTCTCCGTCGACCGAGGAGAAGCTGGCCGACGTAGCCGAGGCCGACGCGCATGACGTCGACCTGGCCGTCACTGCGGCGCGCACGGCGTTCGACAAATACTGGTCGAAGATGCCGGGCCGTGAGCGTGCAAAATACATCTATCGCATCGCGCGGGCGATTCAGGAGAAGGCCCGCGAGCTGGCTATCGTCGAGTCGATGAACGGCGGAAAGCCGATTAAGGAATCGCGCGACGTCGACGTTCCGCTGGCGGCGGCGCACTTCTTTTATCACGCAGGCTGGGCCGACAAGCTCGACTACGCCTTTCAGGGCCGCCGCGCGCGCCCGCTCGGCGTCGCCGGACAAATCATTCCGTGGAACTTCCCGCTGCTCATGGCGGCGTGGAAAATCGCGCCCGCGCTCGCGTGCGGAAACACTGTGGTGCTCAAGCCCGCCGAGACCACCCCGCTCACGGCGCTGCTGCTCGCCAAGCTCATCGAGGAGTGCGAGCTTCCGCCGGGCGTCGTGAATATCATCACGGGTGCGGGGCCGACCGGTGCCGCGCTGGTCAACCACCCGGACGTCAACAAGGTCGCCTTCACCGGCTCCACTGACGTGGGCAAGCGCATTCAGCGCGCAGTCGCGGGCACAAACAAGCGGCTCACCCTCGAGCTCGGCGGCAAGGCGGCGAACATCATCTTCGCCGACGCTCCGCTCGATCAGGCCGTCGAAGGCATCGTCAGCGGCATCTACTTCAATCAGGGCCACGTGTGCTGCGCCGGCTCGCGCCTGCTCGTCGAAGAGAGCGTGCACGACGTCATCGTGCGCAAGCTGACCGATCGCATCGCGACGCTCCGCGTGGGCGATCCGCTCGACAAGAACACCGACGTCGGCGCCATCAACTCGAAGATGCAGCTGACCAAGATTCAGGAGCTGGTGAAGGCCGGCGAAGATGAGGGCTCTACGCGCGTCAGCGCAGCGTGCGCGCTACCGGCCAAAGGCTTCTGGTTTCCGCCGACCTTCTTCACCGACGTGGCGCAATCGAGCCGCATCGCGCGCGAGGAGATCTTCGGACCCGTGCTCAGCATTCTCACCTTTCGCACGCCCGACGAAGCCATCGAGAAGGCGAACAACACCATGTATGGCTTGTCGGCCGGCGTGTGGACCGACAAGGGCGCGAAGATCTTCTGGATGGGCCAGCGCCTCAAAGCCGGTGTGATCTGGGGAAATACTTATAACAAGTTCGACCCGACCTCTCCGTTCGGCGGGTTCAAAGAGAGCGGCTTTGGCCGCGAGGGCGGGCGCCAGGGCCTCGCCGCATACGTAGAGCTCGAGGGCTGACATGGCGACGAAGACCATCACCAAATCGATCCCCCGCGCGGCCAGGGTTGCGGCCCCCGCACCGCTGCCCGCCGTGCGTCTCACGGTTAATAAGGCTTACAAAATGTATGTCGGCGGAGCGTTCGTGCGCTCCGAGTCCGGGAGGTACCTGCAAGTGACCGCAAGCAGCTCGGGCGGCGCCGATCCCGCCATCGTGAATGTTCCGCGAGGTTCGCGCAAAGACGTGCGTGACGCCGTGCTCGTCGCAAAAAACGCGAGCGAGGGCTGGGCTGCGCGGACTCCCTTCAACAAGAGCCAAATCCTCTATCGCCTCGCCGAAATGATGGAGTCGCGTCGCTCTGAGCTCGTCACTTCGCTGCTTCGCGGAGGCACTGCAGCCGCCGAGCGCGAAGTCGACGCGTCGATTGATCGCGTCGTTTTCTACGCGGGTTTTGCTGACAAATTCCACGCGCTCGTTGCGTCGAGCAACCCGGTCGCGGGGCCTCACTTCGGCTTCAGCGTGCCTGAGCCGATGGGCGTCGTGTGCGTCATCGCGCCGGCCCGCCCGTCGCTCCTCGGGCTCGTCTCAACGGTGCTTCCGCTCATCGCCTCGGGCAACACGTGCGTCGCAGTTTGCGGCATGGACGATCCGCGTACGCCGCTGCTCTGGTGCGAGCAGCTCGCCACGAGCGATCTTCCCGGCGGCGTCGTCAACGTGCTGTCGGGCCACGCGAGCGAGCTCGCCCCGATCATGGCGCGACACCGCGAAGTGATGGCGATGGACGTGTGGGGCGTCGACAAGGCGCTGGCGGCCGAAGTCGAGCAGCTCGGCACTGACAACGTGAAGCGCGTCAAAGTGCACGGGCCGCAAGCCGACTGGTACGACGAGCGCAAGGCGCAGGGCCTCGGCTTCATCGAGCGCTTCCTCGAGACGAAGACCATCTGGCACCCCGTCGGCATCTGAGGCAACGCGCCGCGCGCGCTGAGCATCGAACAGCAGCCCACCCCAGGAGTTCGACCATGCCCAGCGTTCACGATTTCTCGGCCGTCACCATCGACGGTCACGATGTAAAGCTTGCACAATACACGGGTCACGTTCTGCTCATCGTGAACGTCGCGAGCAAGTGCGGCCTCACGCCGCAGTACGCCGCGCTCGAGCAGCTCCACGAAACCCTCGGCGCGCGCGGGCTTCGGGTGCTCGGCTTTCCGGCCAACGAGTTCGGTGGGCAGGAACCTGGCGCCAACAGCGAAATCGCCTCGTTTTGCACTACGAATTACGGCGTCAAGTTCGACATGTTCTCGAAGGTGGTCGTCAAGGGCGAGGGCATTTCGCCACTCTTCGCGTTTCTTACCCAGCAGTCGCCCTTTTCGGGTGACATCAAGTGGAACTTCAACAAGTTCCTGATTGGCAAACAAGGAGAGGTGCTCGCGCGCTTCGAGCCGACCGTAGACCCGGCCGGCCCCGAAGTGCGCGCGGCGATCGAAGCCGCCCTCGCGTGAGCGATCGACAGTGACGGCCGGGCAAACGAGGGCAAGATCTGGCGGCGACGGCGAGATCGTGATCGTCGGAGCCTGCGAGCACAACCTCAAGAACGTCACCGTCAGCATTCCCAAGAAGCGCCTCGTCGTCGTGACGGGGCCCTCGGGCAGCGGCAAGTCGTCGCTGGCGTTCGATACCCTGTTTGCCGAAGGTCAGCGTCGCTACGTCGAGAGCCTCTCGTCGTACGCGCGGCAGTTTCTCGGGCAGATGGAAAAGCCCAAATACGAGCGCATTCGAGGCCTCTCGCCTACCATCGCGATTGAGCAAAAGGCCGCGTCGAACAACCCGCGATCGACTGTCGGCACCGTCACGGAGATCTACGACTACTTGCGCGTGCTCTATGCGCGCCTGGGGGAGCAGCACTGCCACCGGTGCGGCAAGCCTGCGCGCGCTCAGACTGCCGAGCAAATCGCGCAAGGGCTGGCTGCCTTGCCTCAGGGCACGAAGGTAGAGCTCTTCGCGCCGCTGGTGCGCGGCAAAAAAGGAGAGCACGAGGCGATCGTGGCGCGCGCCATCGCCAAGGGCTTTTCGCGACTGCGCGTCGACGGGCGCGTGGTCGACACCGGCGCGGAGCCCGTGCGGCTCGACAAAAAGAGCAAGCACGACGTCGACGCGGTGATCGATCGCATCGTGATCAAGGCGGGGCTTCGCGACCGAATCACCGACTCGGTTGAGCTCGCGCTCCGCGAAGGCGGCGGCGTGATGATCGCCCGCGAAAACGGGGTCGACCGCATCTGCAGCGAGCAGCGGGCCTGTCACGACTGCGGGCTCTCGTTCGAGGAGCTTTCGCCGCAGAGCTTCTCGTT
>CANJCO010000005.1 GCA_947473045.1 Myxococcales bacterium | reverse complement strand
GGGCGTGACGATAGACATCGGGCACCTCCAGCCGCGGTTTGGCGGGCTCGTCCTCGAGGACGTTCGCCTCGCCCTGGTCGGGGTGCCCGGCGTTACCGTGCGCCTTGCCCGCGTGGAGGTCGAGCTCGATCGGGCGCTCGACGTCGGTGCCGTCTTGGTTTCAGGCGCGCGTGTCGACGCTCGAGGAGCTCCCGACGAGCTGCTCGCGCAGGTGCGGGCATGGCGGTCGGACCATCAATCCATCGCGCCGAGCGGAGCTCGCGCGGCGGTCGCCCTGCGTGGCGTGGGGATCTCGGGTGGATGGACAGCCGAAGCGGGCTCCCTTGCATTTGAGGGCCTGGAGTTCGAGCGCGAGGGCGGCGGCTACCGGTTCTCCGTTGCGGTAGTGACGGGGGCTGCGTCGGATATCACGGTTTCGGCGCGCACGGTCGCGGGGGGAGTGGATGCAGAGCGGCGGTTTTACGTGGGCGCTGCCGCGGCATCGCTGGAAGTTCCGGTGGGCGAGGCGCGCGCCGAGCATGGCGCCGTCGCCGCGGTCGTGCCTCCGACGGCGCCGGGCGACGCCTATTTTCGTCGGCCGGATATCCGCGGGGCTCGCGCGTTCGCGGGGGTACTCGCCACGTTTCTGTCCGAGCATCTTGACCCCGCCCATCCGTCGGCCGTCGAGGCGCTCACTTTTACGGTTCGGCGCAGGGCGGAGTCGTTCGCCGTCGGTCCGGGCGCTGCGAGACTCGATCAGCACCCCGAGTCGATAGATCTGTCGTTTGTTGGGCTCGCCTCCGCCGGCGCCGCTCCGATACGGGCCGAGCTACGTTTGCCCATGGGCGCCGGAGATGTCGTGGCGTCGCTCGATGGCGGTCCGATTTCGCTTTCGATGTTGGGCGTAGAGCCGGGAGCGCTCGGTGTTGCGCATCCCGAGCGGTCCTCCTTTGCGGGGAAGGGCCGAGTCGTTCTGGGGGCGGATGGACAATTTCTGACGTTCGACATTGCGTCATCGCTGCGCCACCTTTCGATCCTCCAGCCGCGCGTGAGCGCGGAGCTCATCGAGGATCTGGACTTGGGCCTCACTGCGCGCGGCGAACTTCAGCAGGATGGACACCTCCGGTTGGACGAGGGGCGCGTGTCGCTCGGGGCTTTCCAGGGGGCTATGCATGGCGCCCTCTTCCAGGCGCCCGATCACCTCGAGGGGGCGCTGTCGTTGGAGGTCCCGCCGGTGAGCTGCCAAGCTCTCGCGGCAAGCGTTCCGCGGGCGCTGCTCCCTCACCTCGTTGGAGTCGAGTACGCTGGTGTCCTGTCGGCGACACTGCAGACGACGTTTGATTCGCGCGATTTCGCTGCCCTCGCGCTCGAACATGATGTTCGCGATTCGTGTCGCATGCGAGTGATTCCGCCCCAGCTGCGCAAGGCGCGCTTCGCGGGCGCTTTCGAACACGAGGTCGTCGGCGCTGACGGTCACCCGCGTACACTTACTGTCGGCCCGGGGACCGATCGGTGGACCGACTTGGAGGACGTCAGTCCGTTCATGGCAGTGGCGGTTCAAACGACCGAGGACGCCGGTTTTTATCGTCATCACGGCTTCAACGCGGGAGCAATTCGCGCGTCGATAATTGCCAATCTTCGTGCTCATCGATTCGTGCGAGGGGCGAGCACGATTACGATGCAGCTCGCGAAGAATCTTTTTCTGTCGAGGGAAAAGACCCTGTCGCGAAAGCTGGAAGAGGTCGTCTTGACGGACTATCTCGAAGACGCATTTACCAAGGACGAGCTCATGGAGCTCTACTTGAACGTCGTCGAATTTGGTCCCGATATTTACGGAGTTGGGGCTGCCGCCGAGCACTATTTCGGTCGCACCGCAGCAGAGCTCTCGCTCGGAGAGAGCTTGCTGCTCGCGACGATTTTGCCTAATCCAATTGGCAATCACAAACGGCTGTATGAGCGTCGCGAAATGCCTGATTACTGGGCCGGTAATCTGATTCGCCTGATGGGCGTGGCCGCAAAAGCGCAGCGGATTAGCCCTGCAGAATATGCCGAAGGTGTCAAAGAACATATTCAGTTATTTCATGTCGGCGACCCAGCGCCCCAACCGAGGGAGCCGGCGCGCGGGGGGCGACCGGGAATTGGCAATGACGACGAAATGTCGGACGAGCCCCAGTGATCGACTATTTTTTTCCCTGCGCGCGAAGCCGCGAGAAAAAGCTCCGCAATTCGGCGGCTGACTCCTCGGCGAGCACGCCCCGCGTGAGCTCAAATTGATGATTGAGGCGCGGATCGCGGCCGATTGAAAAGAGGCTGGTGACGCCGCCTGCCTTGAGGTCTTCCGCCCCGTAGACGACGCGGTTGACGCGCGCGAGCACCAGCGCACCCGCGCACATCGTGCAGGGCTCGAGGGTAACGAAGGCAGTGGCGCCGTCGAGCCGCCAGTCACCCTGCGCCGTCGCTGCCTCACGAATGGCGAGGACCTCAGCGTGAGCTGTTGGGTCGAAGGTTGTCTGGCGAAGGTTATGGCCTCGGCCGATAACCTCGCCGGATCGCACGAGCACGCACCCCACAGGAACCTCGCCCTTGGCTGATGCCGTGCGAGCTTCGAGCAGGGCCAACGCCATCCAGTGCTCGTCGGAGGAGCGCTCGGAGCTTGGAGCGTTCGAGTGCATGCGAAATTTGCGCGCCCAGGAAGATTCGAACTTCCGACAACTGGTTCCGTAGACCAGTGCTCTATCCAGCTGAGCTATGGGCGCGTCTCCCGCTGTGAGGCGAGACTGAGAGCGACGTGGTCGCGACTCAGGGTGCGAAAAGATACTCGCAACGAGAGCGTTGTCAACGGCAGACGCACATGGAGCTGACGGATCGTCGCCAGGGCCAATCGCTGCCGGGTGGGTGCGCAAATATTGCGAGGTCGTTGGCGCACCGCGACCGGGGCGCCAGTGGTCGGTTCGGGCGGTCGCGGCGGTGTGTGAGCTAAATAAATGAAATTATTGATTAAAATGACGAAAAGCGTTCTTGGCACGCGTGATGCTCAAGAGGGAATGCGCCGCGGGCTGCGGCGTCTTCGCCGGGGCTCCTTTTCCCCTGGCGTCCTTATCTGGCTTGCTTTTTCTTCGCCCTTTCTTGCGCTTCGCCCTCCTTCTTCTTTTCGCTTCGGTTTTGCCTAAATCCTCTGCTTAGCTACCGCTCTGCCGCCCGGATTCTTCCCGCGAACGTGGGACTTTCCGCTCCGAGCGAGATTATGACTTACGCAGCGCGCTCGGTATCCCCCGGCGCGCTGTGTTGTTTTGTCGCTCCGATGCGGTGCTACACTGCCGCGAATGCGGTCTCTGGCGCTCGTTGCGGTGCTCATGGGCGTGAGTGCGGCGCGCGGGGCTGAGCCCGATCCGCTGCGTCGACCGGCCTGGCTGGGCGTTGAGCTCGACACGTCGCACGTCGAGGCCCGGGTGGTGCGCGTGCTTCGCGGATCGCCTGCGGAGCGCGCCGGGGTCGCCGCGGGCGAGCGGGTGGTGAGTTTCGACGGCACCCCGATCGCGACGTCATCGGAGCTTGTGCGGCTTGTCCGACTGCATTCGGCGGGCGAAATCGCCCCCGTGACGCTGGAGCGCGCGGGCTCGCAACGGGCTGTGCGCGTCGTGCTCGCGGCTCGGCCGGCCGAGGCAGAACCGGCGCGCGCCCAGCTGGTTGGGCGACCGGCCCCCGCATTCGCGCCGCTCGTTCCGGCGACAGGCTCGTTCACCGACCTGCAGGCACTGCGCGGGCGTGTCGTCGTGCTCGATTTTTGGGCGACGTGGTGCGCGCCGTGCCGACTCGCGACTCCGCTGCTGTCGGCGTGGCAGGACCGCTATGGCGCCCAAGGGCTGTCTGTTGTCGGCGTGAGCTCGGAGTCGGTCGAAGCAGCCGCGCTTTTTGCCCGCCAGGAGAACCTTCACTACAGCTTGTCGTCGGACCCCGTGGGAAGCAGCTTCAGCGCGTTTGGCGTGCGGAGCTTGCCGACGATTGTGCTCATCGACAAGCGTGGCCTCGTACGCGAGGTGCGGGTCGGGTTTGACTCGGCTGCTGAGGCCTCGATCGAACTCGCGATTGTCTCACTGTTGGCGGAACAGCCGCAGGGCGCCTCGAAGTAGTCATGCGCGATCCGCGTGCGCTCGTTCGGGTCTTCGATGAGCTCGTCTGGACGATTCGCCGAGCCGAGGTGAAGGTTTCGACCGCGCAGGCGATCGACGCGCTCCGGGCCGCGCAGCTCGTTGGGATCGCGGACCGTGCGACGTTGCGGGCTGCGCTCGAGCTCGTCCTCGTCACCGATGCAACGGACCTCGCGAAGTTCAGAGCTGCGTTTGATGGCTATTTTGGCGCCCGATTGCGCTCGCGTTCGATATTCGACCGCCTGGAAGCCCAGGGTTTTACCGCGGCGGAGCTTGAGACGCTGCGCGACTGGCTGCAGCGGCAAGCCACGGCCGATGCAGGCGGCGCCGAGCGTCTGGGGGCGTTGCTCGAAGGTGGGGCGGCCCTTGATCGATTGATGCAACTTGCAGGCATTGAGCGCGCGCTCTCCGGGCTCGCCTCGCCGCTCCAGGCCGGGTTCTTCGCCCAGCGAATCGTCGATCGCGTCGGGGCGACGGAGTCGAGGCAGCGGCTCGCGGCGCTGCGCAGCCTGCTTGTGGACGCCCTCGGCGACCGGGGCGAGGCGCTGGCGCTCGCCCTCGAGCGCGAGTTGGACCAAGCGGTCGGCGACCTGAGATCGCGTGTTCGCGCGAAGGCGGCGGCGCTAAATGATACCAAGCTCGTTGTTCGGCCCGGTCTCGCCAATCAGCCGTTCGTCGGGCTCGACCCGGCTGAGATTCAGTCGGTGCGTCGCGCGGTGAGAACCTTCGCTGCGCGGCTGCGCGGCGCCGAGCGCGTACGGAAGCGTCTCGCGGCGCGGGGGCGAATGGACCCCCATCGGACACTTCGCAAAGCGCTGCGCACGGGTGGCGTGCCGGTGTGGCCGGTGCGCCGCGTTCGCCGCCGGGATCGACCCCGCCTTGTGGTTGTCTGCGACGTCAGCGATTCCGTGCGCGGCGTCGCGACGTTCCTTCTGGAATTTGCCTACGCGGCGCAGACGCTCTTCGAAGGGACGCGCTCCTTCGTCTTCGTTAGCGAAATCGCGGAGACAACCGATCTGTTTTCGCGGGAGTCGATCGACCGTGCGCTCGCGACTGCCTACGGCGGCGGCGTCGTGTCGATCACTGACAATTCAAACTATGGCCGTGCGCTGCGGAACTTTGAAGAAATTGCCGGCGCGTCGCTTGACCGCCGCACGACCGTTGTCGTCCTCGGCGATGGCCGCACCAACTACCATGATGCTTCAGCCGAAGTGTTGACCCGCATTCGGGACAAGGTTCGAGCTCTGATTTGGCTTTGTCCCGAGGCTCGCTCGAGCTGGGCTTCGGGAGACAGCGCGATGGCGCGCTATGCCAAGGAGTGCAGCGCGGTGCTCGAAGTTAGATGTGCCCGCGATCTCGAGATCGCCGCCCGCCGCATTCTGTCAAAACGTTAGCTTCGGATATTTGAGTTTTACAGGCCCTCGGACGGAACGCCCGTCAATTGCACTTTTCCCCTGAGTCGTTCTGATATCCAAACATTGTTCTTCGCGTCGACGACAACAGCGCCTGCGCCTGGAGTCGATTCGATAAGCGGCAGGCCTCGCTCGGGGCCGAGGATGAACACCGCGTCGTCGAGTTCGTCGGCGACGAGGGCGCTTGGCGCCCACACGGTTACGCTCCGCGAAGCGGTTGCCGGTGCGCCTGTGCGCGGGTCGATGATGTGGTGGTAGCGCTTCCCCGCCACGATGTAGCTGCGCTCGTAGTCGCCGGCTGTGCTGAACGCGTGATCGCTTGTTAGCAGCGTGGCGAAGTAGCGGCCGTCTGCACCTCGGGGATCGCGAATTCCGGCTGCCCACTCGCACGGGGACAGCTCCCCCGGCCTGCATGCCGGAGCGGGCTTGCGGCCGCGGGTGAACAGGTCGCCGCCCGCCTGAACGAAGAACGCCGAGAGGCCGGCTTTGTCGAGCAACGCGACGGCCCGATCGACCGCATAGCCCTTCGCGATTCCGCCAAGACTGATCCGCACGCCAGGCGTGTCGAGAAAAATGCTCAGCGCCTGCGCGTCGAGGTGCACGTGCCTGTAGTTCACGAGCGAAAGCCTGGCCTTGATGTCGGATTCACTCGGCGGATGCGGGTCGAGATCCTGGTCGAACTTCCACAGGCCGTGGAGGCTCTCGAACGTGATGTCGAACGCACCCTGCGACAGCTCGGATGCGTGCAGCGACTCTGCGACCACGTCGAACGTTTCGCGGCTCACGACGACCGCTTGCTTGCCCGCCGCCTCGTTCACCCTCGAGAGGTCGCTGCCCGGGCGCCATGTTGTCATGAGCGCCTCGATGCGCTGAAACTCAACGATCGCCGCTTCGAACAACGCGCGGACGGCCGCCTCGTCGTGCGTCTGCGACGTAAAGGCAGCGAAATTCAAGTGCGTGCCCATCGCCTTGCCCTCGACGGTCACCTTGCGCGGGATGACCTCGAGGCCTGAATCGCCCGTCGCCGCAGCGGCCGCGCTGGAAGCCTCGGCGGCGCGAGGAGCCTCTCCCACCGCCGGCTCGCGGCAACGGAAGCCCGACGCGGCGATGAAAAAAATAATGGCCGAGGAACGCATGACCGACAACGTAGCCGACAGGCTCGCTCCGTCGCACCAGCTGCAGCGCATTTCGGCTAGGCTTGAAGCCATGCTTTCGTCCGCGCTGTCCAAGCGAATCGATGAGGTCCGTATCGCGGA
Source organism: Myxococcales bacterium (assembly GCA_947473045.1). Classification (GTDB taxonomy): domain Bacteria; phylum Myxococcota_A; class Polyangia; order Polyangiales; family Polyangiaceae; genus JANYHY01. The sequence continues at coordinate 114,227 of CANJCO010000005.1, read as the reverse complement.
GCGTCCTGCGCTCGAGCAGCTCGCTCGAGACATTCACGCAAACCCCGAGCTGCGGTTCGAGGAGCACAAGGCGGCGGCCTGGATCGCCGAGCTGCTGCGGAGCCGCGGCTTTGAGGTGGCGACCGGCCTTGGAGGAATGCCGACGGCCCTGCGCGCACGGGCGGGGATCACCGGAGGACCGCGCGTCGCCATCCTCGCCGAGTACGATGCGTTGCCCGAAATCGGGCACGCGTGCGGCCACAATCTCATCGCCGCGGCGGGCGTCGGAGCTTTCCTCGCGGCAGCGAGCGTTGCGGCCGACGCGGGCGGGGAAGTGGTGCTGCTCGGCACTCCCGCGGAGGAGGGCGGAGGCGGCAAGATCAAGCTGATCGAGGCTGGGGCATTCGAAGGTTTTGACGCGGCGATGATGTTCCACCCGTTCGACCGCGACATCCTCGCGCACCCGGCGCTGGCATCGTTTTGGTACACGTTCAAGTTCAGCGGCCGCCCGGCGCACGCAGCCGCTGCGCCTCATGCCGGCTGCAGTGCGCTCACCGCTTGCCTGGACGCGCTGCGCCTGATCGACGGGCAGCGCGTGCACATGCGCGACGGCGTGCGCGTGCACGGCATCGTTCGCGACGGCGGTCAGGCAGTCAATATCATCCCGGAGCGCGCGTCGTGTGAGGTCAACGTTCGTGCGCCGGATTCCGCGGAGCTGGCTCGCGTTCGCGCCATCGTCGAGCGGTGTGCGCGCGGAGCGGCCATGGCGAGCGACGTGTCGGTGGAGATCGAGGTTCGTCAGGGCTACCTCAACATGGTCAACAACATGACCCTCGCTCGCGCGTTCGGCCAGCACGTGCGGGTAGACGGCCGGACGCCGCGCGAGACCGACGCGAGGGTGGGCGCAGGTTCGACCGACATGGGCGACGTCTCGCACGTGGTGCCGAGCATCCATCCGTATCTCGCAGTGGTCGATGAGGGTGAGACCCAGATTCATGAGCACGCGTTCGCGCACGCCGCTGCCAGCGCCCGCGGCATGAACACCTTCAGCGACGCTGCCGGCGCGATGGCCAAGACCGCGATCGAGCTGATCGCCGACAGCGAGCTGCGCGCCCGCACCCTCGCGGAGTGGCGGGCCGCGACGGGGCGCCAATGACGCCTTCGCGCGCGCGCGACGCGAGCAGGCCGCTGCCGAGCCGCTCTGCGCTCGCGGCACATTGGGGGCTCGACCCCGACGTGGTCTTTCTGAACCACGGCTCGTTCGGGGCGACGCCCATCGCGGTGCTGGGCGCCCAATCGAAGCTGCGCAGTCAGCTCGAGGCCGAGCCCGTTCGATTCATGGTTCGCGAGCTCGAGCCGCTTTTGGATGAAGCGCGCAACGCGCTCGCGGCCTTCGTTGGGGCCAGCCCCGAGCGTCTCGTATTTGTGCAGAATGCAACTACCGGGGTGAGCACCGTTTTGCGCTCGCTGGTGCTGCGGGCCGGCGACGAGCTGCTGACGACCGATCACGAATACAACGCCTGCAAAAACGCGCTCGATTTCGTCGCCGAGGCGAGCGGCGCGCGGGTCGTGGTCGTACAGGTGCCGTTCCCTCTGTCGGGCGATGACGAAGTCGCGGAGGCCATCGCCGAAGCCACCACGGAAAGGACGCGCCTGATCCTCGTCGATCACGTGACCAGTCCGACTGGGCTCGTGATGCCGGTCGAGCGCATCGTGGCCGAGGCCAACGCGCGCGGCGTAGACGTCCTGGTCGACGGTGCGCACGCTCCGGGCATGGTTCCGCTGGCGCTCGACGCGCTCGGCGCGGCCTATTACACGGCGAACTGTCACAAGTGGATCTGCGCGCCGAAGGGAGCCGCGCTGCTCTACGTTCGCGACGACAAGGCGCGGGAGATTCGACCGCTCTCCATCAGTCACGGGGCGAACTCTCCGCGTGGCGACCGCTCGCGACTGCGCCTTGAGTTCGACTGGTGCGGCACGACGGATCCGACCGCGGCGATCGCTGTCAAAGATGCCATCGCCTTCATGCAGCAGATCGTCGCCGGCGGCTTCGACGAGGTGATGCGGCGCAATCGCTCGCTCGCGCTTCATGCGCGCGCTGTCTTGTGCGATGCCCTCTCGGTTGCTGCGCCGTGTCCCGATTCGATGATCGGGTCGCTCGCGGCCGTCGTTCTGCCCGCTCGGCGCACGCCGGCTGCCCCGTCGGCGTCGATGACGGAGCCGCTTCAAGATCGCCTCTATTTCGAACACGGCATTGAGGTGCCGGTGCCCTGTTGGCCGGCCTCACCGCACAGGCTGGTGCGCATCTCCGCGCAGCTGTACAATTCACCTGCGGAATACAACTATCTCGCGAGCGCGCTCATCGAAGAGCTGGCGCTCGAAGCGCGATAGCTCAGCGACCGGTCGACGGCCCGGGGCTGCGGAGGCCAGTTGGCGTTCGACCTTCGACCATCATGCGCAGCTCGTCGGGCTCGATCGTGCGGCCCATGGCCTCTTCGAGCGAGATCATGCGGCGCGCATAGAGCGAATACAGCGACTGGTTTAGCGTCTGCATGCCGTTGGTGCTCTGCCCGACCTGCATCTGCGAGTAAATTTGATGAACCTTGTCTTCGCGGATGAGGTTTCGGATCGCCTGATTGGGGATCATCACCTCCATCGCCATCGCGCGGCCGGGGGCGCCGAGTCGGGGCAGCAGCTGCTGGCTGACCACGGCCTGCAGCACGAACGACAGCTTGGCGCGGATCTGCTGCTGCTGGTGCGGCGGGAACACGTCGATGATGCGGTTGACCGTGGATACTGCGCTGTTGGTGTGGAGCGTTGCGAACACGAGGTGGCCCGTCTCGCTGATGGTGAGCGCGGCTTCGATGGTCTCGAGATCGCGCATTTCGCCGACGAGCACCACGTCGGGATCCTGGCGCAGGATGTACTTCAGAGCGCTCTTGAAGCCTTCGGTGTCCGTGCCTACTTCACGTTGATTCACCACGCTGAGTTTGTGCGGATGCAGGTATTCGATCGGGTCTTCGACCGTGATGATGTGCAGTCGCTGCTCGCTGTTGATCTTGTCGATCACCGACGCGAGCGTGGTCGACTTGCCCGAGCCGGTCGGTCCGGTGATCAAGATGAGCCCGCTTGGCTTCTGCGCGAAATCGGCGATGACGGGCGGGAGGCCGAGCTCTTCGAACGACAGGATCTTGAAGGGGATCGTGCGGAAGGCGCCGGCCACAGCGCCGCGCTGCATGAAGATGTTCGCGCGAAAGCGGGACAGGCTCTTGATGCCGAAGGAAAGGTCGAGCTCGTTGGTCTTTTCGAACTGGATCTTCTGCTCTTCGGTGAGAATCGAATAGCAAAGTTGCTTCGTCTCGACGGGGCCGAGCGGGGGCAACTTGAGGGGCACGACCGAGCCGTCGATGCGCAGCAGGGGAGGCGTGCCCGTCGTGACGTGCATGTCGCTCGCGCCCTTTTCGATCATGGCCTTGAGCAACTGGTGGAGGTTCACCTTCACGTCGGCGGGCTGCGTCATGCGGCCGATGATACCGCGCATCGCCTCGCGCGCGAACCGGCTCGTGCACGCGAACTTTGCGTCACGCGAGGGCGGCCGCCACCCGCTCGGCCGCTTCGTCGGCGTCGTCGCTGTCGTGGTAGAGCGCGAAACCGAAGCGCAAGCGATTGCCGCGCACATCGGTGACGATCTGCGCATCGAGCAAGCGCGCCTGAACCTCGGCGGCGTTCGGAAGCTCGTAGGTAAGAAAGTGTCCCCGACTTGTTTCGCGGATGGGCACGACCAGCGCCTCGGGCTTCAGCGGGTGCTCCGGGTGGCGCCCGAGCCCATCGACAAAGCGCGCGTGGAGCGCGTGGACGTGGGCGTGGATCGCCCCAATGTCGATCGACTCCCGGACGAGCAAATCCATCGCGGCGTTCAAGCGATAAAGCCCCGATGGATCGAACGTCGCTCCCATCATGCGCGCGCCGCCCGAAGCGTAGGGCACGGCTCCCGCCTGCGCTTGCGCCAGGGCGCCGAACGACGCCATCCAGCCCGTGGCCCGCGGCCTCATCACCCAGCAGTCAGGCGCGTGTACGAAGCAGCAGCCCTCGCCCGCCATCGCGTATTTGTAGCCACCGGAGACGTAGAAGACGCGGCTCGCGATAGGCGAAAGGTCGGTCGGAAGCGCGCAAAACCCGTGGTAGCCGTCGATCACGATGACCGTCGCTTCGTCGCGCACCGCGCCCGCGATCGCGCTGAGATCGCGTACTGCGAAGCCGGAGTCGAAAAAAACGTGGCTGACGTAGGCGAGATCGAAGCCCCCCTCGGCTGCCGCTTCGCGGAATCGGGCCTCGAACGTATCGAACGGGCGCGTCGAAACGCGCGTGATCTCAGCGAGTCCTTCCTCTTCGAGGCGTGCGAACTGCCGCGCGGCCGAGTGAAACTCGCCGTCAGTCGTCAGTATTTTGTGGGGCCTGCGGGGGTCGAACGACGACAGAATGCGAACGAGAAATTCGTGGGTGTTGGGCCCGAAGGCGATCGAGGCCGGATCGGGCAGATTCAAGATGCGCGCGACGTGCTGCTGGCACGAAGGCAGCACCTGACCGAACACGCGCTCCCACTTTTCGTCTGCGAGCAGCGCCGCATCGAGCCACGCGGTCTGCTGGGCCTCGAGCGTGACGTCGGGCCAGTAGTGATGACTGTGCGCGGCGAGATGAAGCCGGCGGGGTGCCGCCGACAGAAACCTCGAAAACAGGGCCTTTTGGTTCACGCGACCGAGCATAGCCCGGTCGCGCGCGGGTCGCATCAGTCGGCCATCGTCACGCGAAGGATCTCTTCGGTGGTCGTCATGCCGTCGATCGCTTTCAGGATGCCTGCCATGCGAAGCGAGATCATGCCGCCCTTGATGGCGCCCATCTTCAGCTCGGCCGTTGACGAACCTCCCAGGACCATCTCCTTGAGGTTGTCGGTGAACCGCATGACCTCATAGAGCGCGACGCGGCCTTTGTACCCGCTGCCGTTGCAGGTCTTGCAGCCGGTGCCCTTCATGAGCTTGGCGCGACCGATTTGTTCATCGGTGAAGCCGATCTCTTTCATGACGGCGCGGTCGACGGTGGTCGGTGCCTTGCAGTCGGCGCAGACGCGGCGGGCGAGACGCTGCGCGAGCACGAGGTTGACGCTGGCGCAGATGAGGAAGGGCTCCACTCCCATGTTGAGCAGGCGGAAAATCGTCGCGGGAGCGTCGTTGGTGTGGAGCGTCGAGAGCACCATGTGGCCCGTGAGCGCCGCCTTGACCGCGATTTCGGCAGTTTCGAAGTCGCGGATCTCGCCGACCATGATGATGTCGGGATCCTGGCGAAGAAACGAGCGCAGCGACATCGCGAAGTTGAGGCCGATGTCGTCGTGCATCTGCACCTGGTTGATGCCCATCAAGTTGTACTCGACGGGATCTTCGGCGGTGGAGATGTTGTGTCCGGGCTGATTGAGATCGCTGAGCGCCGAGTAGAGCGTCGTGGTCTTTCCCGAGCCGGTCGGTCCGGTGACGAGCACCATTCCCCACGGCTGGTGAATCGCCCAAAGAAAGTCGTCGAGCGGCTTCTTGTCGAAGCCGAGCTTCGTCATGTCGAGCTGCAGGTTGCTCTTGTCGAGCAGACGCATGACGATCTTCTCGCCCCACAGCGTCGGCAGCACGCTGACGCGGTAGTCCATCTCGCGCCCCTTGCCGAGCTTGAGCTTGATGCGTCCGTCTTGCGGAAGCCGTCGCTCGGCGATGTCGAGCGAGCTCATGATCTTCAGGCGGCTGACGATCGCGGCCTTGAGCTTGAGCGGCGGAGTCATCTCCTCGGCCAGCACTCCGTCGACGCGGTAGCGCACGCGCAGGCGCTTTTCATAGGGCTCGATGTGAATGTCGCTCGCGCCCTTCTTGATGGCGTTGAGCAGAATCATGTTCACGAGCCGCACGACGGGCGCGTCCTCGCTGGCTTTTTCGAGCTCGAGGAGGTTGAGGTCCTCGTCTTCCCGCGCGACGTCGATGTCGTTTTCATCGAAGCCCGCCATGACGTCGTCATAGGAGGGCCCCACATTGTAATACTTCTCGATGGCCGCAAGGATCGCGGTTTCGCTCGCGATCACAGGCTCGATGTTGAAGCCCGTCAGGAACTTGAGATCGTCGATCGCGTTGAGGTTGGTCGGATCGGCCATCGCCGCCACGAGCGAGCTGCCCGCGCGCGATATGGGGAGCACCTTGTGCTTTTCGCACTGCTCCTTCGACACCAGCTTCACGATGTCCGCGTCGATCTCGAACTCTTCGAGGTTGATCGTCGGGACGCGGTACTGCTGGGAAAGGAAGTTGGTGATCTCTGTGTCGGAAATGTATCCGAGCTTCGCCAGCGTGTAGCCGAGGTTCTGACCCGACCGCTGTTGCTCGTCCTGAGCTTGACGCAGCTGCGCCAAGCTAATGAGCTTTTCCCTTACGAGTAGCTCTCCCAATCGATGATTCGACATGGTCCTCCGACGCGCGAGAGGCCGCAATGGCGCCGTCGCTCGCGGCAGATTAGACGGCGGGGCGGGGCAGCGCGTCAAGGGGCTGGCCCCGATCGCCCGCGGGCGCCGGCGTCGCGGGCGTGGCGGATCGAGGGTGCGCTCGGCCCCGGCTTGCGACAAAGTCGCCCGCGTGAGTGTGTTCGACCGACTGACAGCCAGGGGGCGGGCTTCGTACGAGGCGAAGCAGGCCGAGAGCGTCGGCGACCTCGCGCGCGCCGCCGAGTTGTTTTCAGCGGCGGGACTGGCCGACGAGGTCGCGAGGATCATGCTCTTGCGCGGCGACGTGGAGACGAGCCGCGCGCTGCGCCTCCAGCACTACGCGCAGGCCGCTGCGACGGCGCCGGAGGGGCATGCCGTACAGCGGGCCGCGCGGCTGAAACATGCGACATTTGTGCTTGCGTGCACCGGCGCGGCTGCGGCGTCTTCGGGAGCGCGCGCAGACGTGCAGGCGGCCGCGCGCGAGCTCGAGCTGGCCGGAGAGCCCGCCCTCGCCGCCGAGGCTTATGCCCGCATCGGTGACGCGGAAGGACAGGCGCACGCCCTCGAGCTCGCCGGTGACGTCGAGGGGCTCGAACGGCTGCTCGCCGCGCAGGAGCAAGGTCGCCGTCTCGCGCGGGAGCGCGAAGCCGCGCATGTCGAGGTCGAGCTGCGCGTGGCGACGGGAAAGCGTCGCGAAGCGCTGGCGTTCGCGGTCGCGGAGAGCCGCGCGCGCCCCGATGACCTCGCGATGCACGAGCGAATCGCCGACATCGAACGTCGCCGTGTGCGCGGTCCGATCGCGACCGCGACCTTTGGCGGTGAGCGCGTATGTCTCGTGCTCGGCGACGTGCTGACGATCGGCCGCACCGAGGGCGCGATCACGGTCGCGTCGCAGGCGATGAGCCGGGCGCATCTGCGGCTGGAGCGGATTGGCGGCGTGGCGCACGTGCGCGATCTCGGAAGCCGCAACGGCACACGGCTTCGCGGCGTCGCGCTCGCGGGGGCGATCCGCGCGGACGAGCCGATGGAGTTGATTTTGGGCGGTCAGGTGCGCGTCGTACTGGCTCCCTCGACCGTCCTGCCGGGCGCGTTGCGCATCGAAGTTGGCGAAAGTGTGTATATTGCATCTATTGGCGAGGCGCGCATTCCGAACACGCCGTGGCGTCTCGGCCTCGCTGGCGACGACTGGGTCGAGCTCAGCACCGCGGACGGGACTCCCGCGCTGCTCGGGGCCTCCGAGGTCGCCTCGCCGGTGACGTTGCTCGCCGGCGATACGTTCCATCTCGATCGCGGTGGCGCAGCGGTACTTGCGCTCGTCGGCCAAACGTAGCGGCGTGCTGGTAGGCTGGCCCGGTGGGTTTTTGGTCGAGGCTCTTTGGGAATGCCGCACCTGCGCCCGACGCGCCGCAAATGGCGGCCCCGCCGGCCCAGGCGGCTGACTCTTCGCCAGGCGAGCCCGCGGATCTCGGCGTGCTTCGCGCCATCGGTGCAGCGTCTGGGCCCGACGTGACCGAGGCCCTTGCTGCGCTCGGAAGGTTGCGCGCGTCACCGTTCGAAGGGCGCGCGCTCGACGAGCTGTCGCGAATCGCTGCGCGCGGGGAGTTGCCTGACCCTCTCGTCGTCGCGATGGCGGGGGCGCTCGTCGATCGCGGAGAGCCGGCCGCCGCGAAAGCGTCGCTGAGCGGCCTTGCTTCGTCGTCCGCGCTGCTGCTGCGCGCCGATCTCGAGGCGCAGCTCGGAGACATGGCGCTGGCGCTGACGCTCGTGGAGCGCGTGCTGGCGCGCGATCTCGACTTCCCGGGCGCTCGCGAGCGGCGTCTGCGTTTTCGCGGTGCGCTCGGCCTTGAATCACGGCCCGCGCGATCCGCGCCCACCGCCACCGTCGCGCTGGCCGAGCCCGAGGGACCGTATGCGTTGATTCGCGAGGTGGCTCGGGGCGGCGCAGGCGCCGTTTACGAAGCGCTCGATCGCGACCTCGGCAGGCGCGTCGCGCTCAAGATTTACCACGAGCCAATTCGCGATCGCGCGCAGCTCGAGCACGAGGCGCGCGTCGCGGTGCGACTCTCGGGACCGGCCATCGTGCGCGTGCTCGATGTCGACCCTGAACATGGCTGGCTCGCGCTCGAGTGGGCGCCCGCAGGCGCGCTGCGGGAGCGAATTCGCGCGCGCGACGGGGGGATGCTCATGCCCATGGGACGCTGGGCCGCGCCGCTGGCTGCGGCGCTCGCGCGGGTGCACGAGGCCGGCTTCGTGCACCTCGATGTGAAGCCCGCCAACGTGCTCCTTGAAGGCGCCGCCATGCCCGTGCTCGCCGATTTCGGCTCGGCGCGCAGGATCGGCGAAGCGAGCCCGCCGGGCAGCGCGGGCTACGTGTCGCCCGAACGCGCCGCGGGTGCACCGGCCGACCCGCGTGACGATGTGTACGGCTTTGGCCGAATCGTGGAGGAAGTGGTCGCGGCGGCTTCCGGCGAAGCTCGGGGCTGGTCGGAGCTCGCGCGGCTGTGCACCGGGCCCGCGCCCTCACGACCCGCCACGGGTCGCGCGCTCGCGGCGTGCGTAGCGCGACTGAAGCTATGACATTGTCTGTCAGGCCATTCCGACTGCGCGCGCGTCGAACGCGCAGACCCCGGCTTGTCGCGATGGCAAGGAGCTCAGCTACCGCCGTTGAGGCGGCGTGCGGGCTCTCCGACGTGCAACGCGTCCGCTACGCCTGACCCCGTCGCCCTCGACGCGCGCGCCCGTGATGACAACGCGGACCGGAACATCTTCTAATTTACCGCAAGCAGTTCGCCCTCGCGTGACCGCTCGGTCGATGACCCGGGAGCGATGGGTCCGGCCGCTCCGCAAAGAGCCATATTTTCTCGAAATCGGCTGGATCGCAGCGTGACCGGGGTGGATCGCGCGCCCCGCAGCGAGTAGGCGGACCTTGCCCACACCCGCGCATGTACACCTGCCTTTCCGCCTCCCCGGTAGCACCAATCGGTTGGTATGCGAGCTGCTAGGTCACTGACGCGCGACGCCGCGCCAGCCTGGGAGGGCCGCTTGAATTTTCGTTCTACTTCACCCGCCGACCCCGCCGCCCGACCGTCGCGTCCAAACTTGAGTGCCGCTCACCGTCACCTCGTCTCGCTGTCCTTCGTCACGGCGCTCGCGGCCTCGTCCTCGCTCGGCTGCTCGTCGTCCGACACGCCGGACGCGCTCGAGTCGTCCACCACCGCGCTCGCTTCGACGCTCGCGTGCGACGTCGTGATCGCTGGAGGCACGACCGCCGCGCTTGCCGCTGCCCTCACCTCGGCGCGTGAAGGGGTCCAGACATGCCTCCTCGAGCCGACGGACTGGCCCGGCGGCCAGCTCACGGCGGAGGGCGTCCCGGCGATTGATTTCGCGTGGGAAAACGTGTCGGGCTACGCGATGGCGACGATCGCCAAGCAGCCCGCGAACCAGCCGAGAGAGCTGCTCGCGTGGCTCGCGAAGGTCGGCGATCCGGGGCACTGCTCGGTCTCGGAAAACTGCTTCCAGCCGAAGGACCTGCTCACCTCCGCGATCAACCCGGCGATCAGCAGCGTCGGATCGAAGCTTACTGTGCTCAAGAACACCGTCGTGAAGAGCGTCGTCACGGCGACCGCGGGGGGGCGCACCCGCATCGCGCAGCTTCGGGCGATTCGCCGCACGCCGACCGCAGCGGCGGCCTGGGGGGGCTATGACGTCAACCTCTCCAAGGATATGCCGGATTGGTATTCGCCGAAGGATTCGGCGCGCTACAAAAAAGAGTCGATCACGATTTCGCCCCGCGGGGCATCGATGGTCGTCGTCGACGCGACGGATCTCGGCGACGTGCTCGCGGTCTCCGGTGCGCCTTACTTGCAGGGGGCGGAGGCGACGGAAGGGGGGCTCGACGCGTTCGACGATCGCTGCGGCCAGACAATCACCTTCCCGTTCTACATGCGGTACGAAGCGGCGGCGGTCGCCGACGATCTCCCGGCGACGAAGCCCGATCACCCGGAACAATACGGGTACGAAAACGGTTACGATTTTGCCGCGGTGTGGCGCTACCGCCGCGTCCGCGGATCGACGGCCCAGCCCGCCGTCGCGGATATCTCGAATCAGAACTGGCGGCTCGGCAACGACTACGCTCACGGCTCGATCCTCCGTTCGAAGCGCGACGCCGCGGCAGAGCGCGCCGACTGGAAAGGGGGCGTCGACTACGCTCAGCTGTACGCTGCCGAGCGCGAAGCGTACGGCTGGTTCCGCTGGTTCCGAGGCAGCATGCCGGGGGGGAAGGGGAACCACCTTTCGCTCGCTCGTGACGTCTCGGGCACCGGGCACGGCCTCGCGAAATTCCCGTATCTGCGCGACACGCGCCGCAGCGTCGGGTGGAACGGTTTCATTCTCAAACAGAGCGATCTCGAAGACGACGGATCGGGGCTCACGGGGAAGCGTTTCATCGACCGCATCGCGATCGGGCTCTATTCCGCCGATCTCCACCCGATGAAGACGTGCCGATATCCCGACTTCGTATTCGGCCGGTGGACGCCTTATCCGTATTATATCCCGCTTCGTGCGCTCACGAACCGCGATGTCGCGAATCTCCTCGTCGCTGGCAAGACGATGGCGCAGAGCTTCCAGGTGAACGCTGCGACGCGCCTTCACCCGATCGAAATGTCGAGCGGCATCGGCGCCGGGGCCGCCGCGGCGACGATGATCGGCAAGGGGATCGACGACAGCGCGCAGCTCGTCCTGAAATACGCGGACGTCCAGGCGGTCGCTCGCAAATCGACGCCGATCGACTGGACGATCAATGCCGTCACGTACCCGCGCCCGGGAGAGGCGCTCGAGGCGATCGTCGCGCCCCATCGCTAGCGCCCGCCGAGCTCCGGTCCCGATTGGACGTTAGTGAGGGCTACTGCGTCGACGCGGCCAACGCCTTCGGCTCGTTGCGTCCTCCACCGGCTGGTCACGGAGCCTCAGCGGCCCCAGACTTACGCGCTGACATGGCCCGTTACACCGTCACGCTCCCCTCGCCGCTCGCTCCTGCAGACGCGTTCGCCTACATGGCGAACCTGGAAAACTTTTCACGCTGGGATCCCGGCGTGGTCCGATCCGTGCGCACGCGCGGCGAGGACGCGACGGTGGGTACCACTTACGACGTGACGGTGAGCGCGGGAGCGCGCCCGACGCTTCGCTACGAAGTGCTGCAGGTCGAGCCCGGCAAGCGTGTGCTCGTGTCGGCGCGGACGTGGGCGCTTCGCTCGGTGGACGAGATCTCCGTCGAACCCGGCCCGCACGGAGGCTCGATGGTCACCTACGATGCGGAGCTGCGATTGAATGGGCCGCTCGATCTCTTCGATCGCGGCTTGGGCGTGTTCTTCCGGCGCCTCGGTGACCGAGCGGCGCACGGCCTGCGCCGGGCGCTGCGCTCGGACGAGGTCACCTGATGGGCAAGCTCGCCGACGCGGTGGACTCCCTGCTCGAGGCGAGCGTGGTCGGGAGCTTTACCCGATTGGGTTCGGCCGCCCGGCGATCGCTGGACCACTGGGACGCGGCGGACGACTCGACGCTCCCCTCACTCGAGGGTCGCGTGATCGTGATCACCGGAGCGAGCTCGGGGTTGGGTCTCGCGACGGCCAGCGCCCTCGCGGCGCGCGGAGCTACGATCGAAATGGTGGCGCGCAATGCCGACAAGGCTGAAAACGCGCGCCTCGCCATCGTCCGAAAATTCCCGCGGGCACGCCTCCAGGTGCGGCAAGGGGACACCGGACACCTCACCGACATGCGACGCGTGGCCGACGCGCTGCTCGCCGCACACGCCGGCATCGACGTCTTGATTCACAATGCCGGCGCATTGGACGACGTACGCAGCGAGTCCCCCGAAGGCATCGAGACCACCGTCGCGAGCCAGGTGGTCGGTCCGTTCGTGCTCGGGGCTCGGCTCTTGCCAGCGCTCGAGCGGCAGGCGCACGCGACGGGCCGATCGTCGCGCATCGTGTGGGTCGCGTCGGGTGGCATGTACTCGGAGCCGCTCGATGTCGGTCGACTCGAGATGCCGTCAAGCGGCTACGACGGAACCGTCGCCTACGCCCGCGCGAAGCGAGCGCAAGTCACCTTGACTGAGCTCATGGCCGAGCGGCTCGCGCCTCGAACCATCGTGGTGCAAGCCATGCATCCTGGCTGGGCAGATACGCCGGGGGTCGCGCGTTCGCTTCCGACGTTCCGCACGGTGATGGGCCCGCTCTTGCGCACGGCGGAAGACGGCGCAGACACCTTGGTTTGGCTCGCCTCGGACGACGGAGCGCCACTCGCGAAGAGCGGCCTCTTCTGGTTGGACAGGAGGCCACGCTCCCTGCACCGCCTCGGGCGTACCCTGAAGAGCGACACGGAGGGCGAGCGGCGAGACCTCGTGAAGTGGCTCGAAGACAAGAGCGGCGAGCGCTGGTGACGTCGCCTCGTGTCGCCCGAACGCGCCGCGGGTGCACCGGCTACGGTTCGCACGCTCGCGGCGTGCGTCGCGCGACGAAAAGCCAGGACATTGTCTGTCAGGCCATGCCGGCTCGAAATTGACGGCCCGCGTGCGCGAGCGCATGATGATGGGCTGACGCGATGGCCCTGACTTACAGCGAGTTGCTGGCCGGCGCGCGAAGCCGCATACCGGGCGTCGGGCTGAGCGACCTGCTGCAGCGCACCGCTGCCGGTGAAGCCTTGGTGCTCGTCGACGTGCGCGAACCGGCCGAGCTGGTCGGCGGACGCATTCCTGGGGCGCTGTCGGTGCCTCGCAGCGCGCTGGAGCAGCAGATCGAGGAGCGCGTGCCCGACCGCGCCGCGCGGATCGTGGTCTACTGCGCCGGGGGCGTTCGCAGCGCGCTGGCGGCGGCCACGCTCGCCGACCTCGGCTACGCGCACGTCGAGCGCGCAGACCCCGGCTTCTCGCGATGGAAGGAGCTCGGCTACCCCGTTGAGGCGGCGAGCGGGCTCTCCGACGCGCAGCGTGTTCGCTACGCCCGGCACCTTCGGCTGCGCGAAGTGGGCGAGTCCGGACAGGCGAAACTGCTACAAGCGCGCGTGCTGATCGTGGGTGCTGGTGGGTTGGGTTCGCCCGTCGCCCTGTATCTCGCCGCGGCCGGCGTTGGCACCTTGGGGATTGTGGACGCCGACACGGTTGATGCCAGCAATTTGCAGCGCCAAATTGTGCACGCGACCCGCCGAATCGGCGCGCCGAAGGTCGAGAGCGTGGCGCAAGCGATCGCGGAGCTCAATCCCGACGTCAACGTCATCGGGCACGCCGAGCGCCTCACCAGCGGTAACGTTGAGCGGCTGCTCGCGCCGTACGATCTCGTGATCGACGGCTCCGACAATTTCCCGACGCGCTACGTCGTGAGCGACGCCAGCGTGCGCATGGGCAAGCCGGTGGTGCACGGGGCCATTTCCCGGTTCGAGGGACAGGTCACGACGTTCGTGCCTGCGCGCGCGGCCGCGCGATTCGGCGTGCCGCACGGGCCCTGCTACCGATGTCTCTTCCCTGCGCCGCCGCCGGCCGAACTCGCTCCGAACTGCGAGCAAGCCGGGGTTCTCGGCGTGATCTGCGGGGTGGTTGGCTCGCTGCAGGCCACCGAGGCGCTGAAGCTGCTGCTCGGCCAGGGCGAATTGCTCACCGGCCGCCTGCTCCTGTACGACAGCATGAACATGCGCTTTCGCGAGCTGAAATTGCCGAAAATGGCTTTGTGCGTCGGCTGCGGTGACGTGGGCGCGGCGGCCGCGAGAGGCCTCGATAACCACCCGGTGGTCGAGTCCGGGCTCGCCCGCGCAACTGAGGGCGTGTGCCCGGCATCGAACGCACGAGAATGCTGAAGGTCGGCGATCCCGTACCCGAATTCGCCGCCGAAACGACGGACGGAAAGCCCATTTCGGCCGCGCTGCTGCGGGGGAGAACCTTCGTCGTGTTCTTCTTTCCGCGGGCCTACACGCCCGGCTGCGTGCGCGAAGCCAAGGCGTTTCGCGATGCCTATCCGGGCCTGCGCGCGCGCGGCGTCGAGGTGGTCGGCGTGTCGACCGACCCTCACGCCACGCAGTGCGCCTTCTCCGAATGGGCCGGGCTCTCCTACCCCATGATCGGTGACTCAAGCTGCGCGCTCGCCCGCGCGTTTGGCGTGCTTTGGCCGCTATTTTCAGTGACGAAACGCGCGACGTTCGTTTTCGACGGCGCGGGAATCGTGCGGGCCGCGTTCCACTTCGAAGTGGCGATCGACCGGCATCTGTCGGAAGTCCACCGCGCGCTCGGCGCGATGGACCTCGTCGCTGTATGATCGCCTGACTACTTCACGTCGGCGGGCACGGGCAGCTGATCGGCGTCGGGCGTGGCCGCGAGGGGCGCGTCGGGTGCGCCTGCGACAACGCCAAGCCCCGTGACGTCGGCGGGGTGCTCGTCGATGGGGAGGCTCGGCAGGTCGAGCCTCGCAGCGGCCTCATTCGGCAACGTCGGCTCTGGAGGCGGCGGCCACGCGGAGACGTACCGCGGTGACTCTCCGGGCCCGCTCGCGTCGATCCACGCGATGTGCCCCACGCCCGCGTCGCGTACGTCGAGGTGCACGAACGAGCTGTTGGGATAATAGCCGCAGCCGGTGTCGGGCAGGGTCTTGCAGAACGCGACGAGCTCCTCGTTGCTCACCCCGTCGATGCGGAAATCGAGGGCGCGACCGCTCGCGTGGAAGCTGCCGGCGCTGAGCGGCCGATAGCCCGAAATCACGTGCAGCTTGCGCGGGACGGACAGTTTGGCGACCGGCTGGAAGTGATCGCTTAGCTGCTGAAGCCGCACGATCATCTTCGGATCGAGCTTGCGGATGCCGGGCGACAGATCCGGGCCGGTCGCGCTCGCGGTTTCGAGGACTGAAAGTGCCGCGGTCGGTCGCGCGACGCTGCCCGGTCGGGCCAGGATCGACAGGTGCGCGACGGCGTCCGGCGCGGGGCTGCCGTCGCAGCGCGTGAGAGAAAAGCGATCTTCCTCGACGCCGCGCGCGATCGAGACCGGCTCGTGCAGGCACGGGGGCTTGGGCTTTTCGGCCTTCGCGCGAGCTTTCGCCGACCCGGCTGCTGGCGCGTCGGGCTTCTTGGCCGCAGCGGGCGCGGCGTGAGGGGCCGCCGCTGCGGGAGCGTGCGCAGGCGTTGCGGCAGGGCGGGCCGGCGGCGCGATCGGCGTCGTGTGCATCGCGGTGGGAGCGCGCTTCGCGGGCGCGTGCCGGGACGGATCCGCGGGCTTCGCTGCACCGTGGGCATCGGCGGGTTTGGCGGCGGCGGGAGCTTCAGCGTGGGCCGCACCGGCGAGCGTGGCGAACAGCGAGAGCAGGGCCAGCGGGGTAGCAAAACGAGCCATCAAAAGCCTCCAGGGTTGCAGCACAAATGCCTACACGACGCGGCGTTGGCCAAAATTTCTGTTTTGATTTTTTTCGCGGCTCGATGGATGTTCAGCACTTCCGCATGGATCGCGCGTCATTCGAGTTGGCCTACCGAAAGCTGATCGCCGCGCGCGCGCAGCTCACGGCCAACGTTGGCAGCGTGGCGTGCGAGCGCTGCGTTTCGGCGTCGCTTTGCATGTTCTGTGTAGACTGCAAGCAAATCGAGCGTTGCCAGTACTGCACGCGCTGCAACGACTGCGTCGACTGCGCTCACTGCGAGGCGAGCCGCGAGCTGCGCTCGTGCCAACACTGCGCGCAGTGCGAGCGCTGCACCGGGAGCGCCTATCTCGTGCGGTGCGAGCGCTGCGACGGTTGCAGTTACTGTTTTGGCTGCGTGGGCCTCACCGGCAAGGACTTTCACATTTTGAACGAGCCGTACGATCGCCAAACCTACTTCGCGATGGTCGCGCAGCTGTCGCGTGAGCTGGGGCTGCGATGAGAGCGGTCGCGCAGCGCGTGCGATGGGCGCGGGTCGAGGTGGACGGCGCCATCATTGGCGAAATCGCCCTCGGGTTGCTCGTGTACCTCGGCGTGGGGCGTGACGATGACGCTGGCGACCGCGCCTGGCTGATCGACAAGATCGTCGGCATGCGCATCTTTCCGAACCCCGAAGGCAAGATGGACAAGAGCGTGCGCGACGTGGGCGGGGCGCTGCTCGTGGTCAGTCAGTTCACGCTCTACGCCGACCTCAGTCGCGGGCGTCGCCCGAGCTTCGAGCTGGCCATGCCGCCGGCTGCGGCCGAGGAAGCCTACGAGAGCTTCGTGCGCGAGGCCGGGGTGGCGATTCCGGTCGCCGCGGGCCGCTTTGGCGCCGACATGCTCGTCTCGAGCGTCAACGAGGGGCCGGTGACGATGCTCCTCGATTCGAGGGCGCGATGAGCGGCGAGCCGATCTCCGAAGCGCGTTCGGCAGGCAGCGTCCTCGACGCGCTCTGGTCGCGCGCGCTCGAGGCGTGGGACGACGACAAGCCTCACCAGGCGCTGCTCGAATATGCGCTAAAAAACGAGAAATTGCCGGATCTCGCGGGGCGCTACCGCTCGCTGAAAGACGATCCCGCGAGGCGTGAGCGCGCGCAGAAGCGCCTCGATGCGCTCGTGATGGCCGCGACGCAGATGCTGATGACCATGAAAACGCCGCCTCCGACGAAGAACCCGCTGTGGCTGAACGCCAGCGCAGGTCTCATCATCGTGACGCTGCTGCTCTTCCTCGCTTATGCGATGATGGGGGGTCATCTCCCCCTTGCGGTCAAGCATTAGCCCGGAGTGCCGTAACTATGCGTGTGAGCATCGACGCCCTCGCCAGCGCCAAACCGAGGCGCCTCTACCGCGATGCGGGCGCGTGGGTGCTCGAAATCGAGCGGCTCGTGCCCATTCACGACCGCATCCTGCGTCCCATGCTCCAGCGGGTGTCGGGCGACGAAATCATACTTTTTCAGCTTGAAAACAGCGACGAAGGCAAGCTGCTCGCCTCCTCTGCGGGGCGGCTGATGCGCGCGGCGACCGAAGGCAGCAAGAGCTACGAAGTGATGGATGGCCAGTGGGTGCCGTCGGCCCTCGCTGAGAGCGGCCAGATCCTGCGCCCGCAATACACTCCGAACATGCGCGCCGACGTCGCGACGCAGGACAGCTCGCGGGACTGGTTGCGGACGCAGGGCGAGCTCCTCGCGCTGCGGGCGGCCTACGAGCGGCTGGTGCGTCGGGTGAGCGATCTCGAGAAGCGCGTCGTGGTGCAGGAGGCCGAGCTTCACCGGTTCGGAACTGCGGGAGCGACGCCCGCGGGCGTCCCTGTCGCGCAGTCTGTGTCGGCGATGCCGTTCGCGCAGTCGGCGATCGCGCCGAAGGCGCAGTCGGTGGCTGCGGTGGCCGGGGCTGAGCCCACGGCAGCGTCCATCGCTCCGGCGGTTGCCCCCGCGGCTGCGTCGATTGCGCCCGCGGTCGAAGCCGCGCCGGTCGCGCCGCCGGCCGAAGCTGAGCCCGCTCCGCTGAAAATGCCCGCGCTCGAAGAGTTCGTCGAGCGACTCAAGGCCCTCGTGGGCGACAAAATCGACGCATCGGTTTGCGGCCAGCCGCTGGCGCTTAGCGGCAGCGGACTGTACGCGAGCGCGCTGGTCGACGACGCCGATGGCGAGGTGGGTGTCATGGTCGCCGATCTCACGGCGGTCGTGAGCCTTGGCGCCAACCTCATGCTGCTCCCGCAGGCCGAGATCGACGAGCAGCTGCGGTCGAAAGAGCCGACCGAAGAGGTCACCTCCGCGATGAGCGAAGTGTTCAACACGCTCAGCGGCGCGTTCAACCTCGTGCCGGGCAACGCGCACGTGCGCACCAAGGCGCTCGCTCCGTTCGCGGCCGCCGACTTCGACTGGCTGGCCGCGAGCGCAAGGCGCCTCGATATCGTGGACAATTCAGGCGGCCGGCTCACGTTCGTTTCGCGTCACTGAGCGCAAAAAAACGCTCACCAGACCACGTCCTGCTCTTCGACGACGCCGAGGGCGCGCGCGACATGAACGGTGCGCGACGGCGTCACGATCGAGCCGGTGAACGCGCCGGCGATCTGCGCGAAACGCGATCGCACAAGCCCGAGGTTGCGCCGCTCGAAGTGGGCCGCGCCGGACTCGAAATCGAGCTTCACCGCGTCGTCGCCGGTCGACACGCTCCACGGTCCGACCATGTTCGCTTCGTCGAACGCAAAGCGGCCGAGCGACACGCGGGAGGGGCCCTGTCGCGTGAAGACGCCGCACTCGAGGGCGCCTGCGTCGCTGCCCACGAGGTTGATCGCGATGGGCTCTCCGGTGTCGTCGTGACCCAGCAAAAACGCCCAGTTCCAGCGGGTTCGACGGGGCATGAGGCCGTGCGTGTAGTCGTATCCCGCGAGACCGCCGTCGAGCGCGTGGTCGGCTCCGCCCGCGTTCACATGGCCGTTGACCGCGAGCAGCGCGCGCTTCTCGGTGACGCTCACGCGGCCGGGTTCGAGCTCCATGACGGCTGCCAGCGCTGCAGGAGCGTCTGCGGCGTCGAGGGACACGTCGAGATCGAGCCCCTTCGCGGTGGCGCGCACGGCGTACGAATCTGAGCCACGCGGCCTCGTGATGTCGACGGAGAGCGCGCGCGAACGGAAGCTCGCGTGACTGCCGCCCAGCACCGTGTCGCTCACGTGCGCAAAGAGGCCCACCGCCGACGCGTCGACGAGAAGTCGTCGCGCCGAAGCGTCGTAGACGAACGCGAACGCGGCGCCGGAGTAGCCGAGGTCGATGACCGCGGCGGCGACGAAGATCGGCCCGCGCGTCATCGCGACGTACATCCACCGCTTTCGGATGAGGCGCAGCGCGATCGGGTTGGAGAGCCTGGACAGATCGACGCGCGCGAAGCTGCCCTGAAATGAGCCGACGCGCGCGATGCCGGTGGCCGGATCGACGACGGCGTCGGGGGCCGGAGGAAGTTCGATCATCGTGCGGTAACCTTAGCCGAAGCGCCCGACGGGGCGAGACGGTCGGTGTAGGGTGCACGCCATGACCGACGTTTTTTCGGCCCGCGGGCGCCCCTGGTCTCTCGCCGTATGTGCCACGATCCTCGCGCTTTACGGAGTCGCGGCTTCGACTCACATTCTGGGCGGCGACAACGCCGAGTTTGTCACGGTGGCGTTCGATCGCGGAGTCGCGCATCCCCCGGGCTACCCGCTTTACGTGCTTTGGCTGCGCGCCCTTCGGTGGCTGCCCGCTGCCTCGCCGGCGCACGCCGCCTCACTCGCCACTGCGCTGACGGGCGGCCTCGCGCTCGTAGCGCTGTCGCGGGCTGCACGCGCCTGGGGAGCCACGGAGGCCGGCGCAGCGATGGCGGTCGTCGTGTTCGGCTCAGCTCCGCTCGCCGCGCGCCTCGCCACGTCGGCGGAGGTGTTCATGCTGAGCGCCGCGATCGTTGCGGGCATTCTGCTGGTCGCGGCTCCGAACGGACCGCTGCGTGGCGTGCCCCGCGCGGTCGCGCTCGGAGCACTCGCAGGCCTCGCGCTCTGCAACCACCACTCCGCCGTGCTGATCGCGCCTGTCGGTATCTGGGGCGCCGCTCGTGGCGTCGCCGAGTCGCGAAGGCGCGGGGTCGCAGGGTGCCTGAGCGTCGTCGCGCTGCTCGCGTGCCTGTCGCCCTACCTGCTACTCGTTCAGGACGCGCGCCATGTCGCCGAGGGTGCCTACGCGTGGGGCGATGCGTCGACCGTCCGCGGCCTGTGGCGCCATTTCACGCGCGCCGAGTACGGCACGTTCTCGCTGGGACTGTCGACCGCACCGCCGACGCCGCTCGCAAACGTCGGCCTGCTGGTTCGCTCGCTTTTGTCTGAAACTCGCTGGATCGGCCTTATTTTTGCGGGTTTTGGCGCGGCATCGCTCATCCGGCAACCTCGCCCGGCGCGCTTGCCCGGCGTGCTTCTGATCGCGTCGCTCGCGATCGCGGGGCCCCTGTTCGTGGCGCGCTTCAACGTGCCGCTGGAGGCGCTCGGACAGCGCGTCGTCGAGCGGTTTTTCCTGCTGCCGTTGCTGCTCGTCTCGCTGCTGGCCGGCCTGGGCGTCTCGCCGCGGCTCGCCCGCCTGCCGCGCGCCGCCCTCGCCGCTCCCGCGTTGATCGCCCTCGCGCTGCTCGCCAACGTTGCAGTGGTCTTTCCCGAGCTTCCCCTCGCGCACGCGCCTACGATCGAAAATTACCTCTCAGACACGCTCGCGGTGGTGCCGGAGCGCAGCGTTGTTATCGGCGTCGGCGACCACCGGCTGTTCGGTTTCGCGTACCTGCAGCGGGTGCGTGGTCAGCGGCCAGACGTCGCGTACGTGGACGCGCCGCTCCTTCACTACGCGTGGTACCGACCGCGCGTTGCGGCGGCCATCGGGCTGCCCTCGGACGATCCTGCGCTTCGCGACGCCCGCGCGCTCACCGCGCGCCTGCTCGAGCTCGGTCGCCCTGTCTTCGTGGCGGACCCGAACGTTCGCTCGGTGGTCTCTGCGTTTCCGACCTACCCGTTTGCGACTGTGCTCCGCGTCGTGGGGCCGGGGCAGTCCGTGCCCTCCATGCCCCTGCTCGAAGCGCAGAACGTCGAGGTGTTCGCGCATCTCCACGGCAGCATCGCTGCGCCGCGCGACACCTGGGCGAGCGGCGTTCGGTCGGACTACGCGCGCGTGTGGGTCGTGCTCGCCGATGCCTACGATCGCGCGGGTGCGCCGGAGGACGCCGCGCGAAACCGGGCGCGCGCCGCCGAGTTTCTGCGTGTGCAGTGAGCGCCGCCGGTCAGTCGACCTCGAGAACGATCTTTCCGAACGCCTCCCGCGCCTCGAGAACGCGGTGCGCCTCGGGGGCGCTCCAGAGCGGCATGACCCGATCGACGACCGGCTTGAGTCGGCCCGCCTTCACGTGCTCGAGCACGGCGAACAGATCGCCCTTGCGGCCCATGGTCGAGCCCAGCACCTGCACTTGCCGAAAGAAAATCTGGCGCAGGTCGAGCGCCGGCGTAAACCCCGAAGTCGCGCCGCAGGTGACGACGCGCCCGCCCCACCGCGTGGCGACGATGCTCTTCTGGAAGACCTCGCCGCCCACGTGCTCGATGACGACATCGACGCCGCGGCGGTCCGTCAGCTTCTTGCATTCTGCAACGAAATCGGACGTCGCGTAATTGATGACGTGGTCGGCTCCGAGTTGTCTCGCGCGCTCGGCCTTGTCGTCGGTGCCGGTCGTGGCGATGACGCGCGCGCCGAAGAGCTTCGCGATCTGAATCGCCGCGCTCGAAACGCCGCTTCCGGCCGCCTGAACGAGCACCGTCTGCCCCGGCTGTACCTCTCCGCGGCGCGTCACCATCTGCCACGCGGTCAGAAAGACGAGCGGAATCGCGGCCGCGTGCGCGAACGGCAGGTCGCCCGGGTAGGGGAGCAGATTGGTGTCGGGCACGTTGACGTGGCGGCAATAGCCGCCCTGCGCCCCCTCGCCGAAGATGCGGTACTGACCGCAGAGGTTGTCGTCGCCCGTGAGGCAGCGCGCGCAGGTGCCGCACGACAGACCGGGACTCACCACGACCTTTTGCCCGAGCGTCGCGCCTCGCGCTCCGGCGCCCAGCGCGTCGATTTCGCCGACGATGTCGGACCCGAGCCGGTACGGGAAGTCGTACTTGACGTTGGGAAGTCCGCGGCGAGTCCACAGGTCGAGGTGGTTGACCGCCACCGCGCGCACGCGCACGCGCACCTCCCGGGGCCCCGGTTCGGGAAGGTCGATCGTCCTGCGTTCGAGCACTTCCGGCCCGCCGGTCGTCATCATGACCATCGCTTCGGTCTGCATGGGACCTCCTATTTTCTGCCGAGCAGCTCGTTGAGACGCGGGACGATGTTCTCGACCGCGCCGTCGCCCTTGATTGAGCCGGACATCCCCGCCGACGTCGCGCGGCCACTCTCGTCGGGTACGCCGAAATAAGGGATAAACGGCGGGTGATACCCCGCGGGCGTAAGTCGCGAGCCGTCGGCGTCGAGGTCGAACTCGAGCAGCGTGACGTCCGGGAAATGGCTGTCGAGTTCGCCGCGCTCGGCGGCGCGGTGAAATCGCTGACAGGGCTCGCACCAAACCGCGCCGATGTAGACCAGAAGGCGCCTGTGATCGGCCTGGGCCTGAGCCGTCGCGGACTTGATGACCCTGGCCGCATCGCCGCCGGGCGCGCGCGTGATCACGAGCTTGCGAACCGCAGGCTCAGGCGCGCCGCCCGCGTCGGTTCGCCTGACCTGCGCCGGCTCGGGCGTGCAGCCGGTGAGGGTGAGCCACAAGGCTGCGGCCCCGCCAGCGAGGAGGTGGAGCGCGCCCGCCTTCTTTTGCGCGCTCACGCGGTGGTCGTGTCGAGGCTGTCCATGAACTGGCCGATGAACGCCTCGACCTGGGAGCGATCGGGCAGCGAGCCGAGCATGCCGTACATCGCGGCCGACCCTTCGTTTGCGGCGCTCGACCCGCGCACCTCGGCGACGCAGCCGCGCAGGTCTTCGGTGATGGCCTCAACGTGCCGCGCGTGCGCCGGCGTGATCATCATGTGAAGGCTCGGAGGCTTCTGCTGGCGATCGACGCTCCAACCCTTTTTATCCATCGCGTCGGCGAGGGCGTAGACGTCCAATTCGCTCGAACCGAACGCGAAGATGCTCATGGTCGGCTCGCCCAGCACGTGCAGCTCGGGGATGCTGCGAATGCCCGCCATAACAGCGTGCGCGGTCTCCATCGACTGCTTCGCGATGCGGAGGTAGCCCTCTTCGCCGAGGTATTGCAGCACCGCCCACGCGGCCGCCATCGGTCCTCCCGGGCGCGTGCCGGCTGCCGTCGGAGAGCCGTACAGACCCCCCGGCCAGTCGGCGTACGTGACGTACTGGTAGCGCCGCAGCTCGCGCGATCGGTAGAGCACGACCGAGGCGCCTTTGGCGGCGAAGCCGTACTTGTGCACGTCGGCCGACATGCTCGTGACCCCGGGCACGGCGAAGTCGAAGTCGGGCACCGGATATCCGAGCTTGCGCACCCACGGCAGCATGAACCCGCCGACGCAGGCGTCGACGTGACACAGCAGGCCGCGATCGGCCGCGAGCCGGGCGATGTCGGTGATCGGATCGACGACGCCCTGCGGGTAGGCGGGCGCCGAGCCGACGAGCAGGATCGTCTGGTCGGTAATGGCAGCCTTCATGGCGTCGACGTCGACGCGGTAATCGGCGCCCGCGGGCACGTGCACAGCCTTCACGCCAAAATAGTGCGCGGCCTTTTCGAACGCGGGGTGCACCGTGATCGGCAGGACCATCTCGGGCGCAGTCGCGTGGGGCCGGTGTTCGCGGGCCCAGTCGCGCGCCGTCTTGACCGCCATCAAAATGCTCTCGGTCCCGCCGGACGTCATCGACCCCGCGACCGAGGGATGCGACAGGAGGTTGCCGGCCATCGAAACGACGTCGGACTCGAACTTTTTCAGGCTCGGAAATGCCATCGGATTGAGGGCGTTCTCCGAGAAGAATTTCATGAAAGCGTCGTGCAGGAGCTCGAGCACGTCGTCACCTGCATAATACACGAGACTGAACGTCTTGCCGTCGCGCCAGTTGGCGTCTCTCGCGCGCGCCGCGTCGAGCGCCGACATCAGCGTTTCTCTTCCCATGCCCTTGGCCGGAATCTGCATCGACGCAGCGTATTGCAACGTTCGGGCGGATTCCAACGCCCAAATCTTGCCCAAGTTCGCGTCCTCGCTTAAGCGCAGTGCATGCAGCGAAGCGCGTGGCTGCTCGGGGTGATTGTTTTGGCCGGGGCCGCGGCTGCCGGCTGCCATGGGCACGACGGGGCCCAGGGCGCTGCCGACGCAGCCTCGGGCAGCCTCGCGGGCGACGCCGAACCCGCCGAAATCGTGACCGTGGCCGGACCGGGCGCCGACGCAGGCCCCTTACCCCCAGACGCTCCGAGGGCGATCGCGATCGACGCGACTACGCCTGTTTTCAGCGCGACGGAGTGGCCGCCGAAAGATCCGACCAAGGCGCAGGACGACCGCAAGGGCGTGATGCGCCTCGGCTACCTGCGCAAAGGGGCGAGGGTCGCGGTGAGGCCCGAGCTCATCAAGAAGGCCAACTGCGCGGAGGGCTGGTACGAGCTCGAAAGTGGCGGCTTCGTGTGCGGAAAGTTCATGACCCGCGACGAGAAAAACCCCGAGATCGCCAAGGCTCCTGCCCCGCCGCTGACCGACGGCCCGCTGCCCTTCAAATACGGGATGAATCTCACCAACGGCACGCCCATGTACCGGAGGCTTCCCACGAAGGTCGAGCGACGGGAGAGCGAAAAGGGGCTCGCCGTCGGACGCAGCAAAGGCACCGACGGGGCGGCAGCCGCCGGGCTCGAGGGCAGCGACGTGCCCTGGTACCTGAAGGACCAAAAAGGGCAGAAGCCGACGGTCAGCTTCGACGACCTCAAGGGTGAGCGCGGCCTCATCTTCATGCGCATGGTCAAGGGCTTTTATGTGTCGCTCGACCACGAATCGGGGCGCAGCGGCGGCATGTTCTGGGTCACGCAAAACGGCCTTTTTGTGGCGCAGGATCACGTGCTCGTGCACAAGTCGGTGACCGAATTCGAGGGCGTGAAGCTCGCCGCGCCGGGCGAGACACGCAAGCTTCCCCTCGCGTGGATCACCTCGCCGAAGGCCTGGCGGTACACGTTCGATGCCGAGAAGAAGCGCGTCAAGCGCAGCGAAAAGGCGGAGCGCTTCACGATCTTGCAGCTCACCGGCAACAAGGTCGTGGTCGATAACCGCAACTACTACGAGACGAGCGAAGGCTGGTACACGCGCGACATCGACGGCACGCGCAGCGAGCCGGGCGCGCCGCCGGGCGACCTTGCCCCGGCCGAGCGATGGATCGACGTGAACCTCAAGACGCAGACGCTCGTCGCCTTTGAAGGAACAGCGCCGGTTTACGCCACGATCGTGAGCACCGGCCGGCACAACGATCAGGACAAAACCAAAGATCACCGCACGGTCACCGGCAGCTTTCGCATCCGCGAAAAACACGTGGCCGCCACGATGGACGACGACAGCGCGGGCGATGGCACCTACTCGATTCAGGACGTTCCCTGGATCATGTACTTTCAGGGAAGCTACGCCCTCCACGGCGCGTTTTGGCACTCCTCGTTCGGCCACGAGCGAAGCCACGGCTGCGTGAATCTCACGCCCTTCGACGCAAAGAACCTGTTTCAGTGGGTCGGGCCCCGCCTTCCCGACGGGTGGCACGGCGTACACGCCACAGAGGCGAATCCGGGCACCCGCGTGGTGGTTCACGACGGCTGAGCGTGAGTCGCGCGCGCGCATCTTGCCGGTGGGAGAACACTTTGTAACATCCCAACATGCGTGCAAGGTGCACGCACTTGTCAGCGCGACAGAAACAGCGTCTTCGGAGGCTCCGCCTGCGCGCTGGTCGGCGTGTGAGCGCCCGGCGCGTTCACGAACGTAACCGCCTGCGACGGGCCGGCGCAGTCGCTCGTGCAGGGCGTCGCCGCCGGGGTCGCGTCGGTTGCTTCGGAGGCCGCGCCTTCGGCGGGAGCTTCGGGCAGCGCGGGCAGCAGGCTCACGTCGAAGCCCGAGGGCACCTGATAAATCTCGATGGTCGGCGGGTAGAGATCGTCGGACGTCTCCTGCTTGGTGCCGCCGCCCGCGTACGCGATCGTGCGCGTGCGCTTGATGCGGTACCCCCGGATGCCGTGCTGCTTGACGATGACCTTCGTGCCAGTCAGCCAGCTCACCTCCTCGATTTTGCGCGCGAAGGGCAGCGTCTTTTCGACTGCGCGGGCGAAGCTCACCTTGACGGGCTTTCGCGCCCCGAGCAGCTCGATGCGGAGCTTTGATGCCGCCGCCTTCGCGTGCACGACGACCGCGAAATCGTGGGGGTTTCGGAGCTTCAGGTCGACGGCGGGGTAGACCACTGTGGAGTCGAGGCCCATTGGGATGTAGGCGCTGGGGCGGGAGTGCGGGAGCCGCTCGATCACGTCGAGGCCGCCAAAGAACGCGGCAGCGTGCAGCGTCGAGGCGACCTGGCACGTGCCTCCGCCGACGCCCTCGACCATCTCTCCCTTGAAGATCTCCCAGCTCTTTTCGAAGCCGTTTTCGACGCTGCGATCGCCGACGACCGCGTTGAAGCTCACCACCTCGCCGGGCGAAATGATCAGGCCGTCGAGCTTGCTCGCGGCGTTGTCGATGTTCTTGCCGCGCCGCTGCTGATCGCCGCCGCGCGAGAAGAAGGTCTCGAACTCGCCCACGACCGCGTGGACGTCGAGTTTGGCGACGACGTCGCCGGTGATGCGAGGTGGGAATTTCGCAGACTTGATGACGATGAACGTCGCCCCGGGAGCACTCGCGGCGTCGCGCAGCGCGCCCACAGTGGCCCACGCGTCGAGCGATCGCCCGTCGCGCTCGGGGATGACCGCGCGGCTGTCGAGATCGAGGCGCGCGGACGCCGGCGACGTGTCGAGCGTGTCTTTGAGGGGCGCTACGAACGCGATGACGCGGTCGGCGTCGACCTCGGGAGAGAGCGGAACGTCGACCTCGCCGCGCTTCGCGCTGTCGGCGTCCTCGATGGCGCCGAGCCAGTCGCTCGTGGTGTGAAGATGACCGAACGCGCGCGCCTCGGCGAGCACGCGCGCGACGTCGACGCGAACGCCGAGGTCGCCGAGCGTGGCCCTGCCGACGGGCCTCTCGACGCCTTCGACCCGAACCTCCAGCTCGCGCGACAGCAGGGCGCCGGCGTGCGCGCGTGTGACGGCTTCGAGCGTCTCGGGAGAGACCGCCTCGCCGTCGACTTTCAGGCCCGGCAGCACGTCGCCGTCGGGCATTCGCACGCGCTTCTGCCAGGCGATCGCGCCCGCGGTGGTGCCGAGGAGCGCGAAACACAGGGCGATGCGGGATAATATCGACATGGCGTGATGGGTGAACGCTCGGGCCCGCAGCGCGCGTCCGCGAGTGGTTACTGCGATTCGATTTCGCGCACGACGGCGTTGCCGGCCGCGTCGAACGCGCGAACCGCGACGATGTGCGAACCGGGCGCGATCAGCGCTGTGGTGTCGACGTCAAACGACTCGTCCGCCGCGTCAAAGAGGCCGTCGATCGGCGTGATCGGTCGCCACTCGAGCTTGCCGTCGAGGGCGATCTCGACCCGCGAAACCGGGCCGAGCCCGTCGACGACGCGCGCCTTGAGCCTGCGGCCGGCGAGGGTGAGCACGGTGATGGTCGGCGGGGTGTTGTCGACCATCACCGCGCTCGATTCGTGAGCGTGACGCAGCGCCTGATCGGGCGCGTTTGCGCCTTCGTCGCTCGCCTCGACGCGTACGCGGTACTTGCCCTCGGCGAGCGCGGCCGTCTCCCAGTCGTATTCGGTCTTGGTCACGACTTCGTCGGCGCGAGACAAATCGCGCCAGTTTTTCTGCTCTTCGCGGCGGTACGAGAGGCGGTATCGCAGCGCGTCGGAGTCGGGGTTGTCGACCCGCCACGAGACCTTGACGATCGACTCGTGCTTCGGGGGGTCGCCGCCGCTGGCCTGGATGCCCTCTTTCGTGTCGCGTACGAGCCCCTTCATCGCGGCGTCGACCGAGGTCACGACGGGCCTGAGGTTGTCGGTGGCGAATGGAATCGTCACGTCGGTGAGCTGCGCCGAAAGATCGGCGCCGAAGCGCGCGCGCACTTGAACGAAGCGGCCGCTCGCGACCGCGACAGGGCCCGGCGTCTGCAGCGGGTTGCTCCACGACGTCCACGTGGTGTCGGGAGCCTGCGTGTTGCCGGTGCGAATCGACATCTCGAGCGCGCCCGTCGACCGCCACGACAGCGTGCCGAACTTCGCCGGCAGGCCGGCGTCGAAGGCCTTGCTCGTCCACACGGCGTCGGGGCCGCCCCGGCCGATAACTCGATGCAGGTTGCATGTATCGCTGCCCGCGAAGAACATGCCTGCGAAGCTCTTCGCGCTGGCGATGGGCACGCTTCCGAGGCCGATGGCGCCGATCGCGCGCTCGTCGGTGTCGACGACGAGCGTCGTCGCGTGCGTGTCGTCGACCGTGTAAACGCGTCCTTCGGCGCCCGTGCCGACGTAAGGATGCCCCGCGGCGTCGAGCGCGAGCGACACGTAGTGAAACTCGCTGTGGTGCATCAGCTGCTCGGGTCTGCCGGCCGCGTCGATTCGCGTCAGGGTTCCCTTGCCCGGCTTCGGCTTCGCGGTCGCGGCGGCTGCTGCCGCGGCGTGTCCCGAGGTGGCCGTGCGGCGCGGAACGTCGGGCTGCTCGCCGTACTCGTTCGACAGCGCGAAGAGGTCGCCGCCCGGCGCGATCGCGATCGCTTTCACCTCTTCGCCTGGAAAATCGTAGAGCACTGACGCGCGGCCGGGCGCTGTGATCTTGTAGAGAAGTGCTTTGCCGCTCGAGCCGGCGTAGACCTCTCCGCCAGCGCCCACCGCTACAGACACCAGCTGAAGCTCGTCGCTCTTGAAGAAAACCTCGGCCTTGCCCGCAGCGTCGATCCGGTAGACGCGCCCCTCGGGGCCGGTCGCCGCGTACATCACCGTTTTCGTCTTGTCGAAAGCCAGCGCCCAGACGTGGGTGGTGTCGGGAAGCGCCACGAAAAGGTCGGCTCTTCCCTGCGAAATCTTGAAGATTTTGCCGTCGGGAATCGTAGCAGCATACGCGTTTCCCCTGGCGTCCTCCGCGATCGACGTCACCGCCAGTGCGCCCGTTTCGGCGAACACGGTCGCCTGGTCGCCCGCCACCTTCACGACGCGCCCCGAGGGGCTGGTGCCGAGCAGCACCGAGCCGTCGGCGCGCGCGAGACCGGCGAACACAGCGGAGGCGCCGTCGATGGCGACGTTGCCGAGCGTGAACCCCGGGCGAACGACGCCGTCAGACCCGACCGACACGCCCTTCAAGTCGCCGCCGGTCAGCTCTTCCTGGGTGTCGAGCACGAAGGTGCGCGTACCGACCGCGCCTGCGCTGGTGACCACAAGCGCGAGCGCGCCGAGGCAGGGAACGATCACAGAGAAGCGCTTCGGTGCTGTCGAGGCCATGCAGCGCTTCTTACACCGCGTGCGCGCGCGGCACCAAAACGAAGGCTCCGAATCAGGCGCAAACGCAACTTACGTGCGCTGGCGCCGCATTCCTCGTAGCATCAAGGTTGCGGTGCATCATTTGCGTCGGCAAGCAGCGCGCGCCCTGGCCGCTCGCGCCCGCCGGCACTGGGAGTTGAACATGCGGGCTACATGGCTATTGCTTCTCGGTCTGAGTGTCGGTGGGGCTGTCACGATGGCGGCGTGTGGCACGGAGCCTACTTCCGGCTTCGGGGGCGACACGCCTGACGGCGGCGGTGGTGCCGACGCGACCGACGACACCAATGAGCCGGTGCTCCTGAGCGAAGCGGGCAACGACGCGCCGCTCGCGCTGACGATCACGCCTGCCGATCCCGTGCTGAGCTCGACCAACGGCTCGATGCCCACGCAGCCGTTCCTGGCCTTCGTCAACGGCAGCCAGCAGACGGCGACATGGTCGCTCGACAACGTCGCGCTCGGTAAAATCGATGCGACCGGCCTTTTCACCGGCAGCGGCACCGTCGGCGGCGTGGCCCAGGTCACCGCGCAGGTGGGCGCTTCGGTCGGCTCGACGACCGTCACCGTGAACCTCGCGTTCACCGAAAACCCCGGCAACGTGTCTGCGGGTGACCAGACGAAGCTCAAGGCCGGAGGCGCCGCCGACGGCGCGTTCAAGTGGCTCTACCCATACGACAAAACCGTTTTTCCGCGCGGCCTCACGGGCCCGACGCTGCAATTCGCCGGCGCGCCGCCGCAGTCGACGTACGTTCACGTCAAATCGAAGTACCTGACCTATGACGGCTTCTTCGGAGGCTCGAATCCCGGACGGCTAGACTTGCCCGCGGCCACATGGACGGCCATCACGCAAAGCGCGGCGGCCAGCGATCCGGTGCAAATCAGCGTGACCAAGCTGAGCGGCGGTCAAGTCACAGGCCCCATCACCGAGACGTGGAACATCGCCCAGGGCTCCCTCAAGGGCACCGTCTACTACAACTCGTACAGCTCTCCGCTCGCCGGGAACAACGGCGCGACGCTGAAAATCAAGGTCGGCCAGCAGGCCGCGGTCTTGATTGGCGGCTGCAATGTTTGTCACTCGGTCAGCGCCAACGGCAACGTGCTCGCGGCCTCGTACGGGCACCAGTACGACGCCACCTACGACCTCAAGAACAACGCGGTCAAAATCAATCAGGTCACCGATTACCGGTGGAGCTTCCCGGCGCTGTATCCCGACGGCTCGATCCTCATGTCGTGCGGCACCCTCCCGGGCGGCTACCCGCCGAACATCCCGGGCATGGGCGGCGACTACGACTCGCAGCTCTATGACACCAAGACCGCGAAGACGATCGCCGCGCCCGGCTTCGATGGCGTCGTGCGCAAGGCGCTGATGCCTGCGTTTTCGGCGGACGGCAGCAAGCTCGTGTTCAACCACTACGAAACAGGCGGCGGGCACAGCCTCGCGGTCATGGACTTCGACGTGAAGACGAAGAAGTTCTCGAACCTCGTCGACATCGCAAAAGACTCCAATCACTACCTCGGCTGGCCGGCATTTCTGCCTGACAGCTCGGCGGTCGTCTATCACACCGACGACAAGAGCGACTACGCCACCTGGTCGGGCGCCAAGGCCGATCTCGTGCTGACCGACGTGAAGACCAAGACCGCGACGCCGCTCGCTGCGCTCAACGGCATGAAGGGCAACGCGACTTACCTGCCGTACGGCACCAGCGAGACCCTGCTGAACTACGAGCCTACGGTGCTGCCCGTCGCCGTCGGCGGCTACTACTGGGTGCTGTTCACGAGCCGCCGCTACTACGGCAACGTGATCACGAGCCCCAGCCAGGACTCGCAGGACCGCAAGAAGCTGTGGGTCGCGGCGATCGACATCAACGCGAAGCCCGGCACCGACCCCAGTCACCCTGCGTTCTATCTCCCGGGTCAGGAGCTCGCGGCGGGCAACATGCGCGGCTTCTGGGCGCTCGACCCCTGCAAGGGCGACGGCCTCAATTGCGAGAGCGCAGACGAGTGCTGCGGCGGCTTCTGCCGGCAGGTCAACCTGTCTGACGGCGCCATCGGCAAGCAGTGCGTGCCGCCGCAATCGGGCTGCGCGCAGGAATTCGAGAAGTGCACGACCGCGGCCGACTGCTGCGGCGCGGGCCAGGGTTACCTGTGCGTCAACGGGCGCTGCGCCATCCCGCCGCCGAACTGAATCGGGGCTAGCCCATGTCGGGGGGCGCCGAAGGGCGGGGAGCACCGCGCGATCGCTATGACGTCGCGGTGCTCGGCGCAGGCTGTGCGGGGCTGAGTCTCCTGTCGCGCCTTGGCGATCGCGTCAGCGCGGTGGCCTTCGAACCGCGCACGTCGTTCGCTCGCGACCGCACGTGGTGCTTTTTTCAGACGCGGCCTTCTGGGTTCGACAGCGCTGTTTCGCACAGCTGGCCGGCCTGGAAGGTTCGCCTCGGCGGTCGCGAGCTCGTCCGCACGGCCCGCGGCGTGAAATATGTGCATATTGCAAGCGACGACTTCTATGCCGAAGCGCTACGCCGCATCGCGCGCGAGCCGGCGATAGAGCTGCGCCTCGGCTGCGCGGCGACCCGCGTCGAGCGCGACGGGTCCGGCTTCGTGGTGCACGCAGCGGGTGGCTCCGCGCGTGCCTCGCAGGTCTTCGACGCCCGACCTCCGGTCATGACGGGCCCGGTGCCGCCGGGCGAGACGCGACTTCTGCAGCACTTCAAGGGGCTGCACGTGCGCGCTGATCGCGACGCGTTCGATCCGGGCGTGGCCACGCTGATGGACTTCGATGTCTCGCAGCGTGACGGCACGGCGTTCGTGTATGCGCTGCCGTTTTCGTCCCGCGAGGCGCTCGTGGAGGCCACCTGGTTTTCTCCCTCCACGTTGCAGGACGCGCGCTACGACGAGGTGCTCGCGTCGTGGCTGCGCGACCGGGCAGGGCTGTCGACCTGGGAGGTGCTTCACAGCGAGCGCGGAGTGTTGCCGATGACGACGGAGTCGCTCGGCTCGGATGCGATCGGCGGAGCGGTCGCGATTGGGCTTCGCGGCGACTGCGCCAAGCCTTCGACCGGCTACGCATTCCTCGCCATTCAGCGACGCAGCGAGAGCATCGCGGCCGCCGTGCGCGCTGGCCGATCACCTGCGCCGCCTTTGCCGCGCCCCGCCCGAACGCGCGCGGTCGACCGTGTGTTTCTCAACTGGCTGGCCCGAAACCCGTCGCGCGGGGCTGAACTGCTGTTCAATTTGTTCGAGAAGGTTTCGCCCGCTTCGCTGGTGCGTTTTTTGTCGGATGAAGGCTCGCCAGCCGATGATTTTGCGGTGATGCGGTGTGTTCCGGTCGCCGAGTTCGGGCTCGAGAGCGCCCGGACCCTTCCACGATTGTTGCGGGGTTTTTGACCCCGCTCCCGACTCTCTGCCACAATTCATGTGGGTGCTGAGCCTTACGCTCTGCGCCCTGCGAGGAACATCATGGCCGAAGGCAAAAACTTGGTCGGCGTCGACATCGGAGCGAGCTCGATCAAGGTGGTCCAGCTCAAGGAGTCGCGAAAGCGGTACGCCGTCGCGCGGTATGGTTACGCGCCGCTGCCGCCTCAGACGATCGTCGACGGTCACGTGATGAACCGCGGAGCGGTCATCGAAGCGCTCGGTCGGCTGTTCACGGACAACAAAATCGCCACACGCGATGTGGCGGTGGGCGTCTACGGACAGAGCGTGATCGTGCGCAAGATCACCGTCCCGATGATGAGCCCCGCCGAGCTCGACGAGCAAATCAACTGGGAGGCCGAGCAGCACATTCCGTTCGACATCAAGGTCATGTCGATCGACTACGAGGTGCTCCGGAAGCGTCCCGAGGCCGGGCAGATGGACCTGCTTTTGGTGGCCGCGAAGAAGGATGAGATCAACGAATATGCGTCGATCATCCGCGAGGCCAAGCTCAAGCCGCTGGTCGTCGATATCAACGCGTTCACGATTCAAAATATCTTCGAATACATCCACGGACTGCCGCAGGACGCCACGGTCGCGCTGCTCAACGTCGGCGCCTCGATTTCCTCGCTGAACATCGTGGCGCGCGGGGTCTCGGCGTTTACCCGCGAGGTCACCAACGCGGGCAACTCGGTCACCGAGGAAATTCAGCGGCAGATGGGCGTGCCCTTCGAGCAGGCCGAGCAATACAAACTGGCCGCGGCGGCAGGAGCCGTCCCCGCCCAGGTTCACCAGATCATCGCGTCGGCGTGCGAGTCGCTCGCTGGCGAGATTCAGCGCTCGCTCGACTTTTATCTCGCCACGAGCGGCGAGTCCGAGATCGGGCGGGTCTACGTCTGCGGCGGCAGCGCGTATCTCGCGCCGCTCATGCAGGCGATCGAGAAGCGCTCGCGGGTGCAGGCCGTCATCTTCGATCCGCTCGCGAACATCGCGGTGGAGCCGGGTAAAGTTAACGAACAGGACCTGCGCATGCGGGCTGCCCAGATGTGCGTAGCCGTCGGCCTCGCCCTGCGAACCGACAAGGAGCGTCGATCGTGATTCGCGTAAATTTACTACCGGGCAAGCGTGAAAAGGCGAGAAGCACGGGAGGCTCCGCCGAGGCGGGCCAAGCCTGGCTCGGGCTCGTCTTTGGCGCCATCGTCATCGAGCTGATCATCCTGTTTTTCGTGCATCGGTCGATGGAAGGCCGGCTTAGCGAGATCGTCGGCGAGAGCGGGCGGCTTCAGGCGAGCATCGACAAGATCAAGGGCGAGACCGCGGACCACCCCGCGATCAAAGCGCAGCTCGCCGACCTTCGCGATCGCGAGGGCGCCATCGCGAAGCTGCAGGGGGCACGTTCGGGGCCGACCTCGACGCTCCTCGAGCTCGGGAAGCTGCTTACCGCAGGTCGTGGCCCAACCACCGACCGTGACAAACTCGAGCAGCTCAAGCGCGACAAGCCGGGCAGCGTGCCCAATCCGACGTGGGATCCGCGCCGGGTGTGGATCACGAAATACAGCGAGCAGGACCGCGTCGTGAAAATCGAGGGTCTCGCGCGCGACGGCGAGGACGTGGCCGAGTTCGAGCGCCGCCTCGACATCTCCGACTTCTTCTACGAAGTGAAGCCGCCTTCTGCCGTCGACAAGATCGATGACGTCAGCAAGGTGAGCCTCAAGCAATTCACGATTTCAGCCAAGGTGAGGTACTGATCATGGCAACGCCCGCAAAACCGAGCGCGCTCGCCAGGCTCGGGGCCCCCGCCAAGGTCGGCGTCGGCACCACCTTCGTGGTGCTCATCGCGCTGGTCTACTGGGTCATCTTCTACAGCGACATCTCGATGAAGATCGAGAACGCCAACGTCGCGCAGAACAAGCTGCGCGGCGACCTCGCCGAACAGCAGCAAGTGCAGGCGAGCTACCTCGCCGATAAAGACGAGCTGGTGTTTCGCCAGCAGCGTCAGCGCGAGCTGAACAAGGCGCTGCCGGCCGACACTGAGGCCGCCGATTTTCTGTCGTCGCTTCAGCAGGCGGCGAACGTCAGCGGCGTCGAGCTCAAGACCTGGGCACCCCAGGACGAAAAGACCGAGTCGTTCTACGCCAAGTTTCCGATGCGCCTGGAGATGACCGGTCACTTTCACCAGGTCGCGAAATTCGCCTACGAGGTTGGTCGCGTCGAACGAATCATCAACGTCGAGAACATCGAGATGGGCGAGCCGAAGGTCGAAGGCGACGACATCGTTGTGAGGGCCCGATGCCTCGCGACCACGTTCCACACGATCAAGCCGAAGGGCCCCGCTGCGGCGCCCGGAGCTCCGCCGCCGGCGCCTGCTGCTGGAGGGACCAAGTGATGCGCAAGACGATTTCAGTCCTGTCTTTGGCTTCGTTCGCGGCCTCGCTCGCGCTCGTCGCGTGCTCGGACAACAAAGTGAACCGAGCCGCGGCGCCCCCGCCTCCGGTCGCCCGCGCCGCCTCCGCGCCACCCGATGCGGGCCTGTCTCCGACGGCCACCAAGGGCGTCGAGTTTGGCGAGAACGAGTTCACCGAGAGCGATCGCAACCGCGATCCGTTTCGGTCGTTCGCGACGATGTTCATCGAGAGCAACAAAAAGGCCACCGTCAGCCAGCGCGCGGTTGTCCTCGGCCAGTACTCGATCGACGAGCTCAAGCTGGTCGCGATCGTGACCGGCGGCGAGTACCCCCGCGCGATGCTCGTCGACCCGCAATCGAAGGGCTGGGTCATCAAGCGTGGAGACTTTATCGGTCGTCCTGACGTGGTTCACACCGGTGGTCAGAACGGCACCGACTACCAGCTCAACTGGCGCGTCGATCGCGTGCGCGATGGCGACGTCGTGTTGACGCGCGAAGATCCGGCCCAGCCCGGCGTTCCGCCCGCGACCCGCGTGCTCCCGCTCCACGCCGAGAGCGAAAACCAGCACAATCAAATTAACTAGGCCCGAATCACCCAGGCCCGAATCACCCAGGCCCGAATCACCCAGGCCTGAATCAACGAGGCCCGAATTAACGAGGCAGGGTGCCTCAGTTGGCGAGCGCGGGGCGAATCGCGAAGTAGATGCTTCGCGTCCGCCCGCACTGCGGCGACGTCGCGGCGACCACGCGTCGGGCGCCACAGGGCGTCGTGATGGCCTCGTGCTCGACCACGCGGTAGGCGTCGCCGCACACGGGGCAGCGCACGGCCCGCGCGCGAACTTCGATTTGCGATGCGCTCTCTACCGCGATTGGGTTGGCGGCGTCTGCGCCGGGGGCGAGCTGCTCGAGCGCCTCCCGGGCGCGCACCAGCTTTGCGTCTGCGTGTTGCTGTTCACGCCGAATCGTTCGACCGCGCTTTGCCGCCATGAGGTTGAACAAAGCCTAGCGCGTTGCGCCCTCGTCGTCCCGGGGGGCCACTCCCGCTCGCTGGGAGGGGCACCGCTGAACGCATGAACGCCCCTGTTTTCAGGTGCGAAATGTTGACAGTGGGCATGGCCTCCCCATACGTTGGCGGCAGCGCGTGGGAAGAAGTGGCAAGAAGTGCCATGGCCGCCGAATGCATGGAGCATACGACGGTCGGAGCAACCAGCACCACTTCCGACAGGCGCGGCGTCACACGACGAGGGACCAGAGCGCATGTTCCGAGGACGGTTCGAGCACACCATCGACCCGAAAGGCCGCACGAGCCTTCCGGCGCGATATCGTGACGTGCTCACGTCGATCGGCGAGCGGCGCATCGTCCTTACGAGCGGTCTCGATCCGTGCCTCGTCGCCTATACGATGCCCGAGTGGATCGGCTTCGAAGAGCGAATCTCGCGGCTCTCGACCTTTGACCGGTCGGTGCAGAAGCTCCGGCGCATCTATGTCTCGGGCGCGGTCGAGTGCGAAGTCGATGACTCGGGGCGCGTGCTCGTTCCGCCGACGCTCCGCGACCACGCGCGACTGACCAAAGACGTCGTGTGGGCCGGCAGCGGTAAGTTTGCCGAGCTGTGGGACAAGCAGGCGTGGCGTGAGGTCTTCGAGACCACCGAAGACGAGCGGCATGAGATGTCCAGGCGGCTTGCGGAGCTGGGCCTGTGAGCAACGCGCGTTCGATGCAGATGCAGCTCGACTCGCAGCTCGAGCTGCCGGGCGTTCCGCTCGGAGTTGAGCTGCACGACGAGTGGACCTGGGGCGAAGAAGAGGAGTCTCTCGTGGATCGGTTCAATCATGTGACCGTCATGCGTGACGAGGTGACCCGCGCGCTCGCTGTCCGCGACGGCGGCGTGTACGTCGACGTAACGCTCGGGGGCGGCGGCCACTCGGAGGCGATATTGGCAGCCGCTGAGGGCGCGCGCGTGATCGCGTTCGATCGCGACCTCGCGGCGCTCGCGGCGGCCCGCACGCGTCTCGCTTCTTTCGGCGACCGCGTGACGTTCGTACACGCGAGCTTTTCGGGCCTGCGCGCCCAGCTCGACGCGCTCGGGATCTCGCGGGTGTCGGGGCTCTGCGCCGATCTGGGCGTGAGCTCGCCTCAGCTCGACGAGGCCGAGCGCGGCATGAGCTTCCGCCGCGAGGGGCCCATCGACATGCGCATGGACACCTCACGCGGAGACACCGCGCTCGACTTGATCGCAAACCTGGGCGACGACGAGCTCGCGGACATCATCTTCCGCTACGGGGATGAGCGCCGCAGTCGCCGCATCGCGCGCAGCATCAAGCGCGCTTACGGGGCCGCGGAGCTCCACACGACGCTCGACCTGCGTCGCGCCATCGTGCGCGCGACCGGGCCGGTGCGCCACGGCGGGGTCGACCCCGCGACGCGCACGTTCCAGGCGCTCCGCATCGCGGTCAACGACGAGCTCGGCGAGCTCACGGCGCTGCTCGCGGCGCTCCCCGCGACCGTGGAGCCCGAGGGCGTCGCGGCGATGATCAGCTTTCACTCGCTCGAGGACCGCGAGGTCAAGCGCGCGTTCCAGCACCGCGATCTGTGGGCGCCGCTCACGAAGAAGCCGCAGATGGCGAGCGAAGACGAGCAGACAGCCAACGCGCGATCGCGCAGCGCCAAGCTCCGCGCCGCCGTGTTTTCTCCCGCCGGCGAAGGGGACGAGCCGTGAAGCGCCCGCGAAGTTTCGTCGCGCTGTGGACGCTCGCGACCGTCGCTACGGTCGCCGCTTTCGTCGTGCACCTCGCCCTTCGCGGCAAGGTTGTCTCGCTGGGCTACGGGCTGCGAGACGCTCGCGAAGAACAGGCGCGCTTGCGCGAGATGAAGCGCGTGTTGCAAGTGGAGTCGGCGAGCTACAAAACGCCTGAGCGCGTCGAGATCGTCGCGCGCACCCTGCTCGGCATGGAGCCCGCGCCGCCCGATCGAACTGTGCTCCTTGCTCCCGTTCAGGAGCCCGAGGCGCACGCGCTCGCGAGCTCCGAGTCTCCGTAAGGATTCCGCCGTGAAGAATCTCGACGCAAAACGTGCAAAATACATGCGAATGCGCATGGGGGTGCTCGCGTCCGCAATGGGCCTCGCCCTGGGCGCGGTGGTCTCGAGCGCGTATCGCGTTCAAGTAGAAGACGGGCCCGTTTGGCGCGAGACCGCCGAAAAGCAGCGGCAGCGGCGCATGCACGTGGAGTCAAAGCGCGGCAGCATTTTGGACCGCAACGGCACGGTCGTCGCGGTGAGCGTCGAGGTCCCGAGTGTGAGCGTCGACGTGGTCGAAATGCTGCGCGGCGTCGACGGAGAGCCGAAGCAGACGGCCACGCTTCGCGACGCGGCTGCGCGCATTGCGCAAATCCTGTCGCTCGACGCAAACCAGACCTTCGACAAGCTGGTTACGCGCCGCCGGTTCATCTGGCTCAAACGCCGAATCACCGGCGACGAGGCTGCGGCGGTGCGGGATCTGCACGACCAGAAGAAGCAGGTTCAGCCCATTCGCGGCCTCAAGATCGAAGGCGAGGGGCACCGCTACTATCCGGGGCGCGAGCTGCTCGGGCCCGTGGTCGGATTCGTCGCGCCCGACGGCGCGGGCAAGGACGGTCTCGAGCTGTCGTTCGACGAGGAGCTTCGCGGTCGCACCGAGGACGTGAAAGGCATTCGCGACAGCGCGGGCAAGCTCGTGCTGTCCGAGGGCAGCGCGACCGCGCCCTCGCTCGCGGGCCATGACGTGACGCTCACCGTGGACGAGGGCATACAGCACGTCGCAGAGCGCGAAATCTCCGCTGCGATGGGCACCTACGAAACGCGCGGCGCGAGCATCGTGGTGATGGACCCGACGACCGGCGAGATCCTCGCGCTCGCTTCGTCGCCTGGCTACAACCCCAACGATTACGGCGAGAGCGATGTTGAGGCGCGCCGCGATCGGGTGATCACCGATCGCTTCGAACCGGGCTCGGTCATGAAGGTGTTCACGGTGGCGTCGGCGCTCGCGGCGGGCACCCTGAACCCGACCGAGTCGATCTACTGCGAGCACGGCAATTTCCGGCTCGACAACGTGACCATTCACGATACCCACCTCAACGACTGGCTGACGCCCACGCAAATTCTCGCGAAGAGCTCGAACATCGGAGCCTTGAAAATTGCGCTAAAAATGGGCGAGCCAGGGCTGTATGCCGGTTTTCGGCGCTTCGGGTTCGGGGAGCCGTCGGGCCTGCCGCTCCCGGGCGAGGCGTCCGGTGTGCTGCGTCCGCGCGGTCGCCCGTGGTTCGATGTCGAGACGGCCAACGCCTCGTTCGGGCAGGGCATCAGCGTGACGACGATGCAGCTCGCGACGGCGATGAGCGCGATCGCCAACGGCGGCAAGTTGCTCGAACCGCAGCTGGTGAAACGCGTCACCGATGAGCACGGCGCCGTGGTGCGCGAGGGCGCGGCGCACGTCCGTCGGGAGGCCGTGCCGCAGCACGTCGCGAAGCTGCTCTCCGAGATGCTCACCGCCGTCACCGAAGACGGCGGCACGGGCGTTGAGGCGGCGGTCCCTGGATTTCACGTAGCCGGAAAGACGGCCACGGCGCAGAAGGTCGATCCGGCGACCGGGCGTTATGCGGCGGACAAGTATACCGCTTCTTTTGTGGGGTTTTTGCCAGCCGAGCGTCCTCGCCTCGTGGTCGCGGTCGTGCTCGATGAGCCGATGATCGGGCACTACGGCGGAGACCTCGCGGGGCCCGTGTTTCGACGCGTGGCAGAAGCGAGTCTCCGCTACCTCGGCGTTGTGCCTCAAGGGGGCGCGAAGCTGAGCGATGTGACGCGCGCCGGAGACCCGGCCGATGCCACGCTGGCGGCCATGAAGCCGCAGCTGCAGGGCCCCGCCCCCGTGATGCTGGCGCCGGTGGCCGACGGTGTTGCGGTGCCCGATGCAGCCGGACTGGCGGCGCGGGACGCGGTGCGGTCGCTGGTCTCGGCGGGGCTCGTACCCGAAATTGAGGGCACCGGAAAGGTCGTACGCCAGGTGCCCATGCCGCAGTCTGTTGTCGCGAAGGGCAGCACTGTGCGCATCGTGCTCGAGCCGTCGTCATGACGCGCGGGCTCGACCGCGTTCGCTCCGAGCGTGGCGTCTCGTTGTTTGAGCTGATGCGCGAGCTCGGGGGCGCCGCCGAGTTGGTCGGCAGCGGCGTGGCGCGGGTGCACGGCGTTCACCACGACTCTCGCGCCGTGCAGCCAGGCGAGCTCTTCGTGGCCCGCAAAGGCGCGACGGCCGACGGCGCGCGCTTCATCGACGATGCACGAAAAAGCGGCGCTACGGCAGTGCTCGCAGCCCGCGGAACCCCGACCGCGGCGGTTGGGCTCCCGGTGCTGCTCGTCGACGACGTTGCGTCTGCGCTCGCGCTGGCCGCAGCTGCGATTTACGAGCATCCGGCGTTCGGTCTCGAGATCGTTGGCGTCACCGGCACCAACGGCAAGACGACGACCACGCACCTCATCTCGGCGGCGGTCGACGGCGCTCTCGGCGCGCCGCGCTGCGGTCTTGTCGGAACCGTCGGATACCGGTACGGCCGGTTCGTCGAAGACGCCGAGCTGACGACGCCCGAGGCCGACGAGCTCGCCCGCGCCATGTTCTTGATGCGCAGGCTTGGCGCCAGCCATGTCGCGATGGAAGTGTCGAGCATCGCGCTTGAGTTGCAGCGCGTGCGCGCCGTTCGTTTCACCGTAGCGGCCCTCACCAACCTGACGCAGGATCATCTCGATTTTCACGGCACGATGGCGGCCTACGCCGCGTCAAAATCGCGCCTGTTCGTCGATCACGCGCCCGGAACGGCCGTGCTTTGTATCGACGGT
This sequence comes from Myxococcales bacterium, assembly GCA_947473045.1. Lineage (GTDB taxonomy): Bacteria > Myxococcota_A > Polyangia > Polyangiales > Polyangiaceae > JANYHY01. The sequence continues at coordinate 73,049 of CANJCO010000005.1, read as the reverse complement.
GAGCTGGGCCGTGAGCTTGCAACGCGCGTGAAGACGCGTCACCTGACGGTGAGCGCGGTCGTTGGCGAGAAGGCTGATGTCGTGCCGACCCGTCTCGCACTCACCGCGCGCGGCATCGACGCGACGCTGAGCACGCCTGGCGGCGCGATCGAGCTGCGATCGCCGCTCGTCGGAGCGCACAACGTCGAGAATCTGGTCGTCGCGATGGGCGTCGTCAGCGCGCTCGGCCTTGATCTGCACGCTGCGTCGCGGGCCCTGTCGCGCGAGCTGGGCGCGCCCGGGCGTCTCGAGCGCTGCGATGGCGAGGGCGACGACATAGCCGTTTTTGTCGACTACGCGCACACGCCGGACGCTCTGCATCGCGTGCTCAAGGCGCTGCGCAGCGTGTGCGATCGGCGTGTGATCTGCGTGTTCGGCTGCGGGGGCGACCGCGACGCCACCAAACGGGGCCCCATGGGCGACGCGGTCGCGCGCGCGGCTGATCTTGCCATCATCACCAGCGACAACCCGCGCAGCGAGGCGCCTGCTGACATTGCCCGCCCGATCGAGCGCGCCGCGCAGGACGCAGGGCTACGCGCGCTGTCGCCGGCCGATGCTGGCGCGCCGCGAGGCTACGTCCTGGAGCTCGATCGATCGCGCGCGATCGCGCTGGCCATCGAGGCGGCCGCGCCCGGCGACGTCGTGTGCATCGCCGGCAAGGGCCACGAGCCCTATCAAATCATCGGCACCGAGAAGCGTCCGTTTGACGATCGCGTGCACGCGCGCCTCGCCCTCGTGGCGCGGCGGTCAGGAGCGCGAAGCTGATGGCGACGCCGATCCCCGGCAATCGCGCAGCGCTTTCGGCGTGGGATGTCGTCGCCATGGACGGGCAGCTCGCCCACGTGCGCGGCGAAGGCGCGCGCGCGCGCGGGGTCGTCATCGATTCGCGGGCGGTCACCCCGGGGTGTGCGTTTGTCGCGCTTCGCGGCGACAGCCATGATGGTCACGCGTTTCTGGGCGCGGCCGTCGACGCAGGCGCATCCCTCATCGTAACAGAGCAGGCCCATGCCACTGCGCGCGCCGACGTCGTCGTCGTGGCCGACAGCCTCGAGGCGCTCGGAGACATTGCCCGCGCTCACCTCGCGCGCTGGCGCAGAGGGCGCGAAGGGCTCGATCCCGCTCGAACGATCGTGATTTCAGGGAGCGCGGGAAAGACGACCACCAAGCAGATCGCGGGGGCCCTCGCTGCCACGCTCGGCGAAGCGTGCGTTACCGCCGGCAACTTGAACAACCGCATCGGGCTGCCCATGGTCGCGCTCACGGTCGAGCCGCGGCATCGCTTCGCGGTGCTCGAGGCGGGCATGAGCCTGCGCGGGGAAATTCAGGCCCTCGCGCGAATCGCGGCTCCCGACGTTGCGGTGATCACCAACATCGGCGTCGCACACGCGGAGGGCGTCGGCGGTGGCCGCGCGGATGTGGCCCGCGAAAAGGGGGCGCTGCTCGCGTCGCTCGCGCCCTCCGGAGCGGCGGTCGTTTGCGCCGATGATGCCGCGGCCATGGGGCAGTTGGTCCGAAGCAGGGCGACCACGGTTCGCTTGTTTGGTCGCGCAGACGGCAGCGATTACAGACTTCTTTCGCTAGCCAGCCGAGGGTTCGACGGCGCGCGCATCACGTTCGACAGGCCGTGCCGCGCGTGCGCTTCGCCCCGGGCGAAGGAGACCCTCGAGGTCGACTCGCCGCTCCTCGGAGAGGCCGCCGCGATCGACTTTCTGGCGGCCCTCGCCGCGGTCGAGGCTGCCTGCGGCGCCGCGATCGACCCGGTGCTCATCGCGGCCGCGATGGCGACGCTCGCCAACGCGGGCCAACGCGGCGATGTCATTCATCTGGCGGACGGCGTCGTGATCATCGACGACACCTACAACGCGAACCCGCACAGCGTCCGCGCATCGCTCGCGCTGCTCGGCGACGTCGCCCGCTCGGAGGGCCGTCGCGCAGTCGCGGTTTTGGGCGAAATGAAGGAGCTCGGCGAGTCCTCCCGCGATGAGCACGTCGCCCTTGGCGAAGTCGCTGCGCGCGCGGGAGTGAGCCTCATGATTGGCTGCGGAGGGTTGATCGACGGCGCGCTCGAGGCCGCCCGGGCCGCCGGCGTAGCGGTCCGCTCGGCGGCCGATGTGTCGGCGGCTGCAGCGTTCGCCCAAGCCGACGTCGCCCGGGGCGACGTTGTTCTCGTGAAGGCGTCGCGCAGCGTGGGCGCTGAGCGCATTGTCGCCGCGCTCGTCGCTGCGCGTGGAAAGGTCGTCTGATGCTCTACGAGCTGCTCTACCCGCTGCACCGCATCGGCGCACTGCGCTGGCTCAACGTGCTGCGCTACGTCCCGTTTCGCGTCATCGCGGCGACGCTGACGGCCATGCTCATCGCGTTTCTGATCTCGCCCTGGTTTATTCGCGAGCTGCAGAAGAAGCAGATCGGGCAGGTGATCCGCAAAGACGGGCCTGAGAGTCACTTCAAAAAGAGCGGAACGCCGACGATGGGCGGCGCGCTCATCTTGCTGTCGGTGCTCGTGCCGACCATCTTCTGGTGCGACCCGCGCAACCTGTTCGTCTGGGCCACGACGGCCGTCACCGCGGGCTACGGCGTCATCGGCTACCTCGACGACTACCTGAAAATCAAGGCGAAGGACACGCAGGGACTGCCCGGCCGATACAAGCTCCTCGGCCAGTTTCTCGTTGGCGGAGGCGTGCTCGCCTACATGTTTTACGGAAGTAGCGACCAGCTGCCCAAGGACTGGCTCGAGATCCGAACCGACCTCGCGATTCCGTTTGTTGCATTCTACAAGCATCACATCAGCTTCCATTCGGTGGGCCTGTACCTCGTGTTTGCGACGCTCGTCGTCGTCGCGACCTCCAACGCGGTCAACCTCACCGACGGCCTCGACGGTCTCGCGATCGGTCCTGTGATCTTCAACGCGGGCACCTATCTCGTGTGGGCCTACCTCGCCGGCGCGACCTTCGGGATCTCGGCAACGCAGCGCTTCGTCGTGGCCCGCTACCTCGACATTCCCAACATCGCGAGCGTCGGCGAGCTGTCGATTTTCTGCGGCGCCATGGTCGGCGCCGGCATCGGCTTCCTTTGGTACAATACGTATCCCGCGCAAGTTTTCATGGGCGACGTCGGCGCGCTGGCGCTCGGCGGCGGGCTCGGGATGTGCGCGATCTTCACGAAGAACGAGCTGCTGTCGATCATCCTCGGCGGCGTGTTCTTCCTCGAGATGTCGAGCGTGATCGTTCAGGTACTCAGCTTCAAGCTCTTCGGGCGGCGGGTGTTTCTCATGGCGCCGATTCACCATCACTATGAAAAAAAGGGCTGGCCGGAGCCCAAAATCATCGTGCGCTTTTGGATCATCTCCGTTTTGTTGGCACTCATCTCGCTTTCGAGTTTGAAGCTTAGATAGTGCATGTTTCTCTCCGGCAAGCGTGTGGTCGTCGTGGGTCTGGGCGCGAGCGGAGTCGCGGCTGCCCAGCTGTGCGTGCGACGCGGAGCGGTGACGACGGGGCTCGATGAGCGCCCGCGAGACAGGCTCTCCGCAGGCGCCCTTGCGCTCGAGTCGCTCGGTGTGACGCTCGCCGCAGGCAGCAACGACGCGGCCGATCTCGCCGGCGCCGACGTCATCGTGGTCTCTCCGGGCGTCCCTGATTTCGAGGCGCTCCGCGCTGCCTCGCGCGCCGGCGCGGCGGTCATTGGCGAGGTCGAGCTCGCGACTGCGTGCATGATGCATGCATGTCCGATCGTGGCCATCGGCGGCACCAACGGTAAGAGTACCACGACCACGCTGGTCGCGGCGCTGCTCGAGGCCGCCGGTCTCGCCACGTTCGCGGGAGGCAACCTCGGCGAGCCCCTCGCGCAGCACACCGAAGAGCGCTTCGACGCGGTCGTCCTCGAGGTGTCGAGCTTTCAAATGGAGCGCGTTGCGACGTTTCGCCCCCGCGTCGCCGCCTTGCTCAACGTCACCGACGACCACCTCGATCGCTACAGCTCCTTCGACGACTATGCGCGCGCGAAGGGCAACTGCTTCGCGCGGCAGCAGCCTGATGACGTCGCGGTCGTGCCGCTGGGCGACCTGCTTTGCTTGCGCGAAGCGAAGCGCGGACGCGGGCGCGTGGTCACCTTCGGGCCAGGCGGAGACGTGGACGTGACCGCCGACGCCATCACCGATCGCGTCTCGGGCCAGAGCTTTTCGCGCGCCGCGATCGCGCTTCAGGGCGGCCACAACGCGCTCAACGTCGCTGCGGCGCTGGCGTGCGTCGCGAGCTTTGGCGTGCCGCGTGACGTGATCGCGCGCGTGCTCGCCGAGTTTCGAGGCCTCGACCACCGCATGTGCCTGGTCGCCGAAAAGCGCGGCGTTCGCTACTACGATGACTCCAAAGGGACCAACGTCGGCGCGTCGGTGACGGCCGTGCTGGGCGCCGCGGAGCCGCGGGTCGTGCTCATCGCGGGCGGCCGCGACAAGGGCGGAAGCTACGCGCCGCTGGTCGCCGCGATGCGCGACAAGGGCCGAGCCGTCGTTGTGCTCGGTGAGGCCGCCGACGCTCTCGCAAACGCCTTTTCGACGGAGATGCCGCTGGTTCGTGCCTCGTCGATGGACGAAGCGGTGCTGCAGGCCGCGAGCCTCGCGTCGCCGGGAGACGCCGTGCTGCTCAGCCCCGCGTGCTCCAGCTTCGACATGTTCCGCGACTACAAACACCGCGGAGACGCGTTCGCCGAAGCCGTACGCGCCCTCGAAGGAAGCCCCTGATGCAGCTGCTCCCGCCCAACGTTCGCAAGCACATCGAGTTCGTCGCTCCGCTCGACGCGGCGCCCGATGCCAAGCGCGCCGCTGCTGCGATGGACCCGGTCATGTGGGCCGTCGTCGTCGGCCTCATCGGCTTCGGCGTCGTGATGGTCTTCAGCGCGTCGACCGTCGAAGCGACGATGCAGCACCATGACCCGCAATTTTATCTCAAGCGGCAGGTCGCCTACGCCATCACCGCCCTCGTCGTGCTCTTCGGCTTGAGCCGGGTCGACTACCACCGGCTCTACAAATTCACCTACCCGGTGCTGTTTGGAACGGGCGTTTTGCTCCTGGCCTGCGTGGCCGGCTTCGGGCACTCGGGCGGCGGAGCGACGCGCTGGCTCGCGGTTGGCCCGGTGCACATTCAGCCCGCCGAGATCGCCAAGCTCGCGCTCGTCCTGTGGCTCGCGTACTCGCTGGCGAAGAAGGCAGATCGCGTGCGCACGTTCGCCGTGGGCTTTTTGCCGCACCTGCTGGTGGCGGGCCTGTTCATGCTGCTGTGCATGAAGCAGCCCGATTTCGGCAGCGCCATCGTGCTGCTGCTGCTCACGTTCACCTTGCTGTTCGTGGCGGGCGCCAGGGTTGGCTACATTCTCGGGTTTTTGATCCCTGCAGCTGCCTTCGCGGCTGCGGCGATTCGCTTCAAGCAGTACCGCTACGAGCGCTACCTCGCGTGGCTCGACATGGAGGCGCACAAGCAGGACCTCGCCTACCAGCCGTTCCAGAGCGTGATGTCGTTCGGATCAGGTGGCACATGGGGCGTGGGGCTTGGTCGCGGACTCCAGACGCTCTACTTGCCCGAGGCCCACACCGACTTCGTGTCTGCGATCGTCGGCGAAGAGCTCGGCTTCGTTGGGATCGCGCTCCTGGCCTGCGCCTATCTGCTGCTCGTGCTGCGCGGCATTCGCGCGGCGCTCCGCGCTCCGGACGACTACGGCACCTACATCGCCTTTGGCATCGCCACGCTGTTCGGCGTGCAGGCGCTCGTGAACTTCTGCGTGGCGCTGTCGCTGCTGCCGACGAAAGGCCTCACGCTCCCGTTCGTGAGCTTCGGAGGCTCGTCGCTGCTGGTGAACGCGGCCGCCGCGGGAATTCTGCTCTCGATTTCGCGTCAGGGTGATCCGGTGAAGGCCGACGAGACGCCCGAGCCCGCGCCTGTAGCTTCGGCTCGCGCAGAGGCCGCGCCGTGAGCAGGCCCGTCGTGCTCATCGCGGGCGGCGGCACGGGCGGACACGTGTTTCCGGGCCTCGCGGTCGCCGATGCGATGACGGCGCTCGCGGACGTCGAGGTCGTGTTCGGCGGCTCTCCGCGGGGCATCGAAAAAAACGTCGTTCCACCGCGCGGCTACCGGCTCGAAATGCTCGACATCTCTCCAATCAAGGGCGGGGGAGTATCGCGCGCGGCGCGGGGGGCCTGGTCGGCGGCTCGCGCAACGCTGCGCGCGCTTCGCGTGGTGCGACAGCTCTCGCCCGTCGCGGTGCTGTCGGTCGGCGGCTACGCGGCCGGCCCGTTCGCGCTGGCCTCTGTGCTCCGCGCGGTGCCGCTCGGCATCATGGAGCCCAACGATCTGCTGGGCTTCACCAATCGCGTGCTCGCGCCTTTCGCGCAGCGCGCCTACATCGCCTGGAGCGACCTCACCCCGCGCGTGCGCAGCGGCAGCGCGCGCGTGTTCGGCGTGCCGCTCCGCCGCGGCTTCAAGCCGTCGAACTACGTCCCCTCGAGCGGCGCGCTTCGCGTGCTGGTCATGGGCGGAAGCCAGGGCGCGCAGGCCTTGAACCAGCGCGTTCCCCGAGCGATCGCGGGTCTCGCGGCCGCCTTTCCCGGGCTCCGCGTCGTTCATCAGACCGGCCGCGGCGCCGAGGCCGAAGTCGCGGGCGAGTATGCGCAGCTTGGCTTTGAGAGCGCGACCGTGCTGCCGTTCCTCGACGACGTTCCAGAGCAGCTCGCCGCCGCCGACATCGTGATCGCGCGGTCGGGAGCGGGCTCGGTCGCAGAGGTCGCCGCGGTCGGGCGGGCGTCTTTGCTCGTGCCCTTTCCGTTCGCCGCCGACGATCACCAGGCAAAAAATGCCCGCGCGCTCGAGCGTGCCGGAGGCAGCGTTTGCGTGCTTCAGCAGGAGGCCACGGTGGAGCGCATCGCCCGCGAACTGGGCGCCCTGCTGGCCGACGCTTCGATGCGCGTGGCCATGGCAGACGCGGCCCGCGCGGTCGGCAAGCCGGACGCGGCCCACGCCGTTGCCCTCGACCTGCTGCAGCTTGCGGGCGTGACCCTGCGCGACGCGTCCTCGGCCTCTGCGAGCTCGCCGGGCGCCGCGATGAATTTGGAGGCTCGCTAATGTTTCGTGGACGCGTGAGGCACGTGCACTTCGTCGGCGTGGGCGGCATCGGAATGAGCGGCCTCGCCGAGATTCTGCGCACCATGCAATTCGAAGTTTCAGGCTCCGACCTTCGCGACAACGACACGACGCGAAGGCTGCAGTCGCTCGGCGTTCGCATCGACGTCGGCCATCGCGCAGACAACGTTAAAGGCGCCGACGTCGTGGTCTATTCGAGCGCGATCAAGCCCGAAAACCCCGAGCTCGCCCGCGCCCGCGCGCTGGAGATCCCCATCATTTCGCGCGGCGAAATGCTCGCCGAGCTGATGCGCGTGAAATACTGCGTCACGATCGCCGGCTCCCACGGAAAGACGACGACCACCTCGCTCGTGGCCACGGTGCTTCGGCAGGCCGGGCTCGATCCGACGGTGGTCGTGGGCGGCAAGGTCAACGCGCTCGGCTCGAACGCGCGCCTCGGCGAAGGCGATCTGTTCGTCGCCGAGGCGGACGAGAGCGACGGATCGTTCCTGCGTCTGGCGCCCACCCTCGCGATCATCACCAACATCGACGCCGAGCACCTCGACCACTACGGCACGCACGAGAAGGTAAAAGACGCGTTCGTGCAGTTCGCCAATCAAGCGCCGTTTTACGGGCTCTGCATCCTGTGCGTCGACCACCCGCACGTGCAGGCCATCTTGCCGCGATTGTCGCGCAGGCATGTCACCTACGGGCTCTCCCGTCAGGCCGACTATCGCGCGAAGCACCTGCAGTTCGACGGCCTTTCCACGCGCTTTTCGGTCGAGCGCCGCGGCGAGTCGCTGGGTGAATTCGTCGTCCGCATGCCCGGCGCGCACAACGTGCTCAACTCGCTCGCGGTCATCGCCGCTGCCGACGAGCTCGAGGTGCCGTTCGACATCGTGCGCGACGCGATCGCGTCCTTCCACGGGGTGCAGCGGCGCTTCACTGTGCTCGGCGAGCCGTCGATTGAGCGCGACGGAAAGCGCGGCTCCGTGATGATCGTCGACGACTACGGCCACCATCCCGCGGAGGTCGAGGTCACCCTCGAAGCCGCACAAAGCGCCTTCGATCGCCGCGTGGTCGTCGCCTTTCAGCCTCACCGCTACACGCGAACGCGCGATCTGTTCGACGACTTTACCCGGGCCTTCAACAAGGCCGATGTGCTCATCGTCACGGAGGTGTACGCCGCCGGCGAGGCGCCGATTGACGGGGCGTCCGGCGAATCGCTGGCGAGCGCCATCCGCGCGCACGGGCACCACTCGGTTCGCTACGTGGCCGACAAGCGCGACGTGAAGCAGGCGCTGGCCGAAATCGTGCGTCCCGGCGACATCGTCATCGCGCTCGGCGCCGGCGACATCAACGCCAGCGTGCGCGACCTGCTCGCGCAGCTCGAAGCCGAGGCCAGATCGTGACGCCGTCGAACCGTCGCATCAAGCGCGCCTCGCTTCCGCCGGATGTCATGGACAGCAGCGCGCCGCCCAGCGGCCGCCCAAACAACGCCGAGCTCGCGCCCGAGCCGCCCCCCGCAGTCCCCTCTGTGTGGGCCGTGCGTGCCGCGGCGATGGCCAAAGACGCCGTAGGCTTGTTGCTCGTCGTCGGCATTTCGGTTGGCGTTGCTTGGGGCGCCGAGCGCTACGTGACCACCAGTCCGCGCTTTGCCGTCGCAGACGTCATCGTCGACGGAAACCACCTGCGCGCGCGCGACGCGCTGCTCGAGCGCGCGGCGATTCACGTAGGCGACAACGTGTTCGCCCTCGATCTCGACGCCGCGCAGGCGAAGCTCGAGCGCGATCCGTGGATCGCCGAGGCGACGCTCGCGCGGCGACTTCCCGATGCGATCGTGCTGAGCGTGAAAGAGCGGGAGGCCGCCGCGATCGTGTCGATCGACGGAGACGCGTATCTTGCGACCAAAGAGGGCGAGCTGTTTAAACGGCTCGAGGCAGGCGACCCTTCCGATTTTCCGGTGGTCACCGGAATCGCCGCCGAAGACGTCTCGCGCGATCGGGAGGGCGTGGCCCGCGGAGTGGTTCGCGCGCTCGATCTCGCGGGCGATTACGAGCACTCGACGCTCGGACTCAAGCAGCCGCTCCAGGAAGTGCACGTGAGCAAGGCCGGCGGGATCACGCTGATCATTGGCCGAACCGCCACGCAGCTGGTGCTCGGCGGACCTCCCTATCGCCGCAAACTCGAGGAGGCGGCGCGCGTTACGGGTGAGCTCGACCGGCGTGGCAGTCGCGCCGACGCGATCTTTCTCGACAACGATACGCGGCCCGAGCGCGTGGTCGCGCGCGTGAAGTAAAATAGTTTGGCCGGGGGCTTGCGAAAATTCTCCCCGCTATTTTGGCCCATCGCTCCCGGGCGTGCGACCAGTGATCGGGATGAGCAACTCTGCCAGCGAATCGGAGATCGTCGTCGGACTCGACATCGGCACCACCAAGGTGTGCGCTGTTGTGGGCGAAACGCACGGGGACAGCATCACCATCCTTGGAGCGGGCAGCATGCCTTGTCGCGGTCTGCGCAAGGGCATCGTCAGCAACATTGACTGGACGGTGCGATCGATCAAAGACGCGGTCGATGCCGCGCAGATGATGGCTGGCGTTGAAATTCGCACCGTCTACGTCGGCGTGGCGGGCAGTCACATTCGTTCGATGATGAGCGACGGCGTCGCGGCGATCTCGGGCGGTGAGGTCACGCGCGGCGACGTGGAGCGCGCGCTCGAAGGCGCTCGCGCCATTCCGGTCGACGCCGACCGACAAATTCTTCACGTGCTGCCGCGCGAATACATCGTCGACGCGCAAGATGGCATTCGCGACCCGATCGGCATGAGCGGCGTGCGACTGGGTGCCAAGGCCAACCTCGTCACCGCTGCGACCAGCTGCGTGCAGAACGTCATTCGTTGCGCGGAGCGCTGCGGCCTCGTGGTCGCCGACGTCGTGCTCGAGCCGCTCGCGAGCGCCGAGGCGGTGCTCAGCGACGACGAAAAAGAGATCGGCGTCGCCGTAATCGATATCGGCGGCGGAACCACCGACTTGCTCCTCTACGTCGACGGCGGCATCGCGCACACCAGCGTCATCCCCGTGGGCGGCAACAACATCACGAGCGACATCGCCGCGGGTCTCCGAACGCCGATGGCCGAGGCCGATCGTCTCAAGCGAAACTCGGGCTGCGCGCTGGGTCGTCTCGTCGGTGACGACGAGGAGATCGAGGTTCCCGGCGTCGGCGGCCACGCGCCCCGTCGCACTGCGCGCCGCGTGCTGTCGGACATCATCGAGCCGCGCGTCGAAGAGATTTTTGCGGCGATTCGAAAGCGGATCGAAGACACCGGACTGCTCGAGCAATTGTCGGCGGGCGTCGTGCTCACCGGCGGCGCCGTGCTGCTCGAAGGCATGCCCGAGGCCGCCGAGGAAATTCTCGGGATGCCGGTTCGTATCGGTTTTCCTGCCGGAATCGAGGGCGTGCATCAGGCGGTGCAGGGGCCTCAGTACTCCACGGGCGTCGGCCTCGTGCGCTACGGCGCGCATGCCATCGCGGAGGCGCGCGTGCGAAACGCGACGCCGGTGCAATCGCTCATCCGCCAGAAAATCAGCTCGCAGATCGCTGAGGCCGAGGCCGAGGCCCGCGACAAATCCAAGTTTTGGGCCTGGCTAAAAGCCGCTTTCTAGACGTTCCAATTTTCACCAGTATCCACACACAAAAATGATTGTTGGTCGGCCAGGGAGAGAGGCGCTCCACGGTCGGCTCTTTGAGCAGCGGCGCGCAAAAGCGCCAGTCCCGGGAGGACGATTATGAGCTTCAGCATCGAGTTCGCAGACGAGACGCAGGAATACCAGGCGCGTATCAAGGTCATCGGCTGCGGTGGTTCCGGCGGCAACGCCGTCAACACCATGATTAACTTTGGCCTCGAGGGGGTCGAGTTCATCGTCGTCAACACCGACGCGCAGGCGCTCAACAGCAACGCCGCGCCGACGAAGCTGTCGATTGGCTCCAATGTTACGCGCGGCCTCGGAGCCGGCGCCGATCCTGACAAGGGCCGCAAGGCAGCGCTCGAGGACGTGCAGCGTATCAAAGAGCTCATCAGCGGCGCGGACATGGTCTTCGTCACCGCGGGCATGGGCGGCGGCACCGGCACGGGAGCCGCGCCGATCATCGCGCAGCTCGCCCGTGAAGAGGGCGCGCTCACCGTCGGCGTCGTGACCAAGCCGTTTCTGTTCGAAGGCCGCCAGCGCGCCCGGCGCGCCGAGCTCGGCCTCGCTCAACTCGCCGAGCACGTCGACACGCTCATCACCATTCCGAACCAGAAGCTGCTGCTGCTGGGCGACGACGATCTGACCTTCATCGATGCCTGTCGCAAGGCCGACGAAGTCCTCTATCAGGCCGTCAAGGGCATCAGCGATCTCATCACGCAAAACGGCATCGTCAATGTCGACTTCGCCGACGTGAAGACCGTGATGAGCAACATGGGCCGCGCCCTCATGGGCACGGGCATCGCCAAGGGCCAGTCGCGTGCGCGAATGGCCGCCGAGATGGCCATTACGTCTCCGCTGCTCGACGAGATTTCGGTCGACGGCGCGACTGGCGTGCTCATCAACATTGTTGGCGGCTCCGATCTCAAACTGAAGGAGATTCAGGAGGCCGCGAGCCTCGTTCAGGAGCAGGCGCACGAGGATGCCAACATCATCTTCGGAGCCAGCATCGACGAGTCGCTCGGCGACAACGTCAAGGTCACCGTGATCGCGACCGGCTTCGATGCGGTCGAACGCGCCGAGGTGCAGGAGCACGCAGCGCGCCAGTCGCTCATTCCGCAGACCGTTCCGTCGCAGCAGCAGCTTCGTTCGGCCTATCCTTCGGCGTATCCCGGCGCGCCTGCTCGCGCAGCGGCGGGCAGCAACCCCAACCTCGTGCCTGCCATGGGCGCGCGGCGTACGGCGCACGCGGAAGAGGCTCGCGCAGCGGCGCAGCCCCGCCTGCCGACCCGCGAGCGTTCGCAGAGCTTCCCGACTCACGATCTCGATTGGGACGTGCCCGCGTACTCGCGCAAAAACCAGTAAGCGACGTTTCGAAAACCGCACGGGCTACGCGTTCTCAAGGGCGCGGCGCCCGCGCGCGTTTGTGGGCCTACGGGCAGCGCGGGGCGTAGTTGATGCCGCAGGGCGCGCCGTTGTAAGGCGTCAGCCTCACGGGGCCGATCACGGCAGCGGACGCCTCGAAGCCAAGTCCGAGCGACACTGCATCGCACACGCCGACGCCGTCATCGGACGGATCGCTCGCGATGTCGGCGGCGCTGCAAAAGGTCGACTTGAGCGCCACGAAGGTAGGGTTGTCGCCGCACAGGCGCTTGCTGCTGTCGAGCGGATCGGGCACCAGCTGCAGGGCGGTCAGCAGTTTGTCGACGCGCCATCGCCCCCCGAGCTTGCCGCGCAGCCCGCTGATCTTCGCGCCGGCCATCGTGATCTTTGCCTGGATCTGGCCGCCTTCTAGCTCGACGATGATCGGCTGGCCGGATGACCAGCCGACGATGACGGGCAGCTGCAGCGTGGCCACGAGCGTGCCGCCCGAGACGTAGGCGTTCGTGGTGACGTATCGCGGAGTCTCGGCCCAGTAGTTTAGCACCGAAGCCTGATCGATCGACCACGGGTCTCCGCCGTCGAACGCCGGGCCTGCGTCGCCCGCGCCGGAGAAGCCCTGCGAAGCGTAAACGGCGACGTCGACCTGAGCGTCGTCGGGTAGCCCGTTGTAGCGGCGGATGCGTATCACCAGACCGGCCGAACCTTTGGCGATAGAATCGTTGATCGCGGCCTCGCTCGACACCTTTCCCTGCGCCAGCACGGCGAACAGGCCGCGGGCTGAGTTGTCGACGCCGCGAGGTCCGTCGCACGCGGGGGGCAGCGCCTGCGCGTTGGGGCCGGCGGGCCTCTGGCAGCTGTCGTGCCCGGGGCAGGTGCAGGTGCGATCGAGGTTCATGCCTTCGGCAACGCCGCTGTCCGCAGCTGTATCGAGACGCAGCTTCGACAGCGCGAGCACGCCTTCGATCGCGTCGGTGGGCGACGATGTGGCGGACGAGGGCGCGGGCCGCAGCCATGACGCGAGGCACGGATCGGGCGCCGCGTCGGGAGTCACGCTTGCGTCGACCACGGCGTCGGGAGGAGGCTCGACGTACACGCTGCGGTCGTCGATGCCAGCCACGAGCTGGCAGGCCGCTGCGAGGCAGCCGACTGACAGTGTAAGGACGGTTCGTGGTCGCATCCGTGATCTCCAAGCATCGTACCCCATCGAGTAGCCCCGCCGCAAAGCCCGTGGTGGGGTTGCCCGCAGCTAAAATGGCTCGTAGCGTGGGGGCGTTTCATGGGCCAGGAATCGACACTGTGGAAGCCGGGCGAAGACGCCGGCGCTGCCGACATTCCTTCGCTCGCCGAGGGCGATGTGGTCGCGGGTCGTTACCGGGTCGAGCGCAAGATCGCGCAAGGCGGCATGGGCGTCGTCGTCCAGGCGCGCCATATCAAGCTCGGGCAGCAGGTCGCCATCAAGGTGCTGCGCCATCAAAACAGCCGCGATGAGCAGTCGATCGGCCGATTTCTCACTGAGGCGAAGGCGTCGGCGCGCCTGAAGGGTCAGCACGTCGTGCGCGTGAGTGACGTCGGAACGCTCGACGGCGGCGCGCCGTTCATGGTGATGGAGCTGCTCGAAGGCCTCGATCTTGCGGCCGTGGTCGACGCCGAGGGGCCGCTGCCTGTCGAAGTCGCCGTAGATTATGTGCTTCAGGCCTGCGAGGGGCTCGCCGAGGCGCACGCGGCGCGCATCGTTCACCGCGATCTCAAGCCCGGAAACTTGTTCCGCGCGATTCGTCCCGACGGCTCGACAATCATCAAAGTGCTCGATTTTGGTGTGTCCAAGGCGCTCTCTGTCGACATTCGCGAAGCGGGCGTCGTCACGACCACCGACGCGATTTTCGGTTCGCCGCTCTACATGTCTCCCGAGCAGATGCAGAGTGCGGCCCGCGCCGACGAGCGCAGCGACATCTGGTCGCTTGGGGTGGTGCTCTTCGAGCTGCTCACGCGTCGCATGCCCTTCGAGGCCGAGAGCATGGCCGGGCTCGCCGTCGTCATCGCGACGGAGCCGCCCACGAGCGTCACGAAGTACCTCGCGAGCACGCCCCCGGGGCTCGACGAAGTCATCGCGCGCTGCCTCGAAAAGCGTGTCGCAGACCGCTACGCGAGCGTCGCCGATCTTGCGGCGGATCTCGAGCCGCTGCTCCCGTCGTCACGGGCGCGCGTCGAACGAATTCAACGACTCGCGGGCGAGGCCGTGGCGCCGCCGCGTTCGGTACCGCTGTTGCCCGTCAGCGGCCGCAGCCTGCCCCTCTCCGAGACGCTCGGCCCCCTCGACGCCGCTGGCCCGGCGCGCAGCGCTACGAAGCCGTGGCTCAAAGGTCTGGTCGTCGGCGCGTCGCTCGCGCTTTCGGTGGCCGGCGTCGCGATCGCGTTTCGGAGCGGTACGCGAGAGCTGCCGGTTGTGCGGGCTGCCCCTGCGGCTACGGTGGTGCAAATGGTGAGCGCGCCGCCGCCCGTGCCAGCCGCTGACATCCCTGCGGTCACTTCCGCAGCAGCACCGTCGGCCAGCGCAAGCGCGCCTGCGTCTGGCGCGCGGCCTTCGCCTGTGTGGCGTCCGAAGCCCGCAGCGCCCGCCGAAAAGGCCATTCCCGGCATCTCGCATGATCGCAAGTAGGCCCGCCGCGTTTGCGTTTTTGGTCGCGTCGCTCGCCGCGCCGGTGGCGGCGCGCGCGGAGACTCCCGGCGATGGCCTCGCCCTCGCGCAGACGCTGTTCGACGAGGGGGTCTCCCTCATGGAAAGAAGCGACTATGCGGCCGCGTGCCCGAAGCTCGCTGAGAGCCAGCGCCTCGACCCCGCGGGAGGCACGCTGCTCAACCTGGGCTTGTGTCGTGAGCGCGAGGGCAAGCTCGCGGCTGCGTGGATTGCGTACAATGATGCGCTGAGCCAGTCGATCAAGGACGGCCGCAAGGACCGCGAAATCACGGCCAGGCAGCGGATTGACGAGATTGCGGGCAGGGTGTCGAAGGTGGTCGTCGAGGTAACGCCGGCGGCCGCTGCGCAGGACAACCTGACGATCGCGCTCGACGGCACGGTGGTGCGGCAGCCCGCGTGGGGCGTGGCCTCTCCGATCGATCCGGGCGAGCACGCGCTCGTCATTTCGGCCCCCGGCAAGGCTTCGCGCACGCAACATGTCGTCGTCAGCGCGGAAGGGCAGACCTTGCGCGTCGAAGTTCGCTCGCTGGGCGATCTGCCGCAGCCCGAGACGCGGGCACCTTCCGAGAGCGCGTACGCACCGCGCCGCAACGCAGCCCTCGTGGTCGGCGGCGCCGGCGTCGCGATGGTCGTGGGCGGCGCGATCGCCGGGATCATGGCGCTCGACCGCGCAGCGCAAAGCGACGCGGCGTGCCCGTCGGGCCGGTGCTCGCAGCGCGGCGCCGACTTGAACGAGCAGGCGGGCACCTTCGCGACGCTCGCGAACGTCTCCTTCGCAGCGGGCGCCGCCGCCCTGCTGACGAGCGCCGTTGTCATCGTGACGCTTCCGAAGGCGCGGTCCGCGGCTGCGTGGATCGGTCCGCTCGTCGGCCCCGCGTCGGCGGGCCTCTCTGCCGGCGCGCTATTCTAATACCGGCACGACCTCGACGCGAATCCCCAGCGCCTCGGCTTCGCGCAGCACCGTCGAGCAACCCTCGGCCTCCGAGGCGAACAGAAGCGCTTCGCTCGCGCCGATCCACGCGAGCGCCTCGTCGCGCGGCAGCAGCCCGAGGAATCGCGCGTCCACGCTGGAGCGCCTCGCGAGCCGCTCGATGCGTCCCCGCTCGGGTCCGTCGCCGATGACGACGAGCTGCTTTTCTGCGTGCGATCGCGCGACGTGCGCGATGATCCGATCGACGCGCTTGCTGGCCACGAGTCTGCCGACGCAGCACACGATGGGGCGCCGGGCGGCGAGGCGCAGCGCGCGCGATCGGGCGCGAACATCGGGCATTTCGAGGTGGCTCGGCGTGACGCACGCGATCGCCTCGACGTCGTCCCTGAGCCTGGCGGGCAAACCTGCCGTGAGCGCATCGCGCAGCGACTCCGAAACGAAGCGCCAGCGCGCCGCCCTTCGCGCGATCGCCGCCGCGACGTGCGCTCGCACCGGCGCGGGCATCGCGACGAGCAGCCTCACGTCGCCGCCGTGCGAGACGACCTCGAGCTCGGCGCGTGAGGCGTCACCCGTCGCGATCGGCCAGGCCGATGGCACCGACCAGTGCGCAACGATGCGGTCGAACGGCCCCGCATGCACAAGCGCTGCCCGCGTGTGGGAGGCCCAGCGCGCGACGCCGGCGATTCGGTAAGGCCGCGCGCGCAAGCGTGCCGCGGCTCCGGGCCAACCGAACGCGCCGAGGCTGAAGCCGCCGATGACGTCGATCCCGTCGCCCGTTGCCCGCGCGTCAGGAGCGAACACCACGACTTCGTGCCCCAAACGGATGAGCTGTCTGGCCTCTGCCTGCACGAAATGACCGGCCGGATCGGCCTCGGCGCCAGGGTAGCTCGTGGTGATGACGGCGACGCGCATGAAGCTTTCGCATGGCGCAGTGCGCCGTGATTTGCGCCCTGTCGAACCCGAAGTGTACCTAGCCGCACGCAGCGCGCGCTGGTAAGGAAATCGCGTGCAGCGAGTCAAAATCCAGGGCCGCATTCTCTACCTCACCGAAGACGCGGCGCTGCAGGACGCGCAGCTTGCCGGGGAGGCGCTCGCGTTCGACGAAGATCGGCCGCTGCTCGGCAACATCTCGACCGACGAAATCACGCCGGGATGGGTCTGCTACTATTATGATGAGACGCTCGCGCGCTACGCGTACGTCGGGCTGCGCGGCGGCAAATTCAAGCAGGATTCGCTCAAGAGCGGCGGCTTCGGCGTGGTGGTCAGCGGCATCTCGAAGGGCTGCGGATCGAGCCGTGAGACGGCGCCTTACAGCGAGTTGAAGGCGGGCGTGCAGCTGGTCATCGCGCGGAGCATCGAGAAGATCTACACGCAGAACGCCCAGAACATTGGCCTGCTCACGAGCACCGATTTTGGCCTCATCGCGCGCATCGAGCGCGGCGAAGAAATCGCGATCAGCGAGTTCACCCGCGGTCTCGATCCGATCAGCGCGGCCATCGTCGAGCACGGCGGGCTCTTCGCGTACAACAAGGCGCGCCTCTCCGGCAAGACGTCGCCCCCGGCTGTCGCGACCGCGCCGCGGCCCATGACGCTTTGCGAGAAGATTCTCGCGGCGCACGTGATCGCCGACGCGAAGGCTGGCGTCGTGGGCGTCGACGCGGTGGCGCCCGGCGACGCCTTTTTCGCGCGTACCGATGTGCGGTTCAGCCACGAATACGTCACGCCCATGGCCGACGCCCTGTTTCGCGCCGAGCTGGGCGAAGGCGCCCGCGTGCTCGAGCCCGAGAGCGTGTTCGCCTTCCGCGATCACCTCACGTTCCTCGACCTCATCATGCCTCGCGCGCACCGCGAAATGGGGCTCAAGGCGCAGGCCGAAGAGCTCGCCACGGTGCAGGACGGCTTTGCAAAGAAGCAGGGCGTGAAGCTCTACGGCGAGGTTCACCGCGACGGCAAGCTCGTCGGCAGCGAAGCCATTTGCCACAACAAAGTCATCGAAGAGCTCGCGCTGCCCGGACAGCTCGTGCTCGGCACCGACTCCCACACGTGCATGGCAGGCGCGCTGGGCTGCTTTGCGTTCGGCGTCGGTTCAACCGACATGGCCAACGCGTGGTTTACCAAAGATGTGCGGGTGACCGTGCCGCAGACCGCGCGCTTCGTGCTGACGGGGGCGCTCCAGGCGGGCGTCTGCGCGAAGGACGTGATGCTGCACATCCTGTCGCAGCCGTTTTTCAAGTCGGGTCAGGGCATCGGCAAGGTGCTTGAGTTCGCGGGTGACGGCGTGGTCGGCATGTCGCTCGACGAGCGCGCGACGCTTACGAACATGGCCGTCGAAGCGGGCGGTTTCACCGGGATCATCGAGGCGGACGAGGTGGTGGTCGACTACCTCGTCAAGCAGCGCGGACTCGACGCCGACGCGGTCCGCGCGCGCATCGTGCGGGCCGACGCCGGCGCCTCGTATTGCGCCACGTTCGAGGTCGATTTGACGGCGATCGTCGCCATGGTGGCGACGCCCGGCGATCCGCGCAACGGTCTGCCGCTCGCAGAGCTCTTGCAGAGCGGCGGCGTGAAGATCGACATCGCCTACGGCGGCTCGTGCACCGGCGGCAAGAAGGCCGACATGGACATGTACGCGAGCGTGCTGTCGGCCGCGCTGGCGAAGGGCAGGCGCGTCGCCGACGGCGTGAAGCTCTACATCCAGTTCGGCTCGCAGGACATTCGGCGCTACGCGGAGGCCAGGGGTTACCTCGAAGTCTTCGCGCGGGCCGGCGCCGAGATGGTCGACCCGTCGTGCGGCGCCTGCATCAAGGCTGGGCCAGGGGTGAGCGACTCACCCGATCAGGTCACCGTGAGCGCGATTAACCGCAATTTTCCCGGCCGAAGCGGGCCCGGCAAAGTCTATCTTGCCAGTCCGCTCGTCGTCGCGGCGAGCGCCATCGCCGGCTACATCGCACTGCCTGAGGAGCTCTGAGAGACCACCATGAAAATCGAAGCCAATTCCTACGCGCTCGTCGACTACGAGCTGCTTTCAGACGCAGGCGAGTCGCTCGATGACAGCGCGGCCGAGGACGGAAAGCCCATTCGTTACGTGCACGGTTACGGCATGCTGGTGCCCGGGCTCGAGGGCCGCCTCGCGGGGCTTGGCGCCGGCGACAAAAAGGAGCTGCTCGTCCCGGCCGCCGAGGCGTACGGCGAGCACGACGACGAGCTCGTCTACGAGCTTGAGCGCTCCGAGATCGACGGCGACGTCGAAGAGGGCGATGAGATCGTGCTCGAAGCTGACGACGGCGAGCAGCGCGTCGTCTACGTGGTCGAGCTTCTCGACGACGTGATCGTGGTCGACGGAAACCACCCGCTGGCGGGCGTCGACTTGCGTTACCGCGTGCATGTGCGCGAGGTCCGCGAGGCGACGCTCGACGAGATCGCGCGCGCCGCCTCCGACCTCGAGAGCGTTGAGCCGCACGTGCACGGCGCCGACTGCGCGCACGACCACGAAGCGCCCCTCATGAGCCTCGGCCGCAAGAAGCCCGACCTGTCGTGATAACGTTGAGCGCTCGTGCTCGACGACCTCTACTCCCTGCGTGAGCGCGCGCGTCAGGCGGCGGCCCGGAGCGACTTCGACGAGGCCTCCCGCCTGCTGGTCGCGGCCGCGCAGCAAACCCACGTTGCAGAAGGCGATTACGTCGCCGTTTTAAGGCCGCTCGAAGATGCGCTCGCCCGCAAAGGTGACGCTCGCGGAGCGCTTACGGTCGCGTGGTACACTGCGTTTTCGGACGATGACGGCTTTCGTCGCGTCCGCTCGCGCGCGGCCCAGGCGCCGCACGTCGATCGCGCGCGCACCCTCGCCGCCGCAGGCGACGTCGCCGAGGCCGGAGCCGAGATGGAGCGCGCGGGGCTCACGGCAGCCGCGGCCATTTACAGGGAAAATGCGCAGGACTGGGCTGGGGCGCGCGCCCTGTGGTCGCGTCTCGCACAGGGGCCTGCGGGGGGCGCGGAGGCCTACCAGGCGGGGCTCGTGCATCTGAACGTCTCGCGCTGCGCGAAGAAATGCGGCGACGATCGGCACGCGCGCGACGCGCTCGTCGTGGCGGTGCGGCTCATCGAGGAGGCGGCCGACCACTTCGAGAGCACGGGCCTGCGTGAGCGCGCGTTCGACTGCTTTCAAGTGCTTGTTCAAATCGGTCGCGAAGGCGGCATGTTCGAGGATGTGCTCGAGGGCTTCGTCAACGCCATCCGAATTTTGCGGGAAGACCAGCTCAAATATTTCGCGCTTCACTACTACGAGGAGGCGCTGTCCGCAGCGCGGGAGGCGCGTGAGCTAAGTGCGGCCGCGACCCTCGCGCGCGAGGCGGCTGAATTCGCGCGCGCGATTGGAATGGCGCCGCTTGGCGCGCATTACACGCTGATGCAAGCCGAGCTGTGGCGGGACGTTGCGCGGCAACATCTCGAGCGCGGCGCGCCTCCCGAAATCGCTGAAAACGCTCTTCTTTCAGCGATTCTCGCGTTCGTCGAGGTGGGGCAGTTCTCGCGCGTCGGGCTGGTTTATCGCGAGCTCGGCGCCCTCGGACTCGAGCCCGGGCGCGCGAAGCACTACGTCCGCGCGGCGAAGCGTTACGAGGGCGTCAGCGATGAGCCCGCGACGGCCGCGCCGCTGCCGGCGCACCTGCGCCACGACAATCAGTTCCCCGACGTGTGGCATGTCGACGTGCTCGAATGGGAGCAGCGCGGGTCGGCCGCCGAAGCCTGCGCGGACGTGCTGCTCGATCGCCGGTGGCCCGACCTCGTGCGGCGCAAGGCGATGCTCGCGCGCCTGACTGCGCTCGGCGTTGAAGGCGCTGCCCCGGGCTCGCCGGCCGTAACGCACGCGGCGGTTCAGCTCGCCGACCAGCTCGCGCAGCTGCAGCTTTATTCGGCCTTGTCGCCGCTCGAGGCGCTGTTTGGTCGCCCCGAAGTCGAGGTGAAAATCGCGGTCCTTGCGGCGCTCAAAGGGCTGTTTTTCAAGCGCACGTTTGTCACCGTCCGTCACGGGCTTCGCCATGAGTCCGGGGCCGTCGTGGAGCAGGCCGCGGTCGCGATCGAAGAGCTGGCGTTCCCGCACGCGTTCGATCCGCTCGCGCGGGTCGTGCGCGAGGCCCCTCAGGCGCGCGTGCGAGCCGCTGCGCTGCGTGCCTTAGCTCGCGTCGACACGCAGGAGGCCGCGGAGCTGCTGCTGGGCGTGCTGCAGCATGCGGCGCCTGTCGACCGCGCGGCAGCCGCCGAGGCCCTCAAGCGCTCCCGCGGCGCCCGTTTCGTCGAGGCGGCCCGGGCCGCGCTCCCGTCGCTCCCGGGCGAGCCGCGGGCGCTCGTCACCGACGTGCTGCGCGCGCGCGGACTACAGCCTTGACCGCTACTCGATGACCTCGACGTCGCTCGGGCCCATCGTCCGGTAGTTCTGATCGATGTATTGTACAACTTCGTCGAACCACGCGTCGAGCTGCGGGCCGTCCTGCCGCGTCGAGTTCAAGTAGAACGTCCCGCGAATGCACTCGGGCAGCCCATTTTTGCCGATGCGGCAGCGGCCGTCGACATACACGGTGATGAACTTGGGCAGCCGCGTGACGTAGCTGTGGTTGCCGTCGTTCATGAAGTTGTTGCTGATCAGCGCGACGGCCTCGAGGTCCCGCGGATCCTGCCCGTAGCCGTGCAGCACGAACACGACGGGGTAGCGCACGTCGCGCTTGCGTGAGTCTTCGTTGGCGTAGCCCGGCGGCAGGGTGATCGCCACGGGACCGGTTCGGCCGGTCTTCGGGCCGGTGAAAATCTTCTCGCAACGGCCATTGGCTTCGCACTCGAGGCCGAGCTCGTTTTTCGTGGTCGTCGCCGGATTCAGGATGGCCTTCTCCGACAGCAGCCTGTCGGCATCGGGCCATCGCTGCGCGGCGTAATAAAACGCAGTCTCGAGTCGGTAGAGCAGCTGCGCGGCGGTTCCGACGTGCTGTCCGTCGCCCGCCTCGATCTGCGCGGGCGTGGCGTCCACGGTGCCGTAGCGCAGGCTCGGCACGGAGGCCACGTCGGCCCAGCGCACGTTCGACGCGACGTAGTCGTTCGGGCCTACGCGCGACACGCCGTCGGGGCCCTCCTGACCGGGCAGCCACTCGAAGTTGTTGTAGAATGCAGTCGAGTGAATCTGCCGGCCGTTCGGCCATTTGCGCGACGCGTACGCGCCGGTGAAGTGGTTGGCGACCGCGGCGAAATTGAACAGGTCGCGCACGCCGCCGTCGGTCCATGCGTCGAGCCGCGCGATCGCGTTGTCGTCGAGGGGGCCGCCCGGTGTGTCGGTCGACCAGCCGCGAATGAGCGCGTGCGGATCGCTCTGCTCGAAGGCGGCGCGGCCGCTGGTCTGCGTGTATTGGCCGTCGCCCTCGCCGAAGTCGTACGGCGACGTCTTCGTGTTCGCGACCCCGTCGAGTCCGACGTCTTTGAAGGGCTCACCGAGGTCGTAGCGGTGATCGCCTTCCGTGCCGGTCGGGTTCAGCTGAAAGTTGTAGTTGTCCTGATTGGGGTCGGGGTTTTTGAGCGGGTCGTATCCGGGCTCATCGATGTCCGCTTTGCCGTCGGTGCCAACGTCGTCGAAGGGCTCGTGGCCGCTGCGAATGACGGGTTCGTCTTCGTCTCGCATCCCGTTTTTGTTGAGGTCGACCGCGAGCGCGAGGCTCATCGGCATGCCGCCACCGACGCCGGGCGACACCCACGTGTCCTCGTAGGGGCTCGCGCTCTCTCCGACGCGCGCGCCGTCGCAAAAGCTGATGACCTGCTCCGAGCCGGTCGGGTTGTACTCGTCGTCGTAATAACCGGTCGGCACTTTGAACGCGTTTGCCGGATCGCAGCGCGCCTTGTTGCACTTGTCCTGAATCTGCTTCTGCGCGACCTCGTTGGGCTCTTTGCTGATCGGGTCGACCGTCACGCTGCAGAGCTTGCCGTCGGTGTCGAGCTTGCCGTTGACCCACGGATCGCTGGGCATCGGCCCGCTTGCGAACGAGGGGAGCGCTGCGTTTTGGCCGTTCGGATTGCCCCGCATCAGCGCGAGGTCCTCGAAGATTTGCGTGTACTCGTCGCGACCGAACGAGCCGCCGTTGCCGTTGCCCTTTTCGTACCACCAGTGGTTGAAATCTTCGGAGTGTGCGTAGGTCTCGCCTCGCATTACGTACCGATCCGGAGCCGTTTTTGCGCACGTCTTGCCGAAGGCGCAGAAGCCCCCGAGCGCGTAGTTTTCGACAAACGAGAGCATCCAGGTCCAGTCGCTCGGACCGCCCATCGGCGCGATCGCGTCGAACATGTCGTGGTGCCGAACGCCGAACGTCGCCGATCCGCCCCCGCCCATCGAAAAGCCGATGACCGCCCGGTGCGTGAGGTGCCTCGTACGCTTTACGGTGCCCGCGTCGCTCGCCATCGCCGCTTGATACGTGCCGAACCACGGCGACTGGAATTTCAGCACATAACCGCTGCCTGCCGCATCGACGCGCGGATTGGCGATGGTGATCGGTCGGGCCTTCTGTGCGAGGGGGCTCTTGAACAGCACCACGAGGTGACGCATGCGTCCGGCTGCCGGGATGGCCGCCGGATTGATCGGAATGGCGAAATCGATCTCGCGCCGCAGCGCCTCGTTGCCGCTTACGGGGGCGTTCGCGTCGAACTTCACGGCGGGTCCCAGCGGTGACAGTCCGAGGCCCGATTCAGCCGCGAGATCGGCGCTCGCGCACGCGATCGATGCTTCGAATGCGGGCAGACCAAGGGTGTCGGTGCGCACGAACGCAGCCTGAGCCGCGCCCACCGATGCGCTCGCGATCGAGCCTGAGCCGCTGACGGACGGATGGGTCGCGTCGAGCATTCCCTGATTCGCGTCGGCGACTGCGCACGTTCCGGGCGAGGCGTCGCGCACGTCGACGGGCAGCGCGCCGGTGACTGTCGAGCCGTCGAACGTGTTGTTCATCGACGCGGTCAGGCGGGTCTTGCCGGGCGCTCCGCCGGTGACGATGAAGTCGTAGCTCGCGTGGCGAAAGTCGAGCTTCGCGGCCGCGGGCGGCTGCGCAACGTCGCCGGCATCCGAGGTGAGCACCACCGTTTGAGGCGTGCACACGTCGGGATCGACCACCATGCGCACCGGTCGCGTCTGCCCGGGCCCGACGACCACAAAAGGCGGGTCGAAGGTGATGCGGCGCTGCGCGTTCGACGCGGGATCACAGGCTTGCTCGCCTGCGACGTAGGGATTGAGGGCCTGCGGAGTCGTCGTCGTGTTCGTAGACGAGCAACGCAGAACCATCGGGGCGGCGAAGAGAAACAGGGGCCAGGCGCGCATGGCGACCATCATACCGTTCAGGCCCGGGTGCCGGCCGATAATCGGGGCGCGTCCCAGAAATGAAAAGTGCCTGTACGAAGGGGCCGGGGGGGGTCAGCCACGCCTCGTACAGGCATTCGGGGTAAAGCAAGTTGCGGGCCACAGCAGAAGTGCCTGCTTTCGGGCACTTGGGCGCGGCAGGCTCCTTGCAAATCTGCAAATTGAAATGGCGTTCGCGCACGAAGCGCCATTCACGGGGCGCAGCGCAGCAGCGTGCGGGCGCCGTCGCCCACGACTGTGATGGCGGTCGCGGCGGCCGGCGCAGTCCGTGTGGTCGCGGTCGCGCGATCGGGCGAGCGGCCTGCGTGGGCGATCTCCTCGCCTGCGCCATCCGTCGACGCGACGCGCTCGACGCACGAGGTGCCCGGTCGCAGGTGGAGCCGCGCGAGGGTGGCGGCGCCGCGAATCGACACGCCCGCCACGTCGAGCTGAAGCGGGTTCTTCCACGCGGTGTCGAGCGCCCAGCCGCCCGCGTCGGCGCCGCACGGAGTCGCGCCGTTCGCGAGATCAAAGTTGCCGAGCAGCTCGGGTGGTCGCGCGGTCGCCGAGGCGAGGTCGATCGGAACGACCCAGCGCTGCGCCGACGAATAGCGCGCGGCGCCCGGCTGACCGTCGATCACCACCCCGATGGAGCCGGAGCGTTCGCCGCGCGCGAGGCGCACCGCGCCAGGCGTCGGCGCCAGCCCGACGCGAGGCAGACGCACCAGTTCGCGTGCGAGCCCGGAGTCGAGCTCCCAAATCACCGTCGCCGGGGCCCCCGTAGGTCCGGCCGCAGTGGCCACGTACCACCGCTCCCCGACGTGAACCGCGGCCTCCACGCTCGGCAGCGATTCGCCGTCCGCGCGCCGAATCTCGACGATGGGGCGATCGGCTTGCAGCAGCAGGGCGCCCGCCATCTCGGAGCGCGGGCCGTAGCGCTGGATGACCCAGATCGCCTCGTCGCCGTCGTCGCTGAACGCCAGCCCCGCCGATTGCACCGCGACGGTCGCGCGCGCTTGAGCGAGGGTCGGTACGAAGGCGTCGGCGACGAAATGCGGAATGGCGCTTCGCTGCGTCGAGCGTACGCGCGCCGAGCTGTCGAAGGGGGACGCGAAGCGCACGACGGCACGGCCCAGGGTTTCCCAGTCGGACGCGCTCCGGGGACCCCACGCGTAGAGGTGGGCGAGCCCGCGAACGGTGGCGTCTCCCCGACCGCGCTCGAGCAGCGCGCTGCCGTCGAGTCCGTAAGCCGCCTCGTCCGCCGCGAGATGCGGCGCCTGCACGTTGAAGAACGACGACCAGTTGCGCGTGCTTGTCGGCGCGACTTCGGTGACGGCGGCAGCGCCGCTGAGCTCGATGTTGCAGTGCAGCACCAGCGGTCGTTGCGGCGGCGGCGCTGCCGCGATCGGGCTCGCGGGCAAGGTTTCCAGGTGACTGGCGCGCTGACCCCAGCCCACGCGAAGCCACCCCGCCGCTTCGCAGCCGAGCGGTCCGCAGCTGCGCACGCCTTCGCCTTGAGCGCTCGCGGCGAGGGGCTCGGGCAGGTCGACGAGGCGCCAGGTCGCTCCGCCGTCGGTGGTCTCGTAGCCGCGCCTCGAGCCCCATCCGATCCCGAACGCGCCCGACACGACAGGAGCGCCGAGATCGCGCACGAACGCCCCGTGCTTTGCTCGGCCGTCCAGCGAAATTTCGATGCCGATCGCCGTGCTGCCGCTCATCACCCAGCCTGAGAGCACGCCGGGTCGCCGCTCTTCAAAGCCGCCCAGCCATGCGCCCTGGCGCAGCGCGCGCGTCAGCGCTTCAGCGTCGCGCAGGTCGTCGGGCGTGGTCGGGGCGGGCTCGGGATCGAAGGTGACCGCGACGGTGCTCGCGGCGCCCGAGCCAAAGAGCGTAAGGCGCGCCGAGGCGAGATTTCCCTGCGGTGGCGACACCACGGCCGTTCGTCCGTCGGCGAGGGCGACCACACGTTCGGAGCCGATGTCGCCGCGAACGTAGAAGTCTCGAAACACGTCGTCGGGTCCCCGGACGCAATAGGTTTGCTGCCCCGGCGCAGCATCGTCGCTCGGCGCATCCGCGGCGCACGCGCCCCGCACGACGAGTCCGCCGTTTGCCGACGCGCTCACCTGTCTCGGGTTGTCGAAGCGCTTGAGCAACGCGAGGGCGCCGCGTCCGGAATCGAACGCGTACAAATCGGTGCGTCCGTGCGGCTGCCCGCACACGAATCCGAACGCGCGGGGCGCGTGCGGACGGGCTAGCGAAACGCCGTGGCATCGGGCCGGCGTGAGCGCAAAGGCGTCGGGGCTCGTCCCGGTCACGACGCCATCGCTCAGCCGCACGCGCCCGAGCGCTCCGTCGCGCGCGATCAACGCGGTGCCGTCCGCCATCGGCCAGCCGTCCTCGATCGCGGCGGCGAGCGGGCGCGGTCCGAAAGGCCTGCCGCCGCCGGTCGACGCGGCAAGTCGCCCGTCGTCGTCTGCCTCGCCGACCGCTTGCTGCGAGGCGGGGGGCGGCGACGCGCGATCGATGTGCCCGTCCGAGGTCACTCCGAACCACAGCGTGGGACCCCGCGACGGATCGGCCGGCCGCGCTGCGATCAGGTCTCCGATGCGCGTGAGTGCGGCCCCCTCGACGGCAGCAGCGAGGGGGCTCCACGTCGCGCCGGCGTCCTCCGTCGCGAGCAGTCCGCGTGCGTCGACGCTCGCGAGCGCGCGCCAGCCATCGAGCGCCGCGAACGCGTTCACGGAAGGCCCCGCGGGCAGCGGCCCCAGTCCGATATCGGAACCTGTGCGCGGATCGAGGCCGATCAGCGCCCCTGCGGCGAGCTGCACGTACACGCGGTCGAGGCCGACGATGACCCGCGTGAGCGCGCTGGTCGGCGGCGAGGCGAAGATCGGCTCAAGCGGCGCGAGCCAGTCGCCGGCGCGGTAGAGCGCCCCGTTCATGCGAAACAGGAATCCGCCCCCCAGGCGCTGGGGCAGCTCGACGGTTTCCGACGGCGCAGCGGGCAGGGGATCTCCTGCGGACTCAACACCGCCGCTGGCTCCGCCTCGCAGCCGAACCCCGCTGACGAGGGCGCGCTGCTCGGCCGCGAGGCTCCGCGTGGCGACCGGAACGTAGCGCGCGCCTTCGCTTGAAACCGGGCCATCCCGCGCGTCGCTCGAAGCGGGTCGAACCCGGGCGACAGCGCCGTTTCTCCCCCGTCCACCGTCGGCGCACGCGAGGCCTATCGTCGCCATGGCGAGCACGGCGGATCGCGGCAGGCTCACGCGCATCACCCTCATCGTAGCCTAAGGCGCGAGCCGATCCATGCGCCACACGCCCCCATCGCACACGTAACGCAGCCTGTCGTGCATGCGGCTCTGCCTGCCCTGCCACAGCTCGATCTCGCGCGGGCGCAGCCGCAGACCTCCCCAGTGCGGGGGCGCTGTCAGCGGCGCCGCTTCGAACCTGCGCGCGCATTCCGCGAAGCTGGCCTCGAGCGCGGTGCGATCGGGCACGGGCTGACTCTGCGGAGACGCCCATGCGCCGATTTGGCTGTTTCGAGGGCGTTTGGCGAAGTATGCGTCGGTCTCGGCGCGCGAGATGCGCGCGACGCTGCCCCGGACGCGAACCTGGCGCTCAAGCTCGAGCCACACGAGCACGACCGCCGCCCGCGGATTGGCCTCGAGCTCGCGCCCCTTTGCGCTCTCGTAGTTCGTAAAAAACACGAGTCCGCTCGCGTCGAGGGCTTTGAGCAGGACCACGCGGGCGTTCGGCTCTCCGTCGGGCGAGGCTGTCGCGAGCGTCATCGCGTTCGGCTCCGGCACGCCTGCGTCGTGCGCCTCGCGCAGCCAGCACTCCAGCTGTGCGATCGGATCGGCCAGGGCGTTGTCGGGGCCGAGGCCGGCGCGCTCGTACTCGCGCCGGAGACCGGCCCATCGATCGCTTGTCATCTTGTTGTGTCATACGATAAGGCCGCGCCGAGCGACGCTCAAGGTGCGCGCCGGGTGGCCCCCACTCCGGCTACTGTCTGCCCCACGAACCTGACCTCGCGTGCTGCCACGTTCCGATCCGCCGGCGATCGCGCCGTCGCCTCCATGCGCTTTCACGGGAGCCTCCGACATGCCGACTCAAGAAGCGCGCGAGCGATTTGCCGAACTTGTTGCGCGTGAGCTCGGAGCGCTGCGCGTGCGCGTGCTCGATCGCCTCGAACCACTGACCGACGTGCCGCGAACGCTGCGGGTCGAGCTGTCGCAAAACCGGTGCGTCGAGGCTGTGTTCGAGGTCGCGCCGAGAAAGCGCGCCGACCTCACGCGAAAGTTGCTGCTCCTCGTGCGCGCGTTCGAGCTCGCCATTTTTTCGCCCAAGGCGCCGCAGGGCGATGGTCCCGCCGTGGCCCTCGCGGAGGAGCTCGGGGCGCTCGCAGGCCGCGCAGGTGCAGGCGACGCGCTGGTGATCGACGCACGATCGCCCGTGATTTGGGGCTCAGCGCGCGGTGTCGTCGGCACGCACGAGCCCGCCGAGGTGGTGCGGATCGGCAAACCGCGGCGTCCTGCTGAGCCCCCGTCGGCCAAGCGACGTGCCGAGCGGGCGATCGCCCGGGTGCGTGCGCTTCCCGCGCTCGTCACCCTGGCGCGGGGCGGCCACCTCGCGTACCTCGAACAAGGCCGTCAGGGCGGCTTCCTCGCGCGAAGCTTCGCAGGCATTTACGTCATCGTCGTGGTCTTCGACGCCGCCATCGACGAACTGCGCGCCGAACGCGCGCTGCGCGAGCATGTGCCCGCGATCGAAAGGCTCATCGTGGCCATGCCGCCCCGGGAGCCCGCGGGCGGAGCGAAAGTCGTGTCGCTCAGAGCCAAGCGCGCGCGGCGAGCCTGACTCAGAGCTTCACAACTATTTGCATTGTACCGTGATCGTCTGCTGGGGCGGTTGGCACGTCGCTCCCTTGATGCCGCCCCAGTTGTCGTTGCCGATGCAAGGCCGAGCGATGTAGCCGGGATTGTCGCAGCTGCAGGTCGAGCCGTCGGCGCTCAGCTCCGATTCGTACCCGCTCACTGCGCAGTTGCCGACGTTCCAGGTTTTGCCGCCGCATGCCACGCTCACCACCGTGTTGTTGTGGAGCGCCTGGCAGATCTGGTTGGCCGCATTTCCGGTGCAGGTGACGCCGACCGGGTCGTTCGAGCCCGACAGCACGACAGTCGAATACGATCCCGTGAGCGAAGCCTGAAACGTATGCCACGCCTGGCACTGGGCGCTGCTCGTGGGCAGTGAGCCCGACGGAATGGTCTGCTGGTAGATGAGCCCGGCGCCGCACGATCCGCCCACGCAATAAGGGGCGTTTCCGCCGCACTTCGCGCCGCACGAGCCGCAGTTGTCGCGGTCGCTCTGGAGGTCGAGGCACTGCTGCCCGCACGTGGTCAGCCCCGGTGAGCACTGACTCACGCACTTGCCGGCCGAGCACACGGTTCCGGTCTTGCAAACGCTGCCGCATGCGCCGCAATTTTCGTTGTCGCTCGCCGGGATTGCGCAGTAGGGCGCGCCGGCATCCTGGCCCGGGCAGAGCAGCTCGCCCGCGCCGCAGTTTCCGGTGCAGCTCCCCGCCACGCACACGAGGCCCGCCGCGCACGCCTTGCCGCACGCGCCGCAGTTCGCGTTGTCGCCGCCGGTCTGGGCGCAGAACGGTGCGCCGCCGTCCTGCCCTGGGCAAAACGTGGCGCCCGCGCCGCAGTTGTCGGCGCATTTGCCGCCCGAGCAGACCTTGCCGGCGTCGCATTTCGCGCCGCATGCGCCGCAGTTTGCGCTGTCGGTCTGCGTCGTCACGCACGACACCGCCCCGCCGTCGGCGAGGCACAGCGTCTGCGCGGCAGGGCACTGCGCCGAGCACGCGCCGGCAGAGCAAATTTGCCCGGCGGCGCAGGCCTTTTCGCATCCGCCGCAATTCTTCGGGTCGACGTTGGTGTCGACGCACGCGCTGGCGCAGTTGGTCGATTTGCCGGCGCACTCGAGGGCGCAGGCCCCCGCCGAACAGACGAGCCCCGCAGCGCAGGCGCTTCCGCACGCGCCGCAATTCTTCGGGCTCGTGGCAGTGTCGACGCACGCGTTGTCGCAAACGCTCTCGCCCTTGGCGCAGGTCTTGGGCGGCGTCGAGACGTCACCGAGGCACCCCACCACAACAAGGCCAAGCGCAGTGAGGGCGGCGAACGTGCACTTCGTAGCCACTGCCCACATCGATCGATTCTGGTTCATTGACAGACTCCTCCGACGCAGCTCACTGAGTTTTGCGGGCAGGCATTGCCGCAGCCGCCGCAGTTGGATCGGCTGGTCTTCGTGTCGACGCACTGCGGGCCGCACGCGGTGAGCCCGGACTGGCAGGCGACCGCGCACACGCCAACCTGGCAGCTCTGGCCTTGCGGGCAGGGCATTGCGCAGCCTCCGCAGTTCTGGTTGTCGGAGTCGGTCCGCGCGCAGTAGGGCGCCCCGCCGTCACTGTCGGTGCACAGCGTTTCGCCCGCGCCGCAGTTGTCCTGGCACGCGCCGCCGGTGCACACCTGGCCGGGCGAGCACGCCGTGCCGCAGCTGCCGCAGTTGAGATTGTCGGCCATCGTCTGCGCGCAGTAGGTCGGCCCGCCGTCGATGTCTTTGCAGAGCGACCCGCCAGGGCCGCAGTTGTCGGTGCACTTGCCCGAAAGGCACGCCTGTCCAGGGCTGCACGCGTTGAGGCACGCGCCGCAGTTGGCCGTGTCGGTCTGGGTGTTTGCGCAGAACGCGCCCGCGTCGGCCGTGGCCGCACAGAGCGTGCCGGCAGCGCCGCACGACGAGACGCACGCGCCTTTGAAACACACGTTGCCGCTCTTGCAGGCCACGCCGCAGTTGCCGCAATTTTTCGTGTCGTTTTTGAGATCGACACAGCCTGCGCTGCAGTTGTTCAGGCCGCCGCTGCAGGTCAGCGCGCATTTGCCCTGGTTGCAGACCTCGCCCGATTTGCATACGGCCCCGCACGCGCCGCAGTTCTGCCGGTCGCTCTGCTGCAGCACGCACTGGTCGCCGCAGAGGGCCGTGCCGCCGGTGCAGGCCGCCGCGGGATCGGGCGGCAGCTCATTGCTGGTTGCGCAGGCCCATACCGCCGCTACTGCGAACCCCGCCGCCGCCGCGCGGCCAACCCAAACCAAACTCGCGCCCATGCAGCCTCCGTAAGAGGGCGTCATTGTAGCACGACCTCGGCGGACTCGGCGTCCGGGGCGCGCTTCAGGCGGTGATCCCTGCGCGATACGCCCGTTCAGCGGCGGCCTGAGGCTTCCTTGACTCGCGCAGATAATGCGGTGTACTCGGGGAGCGTTTCAAGGCGACGGGGATTGGCCCGCTCGGTTTGGCGCAACGAGGCACGAGCGTTTCGGACCCCGTATGGTGTTCGTTGTGGGGGAAGAGGTTGAGTGCATGGGCAGTCGACTGACCTGGCCTGAGATTCGTCAAACAGAGCAATATCAGGGGCGCTGGGTCGCCCTCGACGAGTGCCGCTACGACGCGCGCACCGCGCAGCCCGTGGAGGGCAGCGTGGTCGACTGCGACGAAGATCTCGTCGCGCTGTGCGGTCGCATCAAGCAGAACGACACGCGTCACTGCGCGATCCTGTTCTGCACGGCCCACGAGCGTCTCACGCCGCTCCCGCCGTCGATCCGCGCACACTAGCAGGCCTGCCAGCCTTTCATCTCCGGGAGGTATGCACCTCCCCGCCCCGAAAAACGCGGTTTTTTCGCCGGTCCCCGCCGCACGCAACTGGCTTCGCCAATTCCTCGCAGCGCGTATTTCGAGCGCCCTGCCAGCGCCGCTACAAAACGGCCTGCCAGCCTCTCAATTCGGGGGGGCCTGCGGAGCCCGAGCGCTACTTTACGACGGGCTTGAGCACCGTCTTGCCATCGCGCACCGAGACTTCGAAATCCACGTTCTTGCCGGCGTGGCGCTCGCGCAGCTTTGCGCTCGAGTCGCGAATCGTGCGCGCGAGATCGTCGTAGGTGAGCTTGGCGGTCGACTCGTTTTGCTGCCGCTTCGTATCGACGTACTGCGAGTAAATTTTGCGGATGCGCTCTTCGCTGAGGTCTCCCTCGGGCTTGCGCGGAGCGGCCTCGCGCGGCTGCTGCGGCGCCGCCGCTACCGGCCTCGGCGCTTGGGCGACCGGCCTCGGTTCGGGGGCAACCGTCGACTCGCGTCCGGCGTCCGCCGCCTCCTGTCCATCGACCTTCTTCCATGCGGGTCGTGCGAGCCCCGCGAGCGCCGCGGGCCGGCTCATCGGCGCGAACGAAGGGCGCGACGAGGGCGGGTCGCCTGTCAGCGACGGGCGCGTGACCGGGGCTGCCGGCACGAACGACGGCCTCGGCACTGAAACGGGCGCGGTCACCACCGACGGACGCTCGGGCTCGTCGTCTTCGAGGAAGTCTTCGAGCTCCTCTTCGAGATCGTCGTCGGCCAGCTCGTAGGCGTCGAGTCCCTCCTGGCGGTCCGCGCTCGCGCCGGGTGAGCCTGCAGGCCGCGCGGCGTCGTCACCGAGGCGCTTTTTGGCGCGGATCACGTCGCGCTTGTAGGTGCCTTCCTCGATCTGCCGGCACACGCGCATCCAGTAGCTCTGGTAGGTGTTGTACCGCTGAATGACCATCTGGAAGCGGAAGCGCAGGCCCGTGTTTCTTGGCTGCTCGCGCCTCAGGATCTGAATGCGTCGATCGACGTCTTTGTGAGGCACCGAAGGGATGAGCTTTTCGATGCCCATGAAATACTGCTCGTAGAGCGAACGCAGGCGATCCACCCGCGTTTCGAGCTCCCCGAGCAACACTTCGAACTCCGATACTTCCACGCTACGGCTTCCTCACTTGGGTTTGCTGCAGCCCGTGACTGCCCGTCGCACGCGGAGCCCCCGCCCCTCGGCGACTCAGAGCGGCGTCACCTTCACGTTGTCGAAACAGAGCTTCACTTCCCAGTCGTTGAATCCGAAGTGATCGTGGCCGGCGCCAGCGAGCGGCGAGGGATCATCGTAAGTGAGATACTCGAGCCCGTCGACCCACCATCGCACCGTGTGACCGTCGGAGCGCTCGATCTTGAAGCGGTAGCTCTGGCCGCGCACAGCGGGGCGCTCGCGCGGGTCGTCGCTGGTGGTGTCGATCACGATCTGTTTGCGGTCTTCGCCGTGTTCGTTGATGCGCGCGAGCACGTGAAACTTGTTCTTCCAGCCGCCGAGAATCGTGAGGTAGCTCGTGGCGTCGGTGTACGAGATCGACGCGGCTGACGACTGCCCGTCGCCCCAGACTTCGGCCTTGAGATCGCCCTGCGTCGAGTCGCTGATCGCATCGAACTCGATGCGCGCGTTGACCGGCATCACGCGGTTTAGCCAAACGCCGTGGTTTCGCGCGCCCTGACCGCAAAGGCGGCCATTTTCGATGTGCCAGACGCTCGTCTGGGCCTGACGCCAGTTGGGCCCCAGACCGTCGTCGGCGCTCGTGGCCGCCTCGATGGAGACCGCAGCGGCCTCCCCCGCGGCGTCGCCGAAAGTGAGCGCGAGCGGGGCGACGGTGCGCCGTGCGGGCGCGCGATCGAAGTTGTCCTCGAAGGGGGTGGTCATCGCGCCAGGCGAGGACTTCGCCGCGGTCGATGTGGCCTGAGGGGACGCGAACGTCGGCACTCCGGCGTCGCTTGGGGTGCTGTTTCCGGGTGGCACGCAGGCCACGACAACCAATGCAAACAGGGCGCTACGCATCGGGGTCGTGTTTATCACACCGCCGGCCGCGTCGGGCCCCGCCGCGAAGATCCGGCGCCCCGGCGGCTGGAATTTCGTATAAGGGCGCCAGCCTTCCATGCATCCGATCCTCTTTCACATCCCTCTGCCCAACCGGCCCCTGAAAATCTGGTGGGCGCTCGTGGCCCTCGCGGCGCTCTCCGCCGTCTACGCATTGTGGGCGCAGCGGCGCGCAGCGAAGCAGGACGCGCTCGTCGGCCTCATCGTGGCCGCCGCAGCCGGCGCGGCCGCGTACTACTGGCGCGGCGCCGAGTACCGGGCCGAAAACGTCCCGATCTTTTCCTATGGCGTGATGCTCGGGCTGTCGCTCGTGGTCGGCTGGTACATCACCCTGCCGCTCGCAAAGCGCACGGGGCTGCCCGTCGAAACGATGGCGAACTGCTACGTGTGGACGGCGCTCGCGGCGCTGGCGGGATCGCGTGTACTTTACATTCTTACCAACCTCGACGAGTTCCACACCACCGCCGACTACTTTGCGCTGCGCAAGGGCGGGCTCGTGGCGTACGGCGGCTTCATCGGGGGCTACCTCGGCAGCTGGGCATTTTTGGCCCGCCACCGCATTCGCCTCATGCCGTGGGGCGACGTGGCGGCTCCGAGCATTGCGGCCGGTTTGTTCATCACGCGCATCGGTTGCTACCTCTACGGTTGCGACTTCGGCATGCGCCTGAGCGACTCGGCGCCTGCGCTCCTGAAGAAGGCAGGCACCTTCCCCAAGCTCGCCGAGGGCACCCTCGGGTACTTCGAAAACGGCGTGCCGATCCCGGGCTCGCCCGCGTTCGCGCACCATGCCGATCTCTGCGCGCGGGGCATCTACAAGGCCGCCGACTGCGTCGCATTGAAGGACGCGTCGTTTCCGGTGCACCCGACGCAGCTCTACGAGTCGGCGATCGGTCTTGGGCTGCTCGCGCTGCTGCTCTGGCAGCGCAAGGTCCAGAAATTCCGCGGCCAGCTCTTTCTGACGTTCGTGTTCGGCTACGGTTTTCTGCGCTTTCTCATCGAGTTGCTGCGCGACGACGCCGAGCGCGGCAGCCTGCCGTTTCACTCCGATCGCTACGTGCTCGTGAGCTTCGGGCTCGTGGCGATGGGCGCCGCGTTCGTCTACGGCTTTGCCAAGGCGATCTCCGCGCCGCAGCTTCGCATGGGCGCCACCGTGCTCGCGTTCGTTCCCGGCGTTGCCGCGTTCGTCATCCTCAAGACGGGGCAGTTCGAGGTCGACGACTACGCGTACTCGACCAGTCAATTCATCGGGCTGGTGTCGGCTGTGCTGGCGGCGGTCGCGTTCAGCAAGCTCTGGGATGACGCGCGGCGCTCGCCCAGGCTGGCGATGGCGCTTGGCCTCGAAGGGGCCGCGTTGGCCGGTGACCCCGCCGAAGCGCCGGCGCGCAAAAAGCGAAGCGGCGACGACGAAGCCGAGGACGCCGAGGGCGCGCCCGAGCGGCCGAAGCGCAGCGGAAAAAAGCGCGCGAAAAAGCCCGAGGCCGCCGCAGCCGAAGCTGTGGCCGAAGAGACCGCGCCGGAGCCTGCCTCAGGCGCCGAGGGCGACGAAGACGACGAAGCGGCGCCCTGACCCCGCGCTCACAGCGCGGCGCTCACGGCGGTCAGCAGATCGCGTTGCTCGGCGTCACCAAGCCGGCCTGACTTCTTCCAGGCCGGCGCGCCGTTTTTGTCGACGACGACGACATTGGCGTTGCTGTCCTGCACGCCGAGTTTGTCGATGACGATGCCCTTCCAGTCGAGCCAGATCGAGATGCCAAAGCGCGAAGCGATGGCGCGGATCGCCTGGCGCGCGATCGTGCTCGCGGGGGCGAAGTCGTAGCCCTTGAGGTTGGCCACGGCGAGCACCACGACTTTGTCCTGGAGCTTGTTTTCGAGGCCGTATCTCGCCACCGCCTCTTTGACCTTCGCGTTCGTCTCGGTGTGGTGGCGGTCTTCGTAAAAGACGACGACCACTTTTCCGCGATAGGCCGCCAGCGCCTCGCTGCTTCCCGAAGACGTCTCGAGGGTGAAATCGACGGGATCGGCCGCGTGCGCCGCTGCCGAAACGACGAGTGCAAACGCGAGGGCCAAAGCTGTGAGGGTGCGCTTCATGAATTCCGATGCAGGGTACATCGACTTCGGCAGCCCGCCAGCAGTTCTGCGCGCCGCCGCCCGCGGGTCCGCTTCTCTCGCCTGGCGCCTGAGCTTGCCCCGAAAAGCCGACCGTCTTGACCGATGGTGAGCGATAGTGAACGATTGTTGGAAGCGGAGCGGATCCCGGGCATCGACTCAAACATGTCGAAGGTCGTCATTATCGGCGCCGGGCTGGGCGGTCTCGCGTCCGCGGTGCGCCTCGCCAACGCTGGCTTCGACGTGCGGGTGCTCGAAAAAGAGCCGGGGCCCGGCGGCCGGTGCAGCTCGCTGCGCGACCGGGGCTTTCGATGGGACATCGGCCCGACGATTCTGCTGTTTCCCGACGTGCTGCGCGCGCTGTTTCGCGACTGCGGCGCCGACCCGGCGGACTACCTTGAGCTGTCGGTGTGCGACCCGAACTACCGCATCCACTTCCCCGATGCGTCGACGCTGACGATGAGCGCGAACCTCCGCGCGATGCAGGGCGAGCTCGAGCGCCTCGCCCCAGGCTCGTTCAAAGGCTACCTGTCGTTTCTCGAGCACGGTCGCGCCGCAAAAGAGACTGCATTTTCCACGTTTTTGTCGCGAACCTACGACAGCCCCTCGCAGATGCTCGGCCGAAAAGAGCTGATGGGCATCGTGAAGACCCGCTCGTACCGCAGCCTCTACTCGGTCGTGAGCGGCCTGGTCGACGACGAGCGCGTGCGCATGGCGCTGACGTTTCAGGCGATGTACCTCGGCCTCTCTCCGTACGAGGCGCCGGCCCTCTTTGGGCTTCTGCCCTACACCGAGGTGGCGGACGGCGTGTGGTACGCGAAGGGAGGCCTGGGCGCGATCAGTGAAGCGCTGGCCCGGCTCGCGACGGAGCGCGGCGTGCGCATCGACTACGGCGTGGCGGCGGCTTCGATCGCGCATCGCGGCGATCGCGCCAGCGCCGTCGTG
This sequence comes from Myxococcales bacterium, assembly GCA_947473045.1. Taxonomy (GTDB): domain Bacteria; phylum Myxococcota_A; class Polyangia; order Polyangiales; family Polyangiaceae; genus JANYHY01. The sequence continues at coordinate 36,060 of CANJCO010000005.1, read as the reverse complement.
ACCGGGTCTGGCGAGCGCGTGCCGGCGGACGTGGTGCTCGCCAACGCCGACCTTCCGTACGTGCGCCGGGTGATGCTGCAACGGCCCATGAAGCGGGCGAAATTTACGTCGAGCGGCCTGATGTTTTTTTGGGGCGCAACCGGGCAGTTCCCCGAAGTTTTGCACCACAACGTCTTCTTCGGACGCAACTACGCGGGCAGCTTCCGCAAGATCTTCGACGAGGCCCGAATACCCGAGGAGCCTTCGTTTTATGTCGCCAATCCTGCCCACTCCGACGCGACCATCGCGCCCGAGGGCAACAGCGCCCTGTACGTGCTCGTTCCCGTGCCGCATTTGTCGGAGCGCGGGCCCGACTGGAGCGATCCGCGTACGATTTCGCGCGTTCGCGAGCACGTGCTCTCGCGCCTCGATCGCACGGTTGCGAGCGGCCTCGCGGCGCGCATCGAGGTCGAGCACGTGATGACGCCGGTCGACTGGCAGAGGCGATTTTCGCTCGAGCACGGCTCCGCGTTCGGGCTGGCGCACACGCTGATGCAAGTGGGGGCGCTGCGTCCGCCCAACCGCGACGCCGAAGTGAAAAACCTCTATTTCGTCGGCGCGAGCACGCAGCCGGCGACCGGAATACCAAACGTGCTCATCGGCGCGATGCATGTATCCGATCGCATCGCCCGCGAGCACGCGTCCGCGCGACGGGCCGAGGTGTCCGCGTGAACGGACTCGTCCGCGCCGGCTACCGCGAGTCCGAGCGCATCACGCGCGAGCGGGCGAGGAGCTTTGCCTTCGCGTCAACGGCGCTCGGCGGAGATCTCAAGCGCGCCTCGTTCGCGGTCTATGCGTTTTGCCGCCGGTGCGATGACGCCGTCGACAGCGCCGAGGGTCTCGCGGCCCAGCAACTCGCCGCGCGCGTGGCCGATCTGCGCGCGCAAGTCGCCGACGCCTACCGCGGCGAAGATCGCGGCGACCCGGTATTGGCGGCATTTGGTGACACGGTGCGCGCGCACGCCGTGCCGCGGCAGGCGGTGCTCGAGCTCATCGACGGTATGGAACAGGATCTCACCACCAAGCGCTACGAGACCTGGGAAGAGCTGCTCGGCTATTGCGATCTCGCCGCGGGAACTGTTGGCCGAATGATGGCCTCGGTCTTCGGCGTCACGCAGCTCTCGGCGCTCGAGCACGCCTCTGCCCTGGGCTGCGCGATGCAGCTCACGAACGTGCTGCGCGACGTCGCCGAAGACGCTCTGGTCCACGATCGCGTGTATCTTCCCCGTATCGCGCTCGCCGAAGCGGGCATCGACGACGCCCGACTCGCAGCCTGGGCGCGCGCCGGATCGCTCGACGCATCCGCCGAGGCCGAGGCCATGCGCGGGGTGATGCGCGAGGCGGGTCGACGGGCCACCGCGCTCTACGAAAAGGCCGACTATGGCGTTCCGTACATCGTCGTCGCGAGCGGTCGCGCGTGCGTGCGGTTGATGCGTGCAACCTACAGCGAGATTCTCTCTGTGCTCGCGGCGCGGGGGTGGGATCCGTTCGCGGGGCGCGCGAGCACGAGCCTGCCCCGCAAGCTTCGGGTGGGGGCGCGCGCGCTGATCGGAGCGTGGTCGTGACGGCGGCCAGCGGTAAGCGCGTGGTGATCGCCGGCGCCGGCTTCGGCGGGCTCAGCGCGGCCGCCTACCTGAGCGCAGCGGGCGCCGAGGTCACCGTCGTCGAGCGCGCCGCGCACGTGGGCGGAAAAGCAGCGCTCCTCGAAAAGGGCGACTTTGTCTTCGACGCGGGCCCGACGCTGCTCACGATGCCCGACGTCATGCGCGACGTATTTCGGGCCGCCGGCAGCGACCTCGACGCCGTCGCGCCGCTAACGCGCCTCGATCCGGTGGCGCGCTACCTGTTTGCGAGCGGCGCAGAGCTCGTGGTGCACGAGGATCACGAAAAGACGCGCGCGTCGATCGCCCGCTTCTCGAAGCGCGACGCGGCACAGTGGGATCCGTTTTTTGCGATGTGCAAAGACATCTGGGACGTGGCGGGTGAGCCGTATCTGCAAGCGCCGTTCGACGGGCTCTTTGGGTTCACGCAGCGAGCCCTCAAGCAGGGGAGCAAGGCGATGCGTCTCGGGGTGAGCCTGGGCACCCTCGACGCCCTCGCGCGCCGCTATTTCGAGTCCGACGAGATGCGCGCCTTCGTGGGGCGCTTCGCGACCTACGCCGGCGGCTCTCCCTACGCGTCCACAGGCGCGTTCGCGATGATCGCCTACCTCGAAATCGCCAAGGGAGCGTTTTATCCGAGAGGCGGCGTGCACGCGCTCGCGGCGCACCTGCACCGGGCGCTGGCGGCGCGGGGGGTGCGGTTCGAGTTCTCGACCGAGGTGCGCGAGATCATGCTGGGCGAAGACGCGCGCGCGGTCGGCGTCGTGACCGATCGCGGGCCGATTCGCGCCGATGCGGTCGTGGTCAACGCCGACCCTCTCGTGGCACTCGATCGCCTGCTGCCGCCTCGCGTGGCGCTGCGCGGCGGCCTCGCGAAATTGCGGGCGCGCACCCACTCGCTGAGCGGCTTCGCCTGGTCGTTCGGCGTCACCGGAGATGCGCCTGCGGACGCGCACCACACAGTGATTTTTCCGCGCGACTACCGCGCCGAGTTCGACGCGATTTTCGGCGAAGGCGCCATCTGCGACGCGCCCACCGTGTACGTGAGCGTGCCGTCGCTCGGCGACCCGTCGCGCGCTCCGGAAGGGTGTCACTCGGTGTTTACGCTGGTCAACGCGCCGCCGAACGCCGACCCCGCGTTTTGGCAGGCCCGAACCGAGCCGCTCAAGCGTCTTGTGCTGAGCGTCCTCGAGCGCTCGTGGTGCCCGGGAATCGGCCAGCGCATCGCGTGCGAGGGAGTCGTGACGCCCTGCGATATCGCGGCAACCGGGAGCGCTGCGGGAGCGATCTACGGCGCCGCGCCGCACGGAATGACGGCGACGTTCGATCGGCCCGACGCGCGGGCCGATTGCGCGCCCGGGCTCTATTTCGTCGGCGGAGCGACGCACCCGGGCGGAGGTGTTCCCATGGTGTCGCTTTCGGGGCGGTTCGTGGCCGAGGCGATCGCCAGCGACTGTGAGGTTGGTCGCCCGCGGAAGAAGTCGGCGCTGGGGCGCCTTTGGTCGTGAGCGGAAGGGAGTGAGGCCATGACTGCATCCTGGGATATCCTCGGCTCCGAGGCCCGCCTGCCCGCAGCCGACGAGGAGCGACCGGGCTCGTACCGCTGGCAGTATTTCGACGCCATCTCGGACGACGGGCGATCGGCCCTCGTCGTGATCTTCTTCGTAGGCTCGGTATTTTCGCCCTATTACGCGGAGCGACTCGCCGCGGGCGAGCAGCCGTCGCCGCGTGAGCACGTCGCGGTCAACCTTGCGCTCTACCGCCGTCACCAGCGGCCGCTGTGGGTGTTTTCGGAGTACGGCAGGCATCGATTGGTCGAGACGAGTCGAGGTCAGTCCATAGGTGACTCCCACTTCGAGCGGAGCGAAGACGGATCGATCGCGCTGCACGTCGATGATCGCAGGGTCGCCTTCGGTACGCGTGTGCGCGCCAACATCGTATTTCGACCGCTCGCGCCTCCGCTCGCCGCGCGCGATGTGCACCTCGGCGGCGAGGAGCACGGCTGGCGGTGTCCCATGCCCCGGGCCCGCGTCGATGCCCGAATTGGCGACGAGCTGTTCTCGGGGTTGGGATATCACGACACCAATTTCGGAGCGCAGCCGCCTGCGCAAATGCTTCGCAGCTGGTCGTGGGGACGCGTGCACGGCGCCGATTCGACGCGCGTGTTCTTCGATTCGCTCACCCGTGACGGGCGTCGCAGTCACCTCGTGTTCGACACGGCCCTCGGGCGCTCGGCGGCCGTGCTGCCTCCGGCGCCGGTGCGTCCATCGCTTTCGAGCTGGCTGCTGCCGATGCCGCGTCGCTTCGACTGCGGCGCCGACGCGAGCGGCGCGCGTCTGCACTTGCGCGCGGCACGGACCCTCGAGACCTCGCCATTTTACACCCGTTTTCTCGCGTCGTTTCCGTCACGCGGCGGCGAGCCCGGCGACGTCGGAATGGCCGAGCACCTTGATTTTGCGTGTCTCGATCAACCCCTCGTTCGCGCGATGATTCGCCTGCGCATGGCGCGACCCGAGCGCGGGGAATTCGGCGTGATCCCGTGACGTGTTAGGCGCAATCGAAGCGATCGCGGCTGCGCACGCCGCGGCGGCCGCCGGGTTCTCGCTCGTCTGCGCAGTCGCCTCGCGCGCCATGATGCGCGCGGGCCGCGACTCGGGAGCCCGGCCGCGCGTGGTGCTGCTCCGCCCGGCGGAGGCGCTCACGGCGGCGCTCGCGACCCGCCTCGAACAGGACGCCTTCGCGTATTCGGGAGAGCTGCGGCGCGTCGCGTGTGTGGCGCGCGGAGGCGCGGCGCCAGCAGGTGTGCAGGTCGCCCTGAGCGGCCTGTCCGACGACGCGGTCGTCAACCGCAAGGCCGCGCATCTTCAGGCCGGATACCTCGCCGCGCGCGACGCGATCGACGACGCCACCGTCGTGGTGCACGCCGACAGTGATGTGGCGCTTTTGCCCGGCGATCTCGATGCGCTCGTGGGCTCGCTGGTCGCCGGAGATGAACCCTGTCTCGCGTTCGCCCCGCCCGCGCCCTCGGGGGGAACGCGCTTTGCGCAGGCCCTCGCGCAGTCGGTGGTGAGCCTGTCACCGCAGTCGTTCGCGGTGATTGCCGCGCTGGCGGGGGTCACGCGCGGGGCGCCCGCGATCGCCGGAAAACTTGTCGCCATGCCCGCGCCGCTGCTCCGTGCCGTGGGCGGATATGAATGTATGATGCATTCAATTGGCGACGACGTCGCCCTCGTCGAGGCAGCGGCCCGCGCCGGCGCGAGGGACGTCATGTCGCCGCGCGCGGCGGTGACGATCGACGACAGCCGCACGCCCGGAAGCGTCGCCGCGCAGCTCGCGCGCTGGCTGCGCGTCGTCGGGTCGCACCGCCCGCAGCTGCTGCTCACCTATCCGCTCTTCATCGCGCCGCTCGCCGTGGCCGTGCTGCTCACGACCCTCGCCCGCAGCCCCGTGGCTTGGCTGTCGCTGTCTGCGCTCGTCGCCTCCCGGGCGCTGCTGTCGATCGTGCTCGCGAGGGGGCCTTACCGGGGGCGCGTGCGTTGGGCGTCCGTACTGCTCGCGCCACTCGGCGATGCCCTGCTCATTCGCGCGGCGCTGCTCGCCCTGACGGCCGGCCGCATCGAATGGAGCGGGCGACGCTATCGCGTCGGCAGCGGCGGCCGCATCCTCGCGGTCGAGTCCACCGGCGCCCGCCCTGAGCCTTGAGCCTGCCGCTTCTTCGGGCCGGCATCCGGCACGCGCCTCGGCGCTCGCAGCGCGGCGGGCGCGGGCGTATCATGTGCTGATGCGGCCCGAACTCGACGCCATCCTCGTGGCCCTGCTCGCCGCGAGCGAAGACGCGCGCAGTCTGACCCTCGACGAAATTGGCGAAGCGATCGGGACCGTCGCGATCAGCGCCGACGAGATCGATCGCCTGATGTGGCACCTCGAGGCCCGCGAGCGTCAGATCGTCGCGCCCGAGGGCGGCGGTGGTGAGGAGCGCCTGAAGGTCGTCGTCGCGGCGGCGCGCACGCTCGAGCGCGAGCTGGGCCGAAAGCCGAACCTGGCGGAGCTGTCGTTGCGCTCCGGGCTCACGGTGGTCTCCGTGCGTCACGCGCTCGCCCTCGCGCGCGTCATCGCGCGGGGATGACGGGGCGCGCGCTGCGGTCTGCGCCGATTTTCACCCGTCCGCTGGTCGCCAGCCTCTCCAGGTCGTAGAAACCTCCCACGATGCGCCACGCCACGCTCGCCGCCACGTTCGCCGCCGCCACCGCGTTCGCCTTGCCAGCGCTCGCCGACAAAGTCGCGGTGCTGCCGTTTTCCGGTTCCGCCGGAGCCTCACCCTCGCAGATCGACGCGGCCCGCACAGCCACGCGCGGCGCGGTGATTCAGCGGGCGCACGCGCTGCCAGGCGACTCGGAGATGATCACGGCGATGATGGCCGTGGCCGATGGCGTCGCCGATACGAGCGCCGAATACCGCGCGGCCGGGCGGGCCTCCTCGTCGCAGTGGACGGTCGTCGGCCACGTCGACTCGCGGGGCGCGACCTACAAACTCGAGCTTGAAGTTTGCCAGGTCGAAAGCGGTCGCGTCGAGTCGCTCGCGCGAGCGATCGCCCCTGCGCGCGCGAGCATCGAAATCGCAGAAATGCTCGCCCTGCTGCTGCGTCCCGAGGGCCTGGCGAACGCGCCGATTCCATGGGAAAATCAGGCCGAACAGCCGCCGGAAGTGGCGGCGCCGCCGCTCCTGCCACCCAAAGCCCCCGAACCTCCCAAGGTCCCGGCAGCTCCCATCGTACCTCCCATTGTTCATGACTACGCCGAGGCGCATCCGATCGCGGCGGGGCTTGGTTTCGGGGTCTTTGGCGCGCTCGACCGACCGACCAACGCGGTGGGTTCGTCGGCGTCGGGCGTGTGGTTTCTGAGCGGCGAATACGCGGTCGCGGCGGCGCCCGGTCTCGCTGCGCGGGGCGACATCGGAGGCTCGCTGTTCGGGCCGCAGTCGTTTTGGCTCGACGCGGGCGCTCGCTATGCGTTTGCCGTTGTGCCTTCCATGCGCGTGTTCGCAGGGCCGGAGCTCGACATCGGCATCCTCGCGCCGATCGGCGGCGATCGATCGCCCCGTTTTCTCCTGCGTGGGCAGGCGTTCGTGGCGTGGGGCATCACCGAGCGCGTGCAGCTCGAGCTCGCGGCCGATTTCGCGACGGGCTTCGGCGGCAGCGGCACGCTCGCCCTTGGCGGGGCCGCCGTGCGCGGGCTCTATCGCTTCTGACATGGTGCTCACGACGCGCCGAGCCACCACGCGCCTCGGGGCCGCGATCGCGGCAGCGTTGCGGCCGGGCGACCTTGTTCTTTTGAGCGGCGATCTCGGCTCCGGCAAGACCTTCCTCGCCCGCGCGATCGCCCGGGGGCTCGGGGTGCCGCCTGAGCAGCGCGTGGTGAGCCCCACGTTTTCGCTCGTTGCGGAGTATTCGACGCCGCGCGCCTTGCTGCTCCACGCCGATCTCTACCGGCTGCTCGGTGACGTCGATGCGTTGCCCGTCGAGGTTGCGCGACTCGGTCTGCGCGAGCGGCGGGACGAGGGGGCCATCCTCGTTTGCGAGTGGGCCGAGTCGGCGGCCGCTTTGCTCGGCGAGGCGCCCGAGCTCGCCGTGACGCTGCGTGCGCAGGGGCCGTCGGCGCGGGTGGCCACGCTCGCAGGAACGCGCGCCGCCGATGTGCGATAAATGAGTCTGGAGCGCCGCGGTCAATGGCGGTGGGCCGCGATGGCGTGCCTCGCGCTCGCCTGCGCGATCGGCCTCGCGCGCGTGGCCAGCCGCTACGCCGCGGCCCGTGCCCCCACCGGATCGCTTCGTCTCGAAACGCCCGACGGCGCGTTCGCCTATCGCCCGCGAGATGGCTCCCTCACGCTACAACCTGCTGCCGGCGGAGCTGCCCGTGAGGGCACGCTTGTCGTCGTGTATCGCGGCGCTCGCATGCCCCTCGTCCTTCGACGCGTTGAGGCGGCCTCTCTGCGCGCGGTGCGAGGCGATGTGGCGCTGTCCGCCGGAGCCGTCGCGCTCGACGCCGGCGTGGCGCTCGAAGTCGACCCGTCCACCGGTGGGCTTGTGGTCTCGCTCGCTGTGCGCGACGCGACGCCGCCGGTCGACGCTGGAAGCGGTCCCGAGTTGGCGTTCGAAACCGCTGCGCGCGACGCGTTCGCTTCCGGCGTCGGTGTCATCGGCGACGCGGCGAGCGTGCAGGCGCCGTTCGTGCAGTTTGGCGACGCTCCTTCGCTCGCGGTCGCGGCCGAAATGCTGCAAATCAACTCTGAAATGAGCCCGCGCGGGCTCGCGGTGAGGGCCGGCTCGCGCGCGGGAACGCTCGTGCTTTTCGCGGCGGGGGACGAAGCGGCTTCGGTTGGCCATGTGTATGCGCGCACCGGCCTTCCCGTGCTGCGCGTCGCGGGCGTCGTCCGCGGCGTTGCGGGCAGGGCGCGCGTGACGGCGCTCGACGATGGCGGCGCGCCGAGCGTCCGCTTCGTGACCTCGCCCGACGGGCGCTTCGACGTGAGCGTGCCCGCGTCGGTGACCCGATGGTACGCCGGGCCCCTGACGACCGGCACCGCGACGAGCGCGCCGCAGATGTTTGCTCCGGGGAGCGGCTTCGAACTTGCGCTCGACGTCTCTGCCGGAGGCGAACTCGAAGTCTCGGTACTCGACGCCGACGGCCATCTGCCGCTCACTGCGCGCCTCATCGTGCACGGCGTCGACGGCACCCTTGATCCTACTTTCGGGCCTGATTTCAGGGCCTCTGGCGCGGGTCCGCTCATCGACGCGCTGCGGGGCTCGGTCACAACGCCGGTGCCGAGAGGGCGCTACCGCGTAGCCGCGACCAAAGGCCTCGAGTGGAGCATCGACGCGAAGGTCGTCGATGTCGCGGCCGGAGAGCGCGTGCGCGTCGACCTCTCCCCGCGCCACGTCGTGCCGACGCCGGGCATCGTGGGCAGCGATCTTCACGTGCACGCGAGACCCAGCTTTGACTCGCCGGTTTCAGTCGAGGACCGCGTGCTGTCGCTCGTGGCCGCCGGCGTCGACTTCGCCGTTCCGACGGAGCACAACATCGTGGGTGACTACGCGCCCGCGCTCGAAGTCTCAGGCCTTGCATCCGAGCTCGCTCACGTGCGCGGCGTCGAGCTCACGACCTACTCTCCGAGCTTCGGCCACTTCGGCCTCTTTCCCTGGCCGCCCGACAGGCCGATCCCTCCGTTTCGCGGCTCGAGCGTCGGCAAGCTCGTCACCGCCGCGCGCGTCGGCGACCCCGATCGCGTGCTGCAAATCAACCATCCGAGGCTTCCCAACCAGATCGGATATTTCGAGCTGAGCGGCTTTCGCGCCGGCGGCCCCGTGCCGAGCGGGCTGCGCACTGACTTCGACGCCATCGAGGTCTACAATGGCTACGATCTCGCCACGCCGTCGCGCGTGGCCGCCGTCATGGGTGACTGGTTCGCGCTGCTACAAGCAGGCCGCCATCTCGTGGGCACCGGCTCCAGCGATTCACACCGCATCCAGTACCAGTGGGCTGGATATCCGCGCACGATGATCGCGGTCGGCGCGCGCGGAGGCGGAGATGACGGGGCCGCGATCGATCCGCTGCTCGTCGTTGCTGCGCTCAAGAAAGGCCAGGCCACTGTGACCAGCGGCCCGATGATCGACGTCGTGCTCCAGGGCGCCAGACCCGGAGGTGCGGCGCGTCGTGGTCGCGGCCCGCTGAAGGGACACCTCGTGGTGCGGGCGGCTCCGTGGGTCGACGTGACCAGCGTCGAGATCGTCGTGGGCGGCGTAGTCGCGCAGACGCTCGCGGTGGCCTCGCGTCCGACGACCGTTGGCCCCGAAACCGGCTCCCTCGACGAAGCCCGCGCCCGCACCGTTCGCCTCGACGCCCCCCTCGCCGTCGACGTTCCTGCGGGCGCCTCCTGGGTAATCGTCATCGCGAAGGGAACACGGCTGCTCGACGACGTGTTGCCCTTCATGCCGGTGGCCCCGCTCGCGTTCTCGAACCCCATTTGGGTGAACGACTAAGTGTAGGTTCATGCGGCACATGAAGCCGGCGTCGCTCCCCATTTTGCTTGGAACCTCAGCCGCGTGACGATACCCGTTGTGATTGTGGTCGTCTGACCCGCCGGGGGGGGCGTCGGATGCTATCCTTGTTCATCCACTTCGCGATTTCGACGAGGCAACGACTCCGTGACCAACACCACGTTCATCCGCTCCAGCGGCACGGCTCCGGCAGGCGTGCGCGCCAGCGTCGCCCACGAACGCGCGGTGCGGTGGCCGTCGTGAGCAACGCCTTCGGACGCTATCGGCTGCTCGAGCGCCTCGGTCAGGGCGGCATGGCGGAAGTATTCAAAGCCAAGAGCTTCGGCGTCGAAGGCTTCGAGAAGGTCCTCGTCATCAAGCGAATCCTTCCCGAGCTCGCCCGCAGCCAGCGCTTCGTCGACATGTTCATCTACGAGGCCAAGCTCGCGGTGCGCCTGTCGCACGCCAACATCGTGCAGGTGTTCGACCTGGGCCGTGCGCCGGTCGTCGACGCCGCCGGCCAGCACAGCGACGCCTATTACATCGCGATGGAGTTCGTGCACGGCATCGACCTCGCGACGGCGCTTGCCCGCTGCCGTCGCCGCCAGACCTCGATGCCGCTCGAAATGGCGGTTTACGCCTGCGCCGAGGTCGTCAAAGGGCTCGATCACGCGCACCGCCGTCGCGACGAGCAGCTCAGGCCTCTGGGCATCGTGCACCGCGATGTGTCTCCGCAAAACGTTTTGCTGTCCTTCGAAGGCGAGGTCAAGGTCACCGACTTCGGCATCGCGAAGGCCCGCGGTGCGATCGACGAGCTCGAAGAGGAGAGCACGCGCGCCCGGCAGCTTCACGGCAAGTTCGGCTACATGAGCCCGGAGCAGGCGCGGGGCGAGTCGGTCGACGGCCGCAGCGACCTCTTCAGCCTCGGGATCGTGCTCTACGAGTGCGTCGCTGGCGTCAACCCGTTCAGCGCGCCGACTGCCTTCGAAACGCTGCGTCGCGTTCAGGCGTGCGAATACCCGCCCGTCGAGCTGCTTCGGCCTGAAGTGCCTGCGGAGCTCGTCGCCATCCTCAAGGTCGCGATGGCGAAAAATCCTGCCGACCGCTACCCCGACGCGGGGCGAATGTATGAAGCCCTCCTTGCGTTTCTCTATTCGCAGGGCAGCCGCTACGGCGCGCACGAGCTGAGCGATTTTCTCGTGAGCATTGAAGGCGTGGCCGCCGATCCGAGCGGCTCGTCCATCCAGATCCTCGACGAGGGCTCCCACATCGCCGAGCGCACCCCCGTCGAGGTGCCGCCCGGTCGCTCAGTCTCAAGCGTCTCGGTGGTCGAAGAAACGGGTGTGCGTTCGGTCTCGTTCGATCTCACCGGATCGCTCGGCGAGCGCCGCGAGGTGTCGGCGCTCGTGATCGAGTTCCCGAGGGGGCAGGGGGCCGGCGCGGGCGATCGCGCCATCGAGCTCGTGCTCCGGTACGGCGGCCGCGTTCACTCCCGCGAGGCCGATCAGATCATCGGCCTGTTTGGCCTCGGAGAGCCCGACGGCCGAGACACCGAGATGGCGACGCGCTGCGCGATGGTGGCGCTCCGCGCACAGAGCGGTGCGGCGGTCGCCTCGGCAGGCGTGCATACTGCACGCATTCACGTCGGGCCCGATGGCGCCCCGACCGACGACGAGCGGCTGAGCGGCCTCGTCGCCTCCGCGTGCGCTCTGGCCCGCGCCCGCGAAGGTGCCGTCGCGGTGTCGGGCGCGGCGATGCGTCAGCTGAAAAATATCTTCGTCTTCGACACGCTGAACGACGGCACGCAGCCTTCAGGCGTCGCCGGCGCCATCGTCAAAGACGTGCGCGGCGCCGCCGAGACGTTCGGTCGCTTCGTGGGTCGCAAAGACGAGCTGCGCAGGGTCGGCGAAGTGCTCGCCGCCGCCACGCGAAGGGCGGCTCGCGCGCTCACGGTTCGGGGCGCCCACGGCATCGGCAAGACGCGCCTGCTCTACGAGGTCGAGCGGAGACTCGTGAAGGGCGGCTACAATGTCGGGTGGTACGTCGCGATTTGCCCGCCGCGCGGCCGCGACATCCCGCTTTCCGGAATTGTATGCATGCTGCAAGTTCTTTGCGGCATCGCCGACGGCGACCATCCCGACCGCGTCATGGCCCTGCAGCCGCGTCTGCGCGCGACCGGCTTGCAGGACGACGAGGTCGCCGCGGTGTTGGCGGCGCTCGGTGGGGACGTCGCGCTCTCGTCTTCGTCCAACGCCAAGACGGCCCTGCGATCGGCGTTCGCCCGCATGGTCGCGAGCCTGTGCGAAGACAAGCCGCACACCTTCGCGTGGGACGCCGCGCACTGCATGGACGAAGACAGTTCTTCCATTCTCGAGAGCGCGCTCAGCAAACTCAAAAGCTCCCGCGTCGTGTTCGCGCTGTCGGCCCGCGAGGGGTTTTCGCATCCGCTCGAGCAAAGCGAAGGACACGTCGCGCTCGACCTGGCCGACCTCGCGCCCGACGACGTCGCCCGCCTCATCCCGCTGCGCCTGGGCACCGAAGTCGCGCCCGACGCGCTGGTGCGCTTCGTCCGCGATCGCGCCGGCGGTCATCCCCTGTTCATCGAAGAGGTCATCAAGGCGCTGCTCGATGTGGGCGCGGTGACCGTCGCCGACGGCAAGGTCGTATCCATGCGCCTCGTGGGTCAGGAGCTCGCGCTGCCGAAGACGCTTCGAGGCCTGGTGGCGCTGCGCGTGGCGCGCTTGTCGGCGGGCGATCGTCCGACGCTTCAGGCGGCTGCGGTGCTCGGTGAGTCGATCGCGCCGGCGGTCGTTGCCGAGATGCTCGCGCAGCCGCTCGCGGTCGCCGAGCGGTCGCTCGACGCGCTCCTGAAGGCCGAGCTGCTTGTGCGCGTCACGCCGACGGAGCTGCGCGTGGCCTCGCCGCTCATTCGCGAAGTGGTGCTCGACGCGCTGCCGCACGAGGCTTTCCGCGAGCTGCACGCGGCGGCAGGCGCCGCGCTCGAGCGCAGCGTTGGCGATCGCACCAGTGAGCAAGCCTCGCGAATCGCAACGCACTTCTACGAGGCGGGCGATCGCGAGCAGGCCGCGACGCACTTCGCCAAAAGCGGTGAGCGCAAGTTCGAGGCGAGGCAGCTCGAGGCGGCCGTGCGCGACTTTTCGCGAGCCATCGAGCTCTGCGATATGGCCGGCCGCCCGCCGGCCGAGCTCGCTGCGTGGCTCGATCAGCTGGCTCAGGCCGTGGGCCTCGTCCGCGCTGCTCCCGAAGCCCAGGAGATGTGCGATCGCATCATCGCGCGCCTCGACGCGGGCGGTGACTCTGCCATCCGCGTCCGAGCGCGGGTCAACGCTTCGCGCATCCTTGTTGCGTTGCACAAATTCGAGGCGGCTGCCGTCCCGCTCGAAGAGGCCGAGCGCGTCGCGCAAGGCGACGACGAGCTCATGAAGCTCGTGCTGGTCGCCGCGGCCGAGATGGCGGGCCGTCGCGGTGACTTCGCCGGATCGCTCGAGCTCCTCAAGCGAATGCAGGGCCTCGTCACGCGAGAAGCCGACAAGCACGTCGAACACAAGGTGCTGGTCAGCCTCGCGCAGGCCCACGCGGCCCTCGGCGACCGCGTCGCAGCGCTGAGCGCGCTCGAACGCGCCGAAGCGCTGCTGCCCGTCGATCCGGCGGCGGCGTGCGAGCGTCAGAAACTTCGCGGCCTCGTCTTTTACTTCACGCGCGATTTTCGGGCGGCCTGCGCCGAGAGCGAGCGCGGCGTCGACCTCGCGAGGGCGCTGGGACTCTCCTATGAGGTCGCCGTCAACCTCCACAACGTGGGCGACACGCTGCTTCGCCTCGAGGACTTCGCCCGCGCGTATGGTGCGTTGCAGCAATCGCTCGCGCTGTGCGACGAGTACGCGTTCGATCGACTCGCGAGCCACAACCAGATGCTCCTTGCGTACCTCGCCGGCCTCAAAGGCGACGAAGCGGCCGAGAAGCAGCTCGTCGAGGGCGTGCGCTACGCCGAGGCCAACGAGTTCAGCTGGGACGTCATCAGCGGACGCTATTTCCTCGCGCGGCTCATGCAGAAGCGACGTGGCGACGACGAGCGCGCGCGGCGCGAGTTCGAAGAGCTGCGCACGCTGGCGCTGGCCAAGGGGCACAAGCTGGTGGTCGACGACTGCGAAGACGCCCTCAAGACGCTGGCGACGCTGGCGTCGTAGTCAGCGCGCGCCGAGCGCCGACAGCAGGCGACCGTGCAGGTCCGCGAAGGCGCCGTTCGACAGGAGCGCGACAGTGTCGCCGGGCCTCGCTTCGCCTGTGAGAACGTCGAGGACCTGATCGGTGCTCTGCGCGGCCGTTGCTTTTTCGCCAAGCTCGCGCGCGAGCCTGCCCGTGTCGAGTCGCTCCGACTCCGGCACGTTGGTGCGCCCGAGCGGCGCGAGCACGACGCGATCGGCGGCGCCGAACGCGCGCACGTAGTCGTCCTGGTGAAGGCTGCGACACGCGGTCGCGCTGCGCGGTTCGAATACGGCGATTAGCCGACCGCGCGGGTGCTTGCTCTTCAGGGCTCGCAGCGTCTCGTCGACGGCGGTGGGGTGATGCGCGAAATCATCATAGACGCGCACGCCTGCGGGCTCACCGAGGAGGTCCTGGCGACGCCTGACGCCCTCGAACGTCGCCATGGCTGCGCGCGCTTGCGCCATCGTGACGCCGAAGCACTCCGCGCCCATCGCGATGGCCGCGAGCGCGTTGCGAACATTGTGGGCACCGGGGCTCTTCATGGCAAAGCGCCCGCACGACGCTCCGCCTACGAACACGTCGAACGTCTGGCGGCCGAGGTCGTCGATCGGACCGACGGCCGCGAGCCACTCCGGGGTCTCGGCCCCGGTGTGACCTTCGGTTCCGTAGAGAGAGATCGGCGCTGCGCACGCTCGCCGCGCGACCGCGACTGCACGGGGCTGCCCTGCGTCGACGAACAATTTGCCGCCCTCGGGCATTTTCGCGAGCGCCGTCGCGAACGCGGCCTCGTAGCTCGCGCTGTCCGGGTAGATGTCGATGTGATCGTGCTCGACGCTCGTGAGGATCGCGACATCGTCGCCGCCCACTCCGAGGTAGTCGAGGAGCTTGGGCTCCTTGCGCCAGTACACGGCGTCGTACTCATCGCCTTCGATCACGAAGGGCGCGGGCTTGCCCGGCGCGCCGCCGAGCAGCGATCGCGAGACGCGCCCGATCGCTGCGCCCGACGCGAAGTTCTTGGGCAACCCGCCGATGAAATAGCCCGGATTGAGATCGGCGGAGTGCAGCAGCCACGCGCACATCGCGCTCGTCGTGGTCTTTCCGTGCGTGCCGCAAGCGACCACGGGCCGGCGTCCGGCGATGAAGTGCTCGCGCAGCGCGCCCGACATCGACGTGCGCGCGAGATCGCGGGCTTCGGCGGAGAGGGCCTCGGGGTTGTCGCGGCGGATCGCGTTGCCGACGACGACGAGATCGGGCGCCGGCTCGAGGTGCGCCGCGTCGTAGCCCTTGAGGCACGCGATGCCGGCGGCGGCGAGGGCGGGGCCGATCGGCGGATCGAAGGCGACGTCGCTTCCCGTTACCCTCGCGCCGCGCTCGCGAAACAGCATGGCGAGCGCGCCCATCCCGGTGCCGCTGACGCCGATGAAATGTACGTGCATCCCGTCACCCTCTTTTTAGCCGCTTGCCTGCTTGTTCACCGAGTCGCCGCGCATCGGCCTCGTCGTCGGGCCACGTCGTTGTTTCGTCGTGGGTGCGCGGGCTCGATCCGTCCGGCTCGGAGATGAACGCGCGCAGGCGCATGAACGTCCCGTCGCGGTGCGCGAATGCGGCGATCGGCGTCTTGCAGTCGCCTTCGAGGGCCGCCAGCACGCCACGCTCGGCCGCGACGCAGGCGGCAGTCTCGGGGTGGTGGAGCGGCTTGAGCAGCGCTACAATGTCGCGTGCTGCGAGCAGGGCTTCGATGCCGAGCGCGCCCTGTCCGACCGCCGGGAGCGACACTTCGGGCATCAGCGTCTCAGTCGCCCGATCGGCGAGCCCGAGGCGCACGAGACCGGCGCGCGCGAGCACGATCGCGTCGGCCTCCCCGGCGTGCAGTTTGCGCAGGCGCGTGTCGACGTTGCCGCGCAGCGGAACAAAGTTGAGGTCGGGTCGCATCGCCTTCAGCATCAGCTGCCTTCGGAGGCTGCTTGTGCCGACCTTCGCGCCGCGCGGCAGCGCGTTGACGGTGCCGTACCTCGGTGAAACCAGCACATCGCGAGGGTCTTCGCGCGCGGGAATGCACACGATCGCGAGGCCTTCGGGGAGCGTCGCCGGAACGTCTTTGATCGAGTGCACCGCGAAGTGCGCAGAGCCGTCGAGCAGCGCCTCCTCGATTTCCTTGACGAACAGGCCCTTGCCGCCGATCTCCGAAAGGGGGCGGTCCTGAACGCGATCGCCCGTGGTGACGACTTGTTTTTCGAGGGCCTCGAGCCCGGGATGGGCAGCCACGAGGCGCGCGACGAAGGCTCGGCACTGGGCTAAGGCGAGCGGGCTGCGGCGCGTGGCGAAGGTGACTTGCACGGCGTCGCACAGTATTCGATGCGAAGGCCGCCGAGTAGCTGCCATCGGTCATGGCCGCACGCTTTGCCGCAGCGAGCAACGCCGGTATGCTGGGGCGCCGATGCGCTCTGCCTTCATCCTGATCGCCGTGTTGGTCGGGATGGCCGTCTCCGCACGGCAGGCCTGGGCAAAACCCGTCGCTCCCACGCCCGACCCGATGCGGCTCGAAGTGCCGGGCTTCGCGAACGCGTTTTACTACCGACCTCGCGGAAACGGTGTGCGTCCGGTGCTCATGTACCTCCACGGGCGGGGCGGAAACCCGATGGAAGACTGCCGCAAGTGGGCGAAGGTGGCCACGCAGTTCGGCTGGGTGGTCTGCCCGCAGGGGCCTGCCGACCGTGGCGGAGGCGCCCGCGCGTGGGACAACAACGCCGTCGTGGGCGGTCAGATCGCAGACGCGTCGCTCAAAGCGTTGCGTGCAAAATACAAGCGTCGCGTGCAGCTCCGGGGAAACATCCTGATGGGCTTCAGCGAGGGAGCGTTCGTCGCGATGCAGGTCGGCCTGCGCGACCCGTCGACGTGGAGCCGGTGGCTCATCCTCGCGGCCAACGATCAGTACTGGTTCGGCGACGCTCCGCAGCTGCTCGATCACAATCGCTCGAAGATCAAAGGCGCTTACCTTTTCACGGGCGTCCACGACGAAGTCGCGCCCAACACCGCGCGCGTGGCCGATATGCTCAAAGCTCACAAAATTGCCTATCGCGTGAAGATCGCCCAAGGCATGGGGCACGAAGTTCCGGCCGACCGGATGATCACCAACTACCGGCAGCCGCTGCTGTGGCTGGCGTCAAAAAAGTGAGCGCTCCGGCCCAAGCTCCGGTGCGCATGCGGATCGTGTCCGCACCTGCCGCAGCGTCCCGGCTGCTTCCGGACGCAGGCACGCTCGCGCGCGCGCGCAGCCTCGCACAGCGTTACCCCGACCTCGCCACGCCGACGCTTTCGCGTGCCCCCGCCCTCGACGCCCACGCCGGAGGCCGCGTTTTTGTGCTCGACGAGTCGACCCAGGCCACTGGCAGCTTCAAGGTGCGGGGAGCGCTGCTCGCGCTCGAAAGCGTGGCTGCGCAAACGCCTGGCGCGAGCGTGATCGCGGCGAGCGCGGGCAACCACGGGGCGGGGGTCGCCTATGCCGCAAAGCAGCTCGGGCTGCGGGCGACGATCGTCGTGCCCAGCTCGGCCCCGCGCGCAAAGACCGACAAAATGCAGGCCGCCGGCGCGACCGTGATTCAAGCCGGGAGCGAGAGCTACGACGCCGCCGAAGCCTGTGCCCTCGCGATGGCCGCGCGTCTCGGGCTGCGCTTCGTGTCGCCCTACGATGACGTCGAAGTGCTCTGCGGCAACGGCGCTTCTCTCGCGTACGAGCTGCTCGATCAGCTCGGCGAGGCTCCGGCGCGCGTGCTGCTGCCGTTCGGCGGGGGCGGGCTCGCGACCGGGTTTGCGTGCGGGCTGGCCGACGCGCTCGGCGAGACGTTCGGCGACGTGCGCCGGGTGTGGGGGACGCAGAGCGAGGCCTCGTGCGCGATGGCGCTTTCGCTCGAACGGGGAGCGGCCGTCGAGGCGCTCCCGTGCGACGGTCCCACGTTCGCCGAGGGCCTCGAGGGCGGCATTTCGCGCAGCGCGTTCGATCGCGCCCGCGCCGTGATCGCAGGCGTCATCGCGATCGATGAGGGCTCGATCGCGCGGGCGATGGTGTGGGTGCTCGAGCAGCTCGGCCGCCGGGTCGAAGGCAGCGCCGCCGTGGCGGTGGCCCCGCTGCTGGCCGGCCTTGCTGCGCCGGTGCGGCCCGACCACGCCACCGGCGCCGTGGTCGTCGTGCTTACGGGACGAAACGTCGACCCCGAGCGCTTCGAGCAGGCGCGCGCCGCAGCTCGCGTGTGATAGTCGTCGCCCGATGTCGAACGCCCCTCTTATCCTCGGCATCGCAGGCGGGTCGGGCTCCGGAAAGAGCACGATCGCCAAGAGTCTGATGCGGGCGCTGCCGCTTCAGGCCGGGGTGCTGCTCGAACAGGACCACTATTACCGGCCGCTCAGCGCCATGGCACTCGAAGAGCGCGAGCGCGTCAATTTCGATCACCCCGACGCCATCGAGTTTGATCTGCTGCTCGAGCACATCGACGCCCTGCGCGAAGGCCGCGCGATCGAGCGTCCGATTTACGATTTCACCACGCACGACCGCGTGCCCGGAGGCGTGATCGTGGCGCCCGCGCCCATTTTGGTGGTCGAAGGAATTTTGGTGCTCGCCGATCCGCGCCTGCGCGAACGTTTCGACATCAAGATCTTTGTCGATACGGACGCCGACATTCGGCTGATGCGCCGCATCCGTCGCGACCTCGAGCACCGCGGTCGCACGTTCGCGCAGGTACGGCAGCAGTACTACGAGTCGGTGAGGCCGATGCACATGGCGTTCGTCGAGCCGTCCAAGCGCTTCGCGGACGTCATCATCCCCGAGGGTGGCCACAACCGCGTGGCTCTGGAGCTCATCACCAGCCACGTCAGCGCCCGCCTCGCACAAAGCTCGCTATACTCCTGAAGCTCGAGGCTCGAATTCACTTGGCGCAACCTCCCAACGTGCAAACGGTCAACCAGCAGGTCGCGGGCCGGTTGATGTCGAGCGGACTGCTCAAGCCCGAGCAGTTCGAGGCCGTGATGCAACACATCGGCGGCACCTCGGCGCGCTTCGAAGACGCGGTGCTCGAGCTCGGCGTGCTCGGCGAAGCCGAGATGCTCAAGGCGCTCGCCGCGCAGTACCAGACCCGCTTCGTCTCGACCGAAAAGCTCTCGAAGGCCGACATCGTGCGCGCGACGCTCGAGATGGTGCCGCGCAAAGTCGCCGAGGCGTTCGCGGTATTTCCGATCATGTTCGAGGCGGCGTCGGGCGCGCTCAGCGTCGTCACCTGCGATCCTTGCGACGCCGACCTGCTCCGCGAAATTCAGCTCGCGAGCGGCGCGCGCGAGATCCGCGCCTTTCTCGCGCGACCTGCGGCCGTGCGCGCGGCGATCGCCAAGGCGTACATCGGCGACATCCACGCGTTTGCCATTCTCGACCGTCAGGCGCACGCGCAGTTTTCTGCGATGCTCGATGTCTACGAGCGCAACCTCGTCAGCGAAAACTCGCTGAGCAGCTCGCTCGCGCGAGAAGGCAGCGGCTCAAGCCGTGGGCGCATCGTCTCCGAAAAAGAGCTCGTGCAGGCCGCGGCGTCGTCATCGACCTCGCAGCGCGGAGGGTCGTTCGGCGGTGACGAGCTGCTCGAGTTGCTCAACGTCGTGCTCACGTTGCTCGAGGCCAACCGCCAGGATCTGCGGGGCCACTCTGCGCAGGTCGCGCGCCTGACGCGGCGGCTGCTCGAGCGCATGAACGTGGCGCCCGGCGACATTCGCGGGCTCGTCGCTGCGGCCTACCTGCACGACGTCGGCAAGATGGGGCAGTACCACCTCACCCCGCTCAACGTCGGGCAGTACGACGGTCACAAAATCGGCGCGCAAAAAGGCTTTTCGACGCCGCGGCGACTGCTCGAGAGCGTGCGCCTGTCCAACGATACGGTGCTCGCGTTCGAGCACATGTACGAGCGCTACGACGGCTCGGGGTTTCCCGATGGCATGGCCGGAAAAGAAATCCCGCTGGGTGCGCGCGCGCTCGCCATCACCGACACCTACGCCGACCTCACGCAGAACCCGAAGAACCCGTACCGCAAGACGCTCAGTCCGGCCGAAGCCTGCACGGTGCTTGCACAATACAAAGAGACGCTCTTCGATCCGCACCTCGTCGATCTCTTCAAAAACACCGTGATGGGCGAAGATTTGCGCGCGCGTCTGCTCGCCAACCGCTACCTCGCGCTGCTCGTCGACCCCGATCCCGAGGAGACCACCGTGCTCGAGCTGCGCCTCATCGAGCAGGGCTTCGAGGTCACCACGGCGCGCTCGGCCGAACAGGCCATGAAGCTGCTCGCCGCCGGTGAGTTCGATGTCGTGGTCAGCGAGCTCGACCTGCCGAGGGGAGACGGTCTCACGCTGCTCGCGGAGGCGCGCGCGCAGCCGTGGGGCAAGTCGCTGCTGTGGGTGATGCACACGCGCAGGCAGGGGCGCGTCGAGGCGCAGCGCGCGTTCGAGCTCGGCGTCGCCGATTTCGTCGCGAAGCCGGCGCCGACCGACGTGCTCGTGGCCAAGCTGAAGTCGATGCTCGATCAGCGATCGTCGCGCGCCAACTCGCGAGGCGTGCAGGGATCGCTGCGCGAAATGGGCCTGGCCGAGCTGGTGCAGGTGCTGTTTCACGGCCGAAAAACAGGCAATTTGCGCGTTCGAACGCCCGACGGCGGCGGCGAGATGCACTTCCGCGATGGCGCGCTCGTCAACGCCCTGTTCGGCAACGTTCGCGGCGCCGACGCCGTGTACGCCATGCTCAAACTAAAAGAAGGCGAGTTCGGCCTGGACCCTACGTTCCAGCCCGGCGCGCGCATCATCACCGAGAGCCCCGAGGCGCTGCTGCTCGAAGGCATGCGCCGCCTCGACGAAGGCGTGTAACCGCCGCGCCCTTACAAGTCGTCGATGTTGTAGTCCTTGAGCTTGTAGAGCAACGCGCGGTGGCTGATCTCGAGCAGCTCGGCCGCCCGCGTGCGGTTGCCCTGGGTTTTTTGCAGCGCGCGCCGAATGAGGATCTGCTCGACGGCGGCCGCAGTCTTTTTGATCGACAGCTCGCCGGTGGCCAGATGCACCTGCACTGGATCGAGCGCGGCGAGCATGCGGTCGGGGAGGTCGGTAGCCTCGATGAGATCCGTGTCGCAGAGCACCATCGCGCGCTCGATCGAGTTTTCGAGCTCGCGGACGTTGCCGGGCCACGGATAGTCGAGAAGCATCTTGCGCGCCTCGGCCGAGATCCCGCGAATTCGCGTGCCGAGCCGCGCGTTGTTCTTGTCGATGAAATGTTCGAGCAGCAGCGAGACGTCCTCGCGGCGCTCGCGTAGCGGCGGCACCGGAATCGGCAGCACGTTGATGCGATAAAAAAGGTCTTCGCGAAAGCGCCCGGCGGCGACCTCGGCGTTCAGATCGCGGTGGGTGGCCGCGATGATGCGCACGTCGACCTTGATGCTCTTTGGATCGCCGAGTCTGCGGATCGACTCTTCCTGCAGCACGCGCAGGAGTTTCACCTGCAGGTTGAGCGGAAGTTCGCCGATTTCATCGAGAAAGAGCGTGCCGCCGTCGGCCTCTTCGAACAGGCCGCGCCGGTCGCTCGAGGCGTCGGTGAAGGCGCCCTTCTTGTGACCGAAGAGCTCGCTCTCGAGCAGGTTCTCGGGAATGGCGCCGCAGTTGATGGCGACGAACGCCTTGTGCTTTCGCGTCGATCGCGTGTGCAGCGCGCGCGCCACGAGCTCCTTGCCGACGCCGCTCTCGCCGCTGACGAGCACCGTCGTCTTGAAGTCGCTGATCTTGGCGATCGTCTTGAAGATCGCCATCATTTTGGGGCTCTTCGCGAGAATCGACTCGAACTGCTCCTTGTCGCGAATCTGCTCTTTGAGCGCGCGATTTTCGCGGCGCAGCGTCTCGCGCTCCTCGGCCTTGCGCAGCACGAGGAGCACCTCTTCAGGCTTGAACGGCTTTGGGACGTAGTCGTAGGCGCCGGCCTTCATCGCCTCGAGCGCCATATCGATGTGGCCGTGCGCGCTCATGACGATGACGGTGGCCGCGTGCTGTTTGGCCTTCAGCGTCGAGAGCAGGTCGAGCCCGCCCATTTTGGGCATGCGAACGTCGGTGAGGATGAAGTCGGGGCCGAACACATCGAGCTTCGCGAGCGCGTCTTCGCCGTTGTCCGCGACCTCGGTCTCGTAGCCATTTTTGCGGAGGATCGTCCGCAGCACGAGGCGGATGTTCTCTTCGTCATCAACGATCAGCACGCGACGCATGGGGCGACTCTACTCTGAAACACTTGCATAGCCACACCCTCGTGAGACCCAAAAGGTGCAACAAACATGTGCGATAGCTATGAAAATATTGCGCAAATGGCCGACCTCGCCGCCGCGCGCGCCCGCAGTCGGGTCGGGCGAACGTCGAAGAACGCGCCGCGCCCCGCTTCGCTGACATCGACGCGCTGCGGGCTTTCCGAATCCCTGCCGGCGCGCCTCGTGATGTACACTCGCGGGTGATGCGCACTGGACTCGACCGCGTGCTCGGCGCCCCGCCGCTCATGCACACGTTGCTCGAGGGTCGCGTCGGGCTGCTCGCGCACCCGGCCTCGGTCGCCTCCGACTTGACGCACGCCGCCGTCGCGCTGCGTGCGGCCGGCGTGCGGCTCGAGCTCATTTTCGGCCCCGAGCACGGCTACGGCGGTGAGGCACAGGACATGATCGGCGTTGGCGATGCGCGCGATCCCGAAGGCGCGCCGATCCGAAGCTTGTATGGTGCACATATCTCGGATCTCTCACCGGGCGCGGCCGATCTCGCCGCGCTCGACGTGCTCGTGATCGACCTGCAGGACATCGGCTCGCGCTACTACACGTTCATTTGGACGGCTGTGCTCGCGATGCGCGCCTGCGCGGCCGCCGGGGTGCGCGTGGTCGTGCTCGATCGTCCCAATCCGCTCGGCGGCCTCGAGTCTTCGCTGGAGGGTCGCTTCCTCGAACCGCGCTGCCGGTCGTTCGTCGGCCTTGAGCCGCTGCCGATTCGCCACAGCATGACGCTCGGCGAGATCTGCGCGTGGCGCCGCGAGGTCGAAGCGCTCGACGTCGATCTTCGCGTCGTGGCGAGCGAGTGGGATCGCGGGCAGCTCGCAGGCGCCTGGGGCAGGCCCTGGGTGCTGCCGTCGCCCAACATGCCGACGCTCGATACTGCGATCGTCTACCCGGGCGGTTGTCTCCTTGAGGGCACCAATCTCAGCGACGGCCGCGGCACCACGCGCCCGTTCGAGATCACGGGCGCGCCGTGGGTCGACGGTCGACGCCTCGCGCGCGATCTCGCGGCGACGGGTCTGCCCGGATTCGTGGCGAGGCCCATGATGTTTCAGCCGACGTTTCACAAACACGCCGGAGCGCTCTGCGGCGGCGTTCAGGTGCACGTCACCGATCAGGCGTCTTTCAGGCCTGTGGCCACGTATTTGGCGCTCATCGCGCACGCGCACCATCAGGCGCCGGGAGACTTCGCGTTTCGCACCGAACGCTATGAGTTCGTCGACGACATTCCCGCGCTCGACCTGCTCACAGGCGACGCCGAGGCACGCCTGCGCATCGCCGCGGGCGAGTCTCCGCTCGCGATCGCTACCGCCATTTCGACGCTGCGTCCGGGCGAGGCCGACCTGCTCACGGCCTCGCGCGCCCTGTCGCTGGCTTGCGCGTGCTGAGCGGTCGCGCCTGCACGGGTAGCTTGCGGGCCGCCTCTTTTGTAGACTGTCCGGCACGATGAGCGAGGAAGATCAGGCCGCGAGGCGCGCGCTCATCGGCCGCACCGTAGGCGGAAAGTTCCTCATCGACTCGTTCCTCGGCGAAGGCGCGATGGGCGCCGTGTTCAAGGCGCGTCAGCTCGCGCTCGACAAGGTCGTGGCCATCAAGGTCATGCATCCTGACACTGCCAAGGACGAGCTCTTCGTCACCCGCTTCAAGCGCGAAGCCAAGGCAGCGTCGCGCCTCGATCACCCCAACTCGATGCGCGTGATCGACTTCGGCGAAGACGACGGCCTGCTCTACATCGCGATGGAGTTCGTCGACGGCCACGACCTCTTTCACGTGATGAAAAAGGACTGGCCGCTCAGCACGCAGCGCGTCGTCGATATCATGATGCAGGCGCTCGCGGCCCTGGCCGTCGCGCACGACATGGGCGTGATCCACCGCGATCTCAAGCCCGAGAACATCATGGTCATCGAGGGCAAGGACGACGAGGGGCACTACCGCGACCAAGTGAAGGTGTGCGACTTCGGCATCGCCAAAATCGAGTCGCGCGCGAGCGGCGAGTCGGTAGCGCGGCTGTCGACCAAAGGGCTCGTCGTGGGCACGCCCGAATACATGTCGCCCGAGCAGGGCAAGGGCGAGCCGCTCGACCCGCGCACGGACCTTTATTCCATGGGGGTCATCCTCTTTCAGCTGCTCACCGGGCGAGTTCCGTTCGAGGCCGAGTCCGCGCTCGGCGTCGTGCTCAAGCACGTGACCGAGCTGCCACCGCAACCGCGCACGTTGAACCCCGACGTTGATCCGCGCCTCGAGGCGGTCTGCATGAAAGCGATGCAGAAAAAGCGCGAAGACCGCTACGCCAGCGCGCGCGAGATGCGGGCTGAATTCAAGGCCCTTATCGAGTCCGGCACCGTGAGCGTTCCGCTTTCGCTGGGCGCCCGCATTCCGGCGCTGTCGGACGCGATGGCGCACGCCGCGACGATGGCGACGCCGCATCCTGCGCTCTCGATCGCGCCGACGCCCAGCAAGGTGACCCCGCCCGCGATTGAGGCGCTCGACGACATGCCGGCTGCCGGGGTGCCCAAGAGCCCCGGACTCGTCGCGGCGCTGGTGGTCATGCTGGGGCTCGGCGGGCTGCTCGCAGGTGGATATTTCGTCGTGCTGCGTCCGATGCAGCCTGCCGCCGCCGCGCCTGATCCTTTGGCAGTTGTGGCGATCGCCGATGCTGCGCCCGCGCCGCTCGTGCCAGACGCCGCGCCGCCTCCCGCGGCTCCCAGCGCTGCTGCTTCGACGAAGCCCGCGCCCATGCGGCCGCTGCCTGTCACGCCGCTCGCAGCGGCGGCAGCCTCGCCGCCCGACGCTTCTTCGCCGTTCGATCCTGCGGGCGCGCGCGTCACCTGGCGCATGGTCCGAACGAGCAACATTCGTAACGGCGCGCTCAGCCAGCTCTTCGACGAGGTCAACCTGACGGGCTGCTACCGCGCTTCGCTGAAGGTCTTCGGCAAGCCGCTCGACGGCAAGGGCACACTTCACCTCGAAACCGCCGATACTGGCCAGATCACCCTCGCGAGCTACGACGGCGCGAGCATCGGAAAAGACGCCATCACGTGCATTGTGCAGGGAATGAAGAGCCGCCAGTTGCTGGGCGCGAGCGCGGCTGGCACGGCCGAGGTCGAGCTTCAGTTTCTGCTCAAGTAGTCTCCTGCTGGCGCACCGGGAAGGAACGCGCATGATCGATTCGGGCACCCTGTCACGCACCTACGAGGCGCACATCGCGGCGGTGGCGGAGGGCTACGCGCGCGCGCTCGCGGCGTGTGAGCTCGACGCAGTCGTGGTGCATTCGGGATCGCTGTCGAAGCGCACGTCGTTCGACGATCAGGACTGGCCACTGCGGCCCACACCTCACTTTATGCACTGGCTCGCGCTGCCGGAACCCGACGCCGTGCTCATCATCGCGGCCGGTGCGAAGCCGGTGCTGGTCAGGCTCGAACAGGCGAATTTCTGGGAGGCCCCCGCGCGCGCGGAGAGTGAGCATTTTTGGCCCTTTTTTGACGTGATCGTCGCGCCCTCCCACGAGGCCATGCGGGGGTTGATTCCGGCGGGACGCGTGGCGTTTGTGGGAGAAAATACCGCCTTCGCGGACCGGTTGGGACTCTCCCGGGATGCGTGCAATATGCACGCGCTTTTGCGTCGCCTCGATGCCCTTCGCACCACCAAGAGCGCCTACGAAATCGTCTGCCTCGCCGAGGCGAACCGCATCGCAGCGCAGGGCCACGAGGTCGTGCGCGGCGCCTTCGAAGTGGGAGACGCCTCCGAGCTCGACTTGCACCTTCTCTACTTGCGGGCAACGCGTCAGGACGATCCGGAGACTCCCTACAAGAACATCGTCGCGATGGGGGCGCACGCCTCCACGCTCCACCATGTGGGCTACCAGAAGACGCCAAGCGGCGCGGCCTCGCTGCTGCTCGACGCGGGCGCGACGTGTCTCGGATACGCCTCCGACATCACCCGCACATGGGTCAAGCCCGCGGGCGAAGCGGCGCGCGTGTTCGCCGCGTTGCTCGCGCGCATGGAGGCCGTGCAAACAGGGCTGGTCGCTGCGGTTCAGAGCGGCGAGCCCTACGAGGCGCTGCACGACCGCTCGCATCGCGAGCTCGCGGCCATCCTGCGCGACAGCGGCATCGTGCGACTGAGCGCCGACGCGATCGACGCGATGGGCATCAGCCGTGCATTCTACCCGCACGGCCTCGGGCACTCGATCGGCCTGCAGTGCCATGACGTCGGCTGCGCGGTGACGCAGCCGGCCGCGCGCAACCCGTTTCTGCGCAACACGACCGACATCGCCGCGGGGCAGGTGTTCACCATCGAGCCAGGGCTGTATTTCATCGAGCGCCTGCTGACGCCGCTGCGTCAGGGACCGAGCGCGGCCGATATCGACTGGGCCCTCGTCGACGCGCTCTCGCCGCTGGGCGGGATCCGCATCGAAGACGACCTCGCCGTGCTCGCGTCGGGCGTTCGCAATCTCACGCGTGAGCACCTGCCGCTGGGCGGCGGCGTCGTCGGTTCGGCCTGAAATCAGCCTGCTCGCATGTGCTCGGCCACGAGCTGCTCGAGCCGATCGGCGGCTTTGTCGATCACCGCCATGCTCGGTCCGAACGAAAATCGCACGTGATCTTTGAAGCGCGACACGCGCCCCGGCCTGCGCTTGCCCGGGTTGACGTCGAAGAACTCGCCGGGCACCACGATGACTTTCTTGTCGAGCGCAGCGCGAAACAGGCCCATGCCGTCACTGAGCGGCGCGGGCAGGTTCGCCACGTTGCCCCAAACGTAGAACGTGCCGTCCGGGATGCGATCGAAGCGCACGCCGAGGCGCTCCAGGCGCGACAGCATGCGATCGCGTTTGTCGCGGAACGCAGCCTGAATCGCGAGCGTCTCTTTCACCACGTGGTCGGTCGACACGAGCGGAACCGCGGCGCGCTGAAGCGGTTTGCTGCCTCCGCCGTCGAGAAATGAGCCCGCGCTGGTGAGCGCCTCGATGACCTTCTTCGGGCCCACCGTCCAGGTCACGCGCCAGCCCGGATAGCGCCAGTTTTTGGTAAATCCGTCGAAAATCAGCACCGGATCGCGATCGACGTCGGTGACGTAACGCGCGGCGCTCTCGACCGGCAGCACGCCCGGCCGCGAGCGGTAGATGTAGTGCGAGTAGAACTCGTCGAACATGAGCGTGCAGTCGAGATCGCGCGCGACGCCGACCCACTTCGAAAGCTCTTCGCCCTCGACCAATTTGCCGGTCGGGTTGCACGGGTTCGAGAGCAGGATGGCCGAGAACCCGCGGCCGTTGATCTCGCGGCGGAGATCCTCGTGCGAAAACGCGTAGCCGCGGTCGCCGTCGAGCAAAATGGGAATGGCGGTGAACGCCTTGAAGATGTCGAGCAGCTCTTCGTAGGCCGTGTAGTCGGGCAGGAAGTGGCCGAGGTTGATCGACCCGAGGCTCGCGGCCGCGCGGGTCAGCGAGGCGCGACCGCCGCCCGACACGCAGACGTTCTCCGCAGAATACTGCGACTTGTGCCCCTTGCGGTAGAGGTCGTTGTAGAGTGCAGCTATTGCTTCGCGCAGCTCGGGCAGCCCCGCGACCGGCGCGTACTCCTGATCGTCGACCGAGATGGCCACGTCATGAACGCGCGGCGGCGCGCCGGGCAGCTCGCCGGTCTCGGGCTGGCCCTGGCCGAGGTTGCACCAGTCCGGATGGCTCGGCGAAAACCCCAGGCGCGTCGCCTCGGACGTGACGTAAATGACGCCCGTCTTGGGCACGATACGAAAGGCGGTGATCGGATGCTCTTCGGACATGATCGGACCATAATCGAGTAGCGTCGCGCGCATGTCGCAGAAAGACCTCGCCGGAAAGGTGGCGCTCGTCACCGGCGCCAATACGGGTATCGGACGCGTAACCGCCGAAGCGCTCGCGAGCCGCGGCGCGCGCGTGCTTTTGGCGTGCCGATCGCAAGAAAGAGCCCAGCCGGTGCTCAGCGCCATCGCGGCCGCGGGCGGCGACGCTGAGTTCGTAGCGGTCGATTTGGCCGATCTCGAAAGCGTTCGAGCGTGCGCGGCCGCGGTGCTCGCCCGCACGCTTCCGCTACACCTGCTCATCAACAACGCCGGCCTCGCGGGGCTGCGCGGCGTGACCAAACAGGGCTTCGAGCTCACGTTCGGCACCAACCATCTCGGGCATTTCCTGCTGACGCTGATGCTCCTGCCGCGGCTGCGCGAAAGCGGCTCCGCGCGCATCGTCAACGTGTCGAGCAGGGCGCATTACAAGCCGAAATCGCTCGATTTTGGCGCGCTTCAGCGCCCCACCGCGACGGTGAGCGGGCTGGACGAATACGGCGTCAGCAAGCTCTGCAACGTTCTGTTTACGGCGGAGCTCGCGCGCGGCCGGGCCGGCGCCGGCGTGCGCTCCTACGCGTTGCACCCGGGCGTCATCGCCAGCGACGTGTGGCGACAGGTGCCGTGGGGAATTCGATCGATCATGAAGCTCTTCATGATCACGAACGAAGAAGGCGCCCGCGCGACGCTCCACTGCGCCACTTCGCCGGACGTCGCCGATCACGACGGGCGGTACTACGACGCCTGCAAAGAAAAGAAGCCCAGCGCGCTCGCTCGCGACGAGGCGCTGGCCAGGACGCTCTGGCAAAAGAGCGAGGCGTGGGCGGGGATTACGGCGCCCTGACCGCGCCGCTCACTCGCCCTTCTTCACCGCGTTCGCGTCGTCTTCGCTGACGATCTTGAACTCGACCCGGCGGTTGGCCTGCCGGCCCGCCTCGCTCGAGTTGGCGTCGATCGGGCGCTCCTGTCCGAAGCCGTGTGCTTCGAGGCGGTCGGCGTCGACGCCGTGGGCTGAGAGCCAGATCATGACGGAGTTCGCGCGATCTTGCGACAGTCGCTTGTTCATCGAAGCGTCGCCGCGATCGTCGGTGTGACCCTCGACCGACATGCGCGAGATGCTCGGGTTGACGCGCAGCAGGTTGGCGATCTCCTGCAGCATCGGAAAGCTGTCGGAGAGGATCGTCGCCGAGCCGGTCGCGAAGTGCACCTGCTGCAGCACGCGCACCACGGAGCCCTCCATCGAGATGTACTGCGGGCAGCCGTTCTTCTTGCGATCGGTCGAGGTTACGCCGGGCTGCTTCGGGCACGCGTCGTCGGCGTCGCCAACGCCGTCGTCGTCAGCGTCGGCCTCGGGACAGCCGTCGCCGTCGTTGATGCCGTCCTTGTCTTCGGCCTCGTCGGGGCACCTGTCCCACTGATCGGGGATGCCGTCGCCGTCGCGATCGGGCGGCGTGGGGCAACCGTCGTTTGGCTCCTTGCCCTGATGGTCTTCGGGATCGCTCGGGCACGCGTCGACCTCGTCGCGGATGCCGTCGCCGTCGGAGTCGTCGGCGTGCTGCTCGCGCCACGAGGCGTCTTCGTCGCGTGGCTTGCGCTCAGGCGCTGCAGGCGGCGCGGAGACCAGGCTCGTGTAGGCACCGAACGTCGCCATGAGGCGCAAATCGGGCACGCCGTATCCGTTCAAGATGAAGCTGCCCCCGCCGAAACCGGCCCAGAAGCGCTCGTCCTCGCCGAGCTTGGCGCGTCCTTCGACGTTCCACTCGATGGAGGTGTTGCGCTTGGTGAACATTGTCTCGCCGATGAGCAGCGCGTCGCTCTCGATGCCGGTCTGGCCGACGATGCTTGCGCCCACCCGATAGCGTCCGCCCGAGATTGGCACGAACGCTCCCGCCTGCCATCGCCACTCGTTGCCGATGCCGAGGCCCTGTCCGGTGGTGGGCGAATTGATCGCGGCGTAAGGCCGCAGATGCACGCCTGTGGTCGCCATGATCGTCAGCCAATTGAAGGCGTATTCGCCCTGAACGCCAAGCATCGCGGAGGCGCGCTGGTCGGCGCCGAAATTCGCGCTTGTGCCCAGCGGGACGAACGCCGACGCGCTCGCGCCGAGCGCGGCCCGCTGGTCGTCCGAGCGAACGATGACCCCGCGCAGATCGAGACGAATGTCACCCGCCGACGGACCGTCGGTGCGCACGACCGTCGTGCTCGAGGTGCCGGAGGTGGTGGAGTTCTGGTAGTCGGGGTTTTTGCCGTCCTGCCAGGGCGAAAACGGAAACGCCGCCGAAACCGTGAAGCGGTTGAACAGCTGCGCGCCCACCGCGGTGTACACCGTCAGTTGGTCTTTCACCACGCCGCGGGCGGGCGCCTGCGCCAGCAACCTCAGGTTCGGCACGCTGTAGATGGTGTCGGTGCGTAACGGGTTGAGCGAATAGCCGAGGCCCAGCTGCGCAAAGAGCGTGGGCTCCGGCTGCGTCACCGCGCGCGCCATCATCAACGTGTCGTCCGGGGCGCCGGGCACTTCGACGCGGTCGAGCTTGAAGGTCTGCGTCTGCGCAAACGCGCTCGGCGAGCAAATCGTGGCGGAGATCGCGGCGATCGCGGGCGCGCTGCGGGCGAAAAGTTTGAGCGGGCGGCGGGTCTTCATGGCGGTAGGTCGCCCGAATGTACACTGTTTGTGCCTTTTGGCGGACGTAACATTGCTTTAAGACCTTGACGCCGAAATGTTTCGGTGCTTTTGTGCGCCGCCCTTCAGGAGAGTTGCTGTGAAGCGTACCTACCAGCCCCACAACATCCGCCGAGTCCGCACGCACGGGTTCCGCGCGCGCATGGCCACCAGCGGGGGCCAGAAGGTCCTCGCCAACCGCCGCCGTAAGGGCCGCAAGCGCCTGACGGTCAACACCTACAAGAAGTAGGCGACGCCCCGTGAGGGGCTCGTTTGGCAAAGACCGGCGTCTCCGCGCTCGCCCCGAATTCGATCGGGTGCAACGCGGAGGCGTTCGCGTTGTATCCGCGCACTTCGTCTTTCTGCTCGCCGCGCGCGAGGAGCAGGGGCCTTCGCGCCTCGGGCTCGTGGTCAGCCGCAAGGTCGGCAACGCGGTCGCGCGCAATCGCGTCAAGCGGGTGTGCCGCGAGTGCTTCCGGCTCGGCGTGGCGGCCTTGCCCGACGGAATCGACCTCGTGCTCATCGCGCGGTCGGGTGCGCACACGCTTGGTTTTGACGCTTGCGCGCGCGAATGGGGCGACGTGAAGCGAAAGCTTGAAAAACAGGCCCTCGCGGCGCTGGCGAAAGCGCCCCCGAAGCCGCATGTTTCGGCGCAGTCGGCGGAGCCCGCCGGACCCGAAGCATGATCCCCAGCGCTACCCCCTGTCATCTGCACGCCGCTCCGGGCCCCGTAGCGCGCGTGCTCATTGCCCTGATTCGCGTCTATCAGCGCACGCTGTCGCCACTGCTTGGCCCCGTTTGCCGCTTCGAGCCCTCGTGCTCCCGCTATTCGGCCGCCTGCCTGCAGTCTCATGGCGCGTGGCGGGGTGTCTTGCTTTCGCTTGTTCGCCTGAGTAAGTGCCAGCCGTTTCATCCTGGCGGCATCGACCTGCCCCCGCTCCCCCGCGCTCCGGCGCCCATTCCCGCGAAGCCCGCCGCACCTCATCAAGCGCTAGCGCCTATCTGGCCCGCGCCCGAAGCAAACCGAGAAAATAGCTGATGGATCGAAACACACTCTCGCGCTGGGCGTTGATGGCGGCGATCGTCCTGCTCGGCTTCTGGGCCTATCCGAGATTTTTCGGCAGCTCGGGCGACAAGAAGCAGCCGATAGCCCTCGAGAGCTACGCCAACGCCCCTGATTTTGCGCCGGATCCGCTGATCGAAAAGGCAGCCCCTGCGGGGTCGCCTGCGCCGGCTGCTCCCACGACGTGCACTATCAAGGGCAACCGATTCTCGGCCGAGCTGTCGTCGCGCGGCGCAGCGCTCGCCCATTTTCGCCTGCTCGACGCGAACTACACCGACGAGCGCGGCCAGCCCCTCGACATGGTCAGCTCCAACTGGGACGCCGGCGACTGGGCGAATCTGGAGCGCTGGCGCCCGATGCGCACGCTGTTCCGCGGCGACGGCGCCGACGATCAGGTGAAGTTCGATCGCTTCGACTGGAAGACCGAGCCCCTCGGTGCCAGCGGCTGCAAGTTCACTTACGTCGACGAGCAGGTTTCGATCGAAAAAACCATCAAGGCCGGCGCGCGTCCGTTTGAGCTCGCCGTCGAGACCACGGTGAAAAACCTCGCGGCGGCGCCGAAGAAGCACCGCTTCACGGTCGAGACCTTCGCCTTCCGAAAAAACTCCGAGGTGAAGAGCCACTTTGGCCGCACCTCTCCGTTTGTGACCGACGTCTCCTGCGGCCACGGTGGCGAAGTCACCCGCAAGAACGCGGGCGACTTCAAAGACGGCTGGCTCAAGCTCGACGGCGCCGACCGCTGGGCGTCGGCATCGAACTACTACTTCGCCGGCGTGCTCGTGCCGCAGCTGGGCGGCACCCCGAGCTGCCGCCTGCTGGCCGAGGAGTGGTTTAGCGAAGGCCAGAAGAAAGACGACGACGACGCGGCGACTGTGTTCCACGCGCAGCTCGCCTACGAGCCCAAATCGCTCGATCCCGGAGCATCTGCAACCTACACGCAAATCGCCTTCTTCGGACCGAAGGAGCGCGAGGTGCTCAAGGCGGCTGGCGGCGCCGAGAAACAGCTCGGAGACCTGATCAACCTCGGCTTCTTCTCGCCGGTGGCGAAGGTGCTGGTCGGGTTTCTCGTGTGGCTGCAGCAGCACGTGACCGGCAACTGGGGCCTCGCGATCATTCTCATGACGTTCGGCGTGCGCCTCGCCCTGTTCCCGCTCACCTGGAAGTCGATCAAAACGACAGTCGCCATGCGCCGGCTCAAGCCGGAGATGGACGACATCGCGCGCAAATTCAGCGACGACATGCAGGCGAAGAACCTGGCGACGATGGAGCTGTACAAGAAGCGAGGGGTGAATCCGTTCGGCGGATGCCTGCCCCAGCTCGTGCAGATGCCCATCTGGTTCGCGATGTACACGACCCTGCAGACCGCCGTGGAGATGTATCATACACATTTCTTGTGGTTCCACGACCTGTCGGCTCCCGACCAGCTTCTCGGCCCCTTTGGACCTCTCCCGCTCGTGGGCGCCATCCCCGCGTTCGGCCCTCTCCCCCTCATTCTCGGGGCTTTCATGATCCTGCAGCAGCGCATCGTGCCGCAGCAGGGCATGGACCCCATGCAGCAGAAAATGATGGCTTACCTCCTCCCCGGCATCTTCACCGTGATGATGCTCTTCCTGCCCGCCGCGCTGGGCCTGTACATGCTGACCAACAGCGTGCTCGGCATCACGCAACAGCTGCTCGTCGAGCAGTTTGCGCCTCACGACGGCGGCAACAAGAAGGGCCAAATCGAGGTGAAGGAAGTTTCAGGCGGCGCCAAGAAGGCCGCCACGATCACCAAAGGAAAAGCACGTGTCTGACACCCCGACCACCACGCACCAGCCCCTCGCGACCTCGCAAAACACCGCCTACGAAGAGGCTGCTGACGCGCAGACCAAGCGGTCGCTCGCGTTCGTGCGCAAGCTCCTCGCCGAAATGGAAATGAACGCCGAGGTCATCCTGGCGCCCGACGACGGCGAAGGCTCGGTCGACGAAATTCGCATCGACATCGAGGGCCCCGACGCAGGTCGCGTCATCGGCAAGCGCGGCAGCGTGCTCGAAGCGATTCAGTACCTGACCACGCGCGTCGCGCACAAGCCGGGCGAGGCCCGCCGCCACGTGCAGGTTGACGCCGAGGGCTACCGCGCCCGCCACGAGGAGCAGCTGGCCGACATGGCCGAGCGCCTCGGCGAGCGCGTGGCCAAAGAAGGCAAGATCATCACGTTCGATCCGATGAGCGCCCGCGATCGTCGCATCGTTCACCTCGCGCTGCGTGAGTTCCCGGGCGTTCGCACCGAATCGAACGGTGAGGGCCCCGATCGCCGCGTGCAAATCATCCCGCTCAAGCCGGGTGAGGCCAAGCCGGTCGGCGGCGCGGACTGACGTTCTGCTGAGCCCGCGCGTCGAGCGCTGCACCTGCTGAGCGCCTCAGCGCCGATCGCACCGCGCGTTCGGCGCCGCGGGGCTCAGCGGCGGCGACATGAGTCATCGGCCCCG
Source organism: Myxococcales bacterium (assembly GCA_947473045.1). Classification (GTDB taxonomy): domain Bacteria; phylum Myxococcota_A; class Polyangia; order Polyangiales; family Polyangiaceae; genus JANYHY01. The sequence continues at coordinate 1,850 of CANJCO010000005.1, read as the reverse complement.
ACGCCGCGATGCCGGCGTCCTCGCGCCCCCGGGCTTTTCGCGTCTATGCTGCGGGCGTGCCCGTTTATACGAATCTCGACGGAACAACGCCCGACAAGGGCCTCGTTGACATCCTGAAGTGGCAGATCGGCGATCGCCTGTCGGGGCGGCGGCGACGCGATCCAGGTGGGTTCGTGACGCCGCGGCGCGCTCACGACGACGCGCTTCTGCGGTCACAGCACGCGAGCCTCACGTGGATTGGCCATGCCACCTTCGCGCTTCGCATCGGCGGCAAGCTCCTGGTCACCGATCCGATTTGGTCGGACCGTCTCGGCCTCGCGAGCGCGCGCCTCTGCGAGCCCGGAGTGGCGCTGCACGCGATGCCGAAAATCGACGTGGTGACCGTCTCGCACGCGCACTTCGATCACCTCGACCTCCCAACGCTTCGCCGCATCGGCCCCGACGCGCTTTATGTTGTGCCGCGGGACGTCGGCGATATTGTCAGAGGTGCGGGGCTGCGAAATGTTGTGGAGCTGGGCTGGTGGGAGACCCACCGCGTCGGCGACGTCGCGATCACCCTCGTGCCGGCGCAGCACTGGTCGATGCGCGCCCCTTGGGATCGCAATCGCCGCCTCTGGGGCGGTTTCGTGTTCGAAGCGCCCGAAGGAATCGCGTATCACGCGGGTGATACCGCCATGAGCGAGCGGGTGTTTGGCGAAATCGGAGCGCGGTATCCGGGTATTGACTGGGCGATGTTGCCCATCGGCGCCTACGATCCCCCATGGTTTATGCAGCCGCAGCACATGGGCCCGGAAGAGGCGCTGCGCGCGTTCGAGTTGCTCGGCGCGCGCCACCTTTGCGCGATGCACTGGGGCACGTTCAAGCTGACCGATGAGCCGGTCGGAGAGCCGCCCGAGCGACTCCGAGCGGCGTGCGCGGCGGCGTCGCTGAGCGAGGACCGCGCTTGGATCTTCGACGTCGGCGAGACCCGCGCGCTCGGCAGCGCCGCCCGATCTCAGGCGATCACTTAAAACGAAAAATGCCCCGCAGCACTTCGCCCGCGGGGCCCCGACCGGTTTGCCGGAAGACCGGCTCAGAATCGGCCGAGACGCGCTTGTCGAGCTGCGCCCACGCGCCTGTCGATGCGTTGAAGAGCCACGTGTCGCGCCTCACGCCGCCGTAGCTCGCGCCCTGGTCGCCGGCTCCCCACGACGAGTCGACTTCGATTTGGTGCACGGCGCCGCCTACAAAAAACGCAGAGCAGTCGCTGCCGAATTTCGCACGCAGCGCGCTCAGCTCGTCATCGCCGCAGACGTGGCGCTCGTAGACGACGGCGCGGTGTCCGACGCTGCCCGGATCGTCGAGGCAGAACACGTCGCCCGCGCGCGCCGCGGCGACCTCGACGCGCTGCAGGTGGGGATTGGTCGTCGCGGTCGCGAAGTAGTCGATCCCAGGCGCGGGCAGCGCCACCCCAAAGGAGCGAATCGCGACGTCGCGCTCGCGTTGACCGTGCGCGGCGAGCGCGGCTCCAAGGACGTAGTCGGTGCAGTCGATGCCGATGCCGTAGTGCCATTGAAGCGACTTGATGCGGTCGGGCAGCGAAGCGTCGCCGGCGGGCAGCTTGCCGGCGTCGATGAGGGCCTGCGTCACGCGCGCAAGCTCGTGGCCTTCGGGGCATCCCATCAGGCACCTGCCGGGATACGGCAGGTGCGCGCGGCTACAAACCTCGAGCAACTCGCGAAGACGCGCGTTTTTCGGATCGGCGTGCGGGGCTCCGTGCACGACTACGCAGCCCGCGTTTGCGTCGTTGAAGCCACCGACCATGCGAAACTGCGCGGGGGCGACCACGCGCGCCCCGGCGACGAAGTACG
>CANJCO010000004.1 GCA_947473045.1 Myxococcales bacterium | reverse complement strand
GGCGCCCCTCGACAAGGGGGGCGCCGTGCGTCTGCTCGCGAGTTTGCTTGCCGAGGGAGCCGGGGCTGACGCGGGGCTCATCGCGCGGGCGCTGCTCGATCGCGAAGAGCTCCAGTCCACCGGTATCGGCGAAGGCGTGGCAATGCCTCACGCAGCGCTCGCAGAAGTTGAGGCTCCCATCGCCGCGCTGCTCACGACGCGCGCCGGAGTCGAGTTCGACGCAATCGACGGGGCCGACGTCACGCTTCTGCTCGCCGTGATCGGCCCCCGGGCTGCTTCGGGAGAGAACCTGAGAACGCTCGCGAGGGTCTCCCGCGTGCTTCGCAGCAGCGCGTTCCGTGAAGAGTTGCTCCTCGCGACCGAGCGCGACGCGGTCTACGAGTCGTTGGTCGCCGAGGAAGAGGCATTCGTACGATGATGACGACCGACCCCACGCACGGCGCTTCCGCCCCGGGCGACGAGATGACGACAGGCGAGCTCGCCGCTGACCCGCGGCTGGGAGTTTCCCTGCGACTGGTAGCAGGCCGATCCGGTGTCGCGCGGCCTGTGAAGCACGCGCGAATTCAGAAGGCAGGGCGCGCTCTCGCGGGTGACCTCGCCGGCGTGGAGCCGTCGCGGGTGCAAATCCTGGGCGAAGCGGAGACGATCTTTTTCGACGCCATGACGCCCGTTGCCCAGGCGGAGGCAGCGCGCGAGCTGTTTTCGCTGGGGCTGTCGTGCGTCGTCATCACCGACGACCATGAGCCTGCTCGGGCGCTTGTGTCGGGGGCTGAGTCCTCGGGCACGCCCCTGTTCGTGTCGAGCGCACGTTCGAGCCGCACCATCTCTGCAATCCAGACCCTGCTGAGCGACCGGTTCGCTCCGCGAACGCACGTCGGCGGCGCGCTGGTCGACGTCTCGGGCGTTGGCGTTTTGCTCATTGGCGCGACCGGCGTCGGCAAGAGCGCGTGCGCACTGGAGCTCGTTACGCGAGGTCACCGGCTCGTGACCGATGACGTCGTCGAGTGTGACTGGCGGCCGCCCGGTGTCGTGTTCGGCGCGCCACCCGACCTGCTGGAACCGGCGGACGGTGCGCGAGGCCTCGCGGTGCAGCAGATCAAAGACCGCTTCGGAGCCGGCGCCACAACCGGCCGCAAATGCATCGACATCGTGCTTAGGCTCGTGGTTTCGAAAGACGGCGATTCGCCCGAAGTCCCTGACGGCGACGTCGGGCAGTTCGCGATTCTCGGTACGGCGGTTCGCGCGCTGCTCGTTCCAGTGCGACCGGGAACCGACCTCGCGTCGATCGCAGAGTCGGTGGCCCGAAACGAGCTGCTCAGGCGCGATGAAGGGGCGGACGCGAACGAGTTCATGGCAGCGCTGCAGCAGCAGCTCCTGACGCGAGGCCACCTCGGCGGCGAGTTCGATCCGCGCACGAATTCGCACGGAATCCAGGGTTCGTCCGACGACGCAGGCGCTACAGAGTCCGGCTCAGCGACGCACGGCGAGCGAGAGCCCGCGGTCCGTTGGGAGCGGCCGACAAGCAACGGAAAGCCATGACCGAGCGAGAGCCCGCGACCCGATCCGTAGAAGCGGCGGCGGTGAGCGTCGTCGTCGTTACGGGCCTGTCGGGCGCCGGCAAATCAACCGCGCTGCATGCGCTCGAAGACCTCGGGTTCTTCTGCATCGACAACCTTCCCACAGTGCTCGCGCCCAACGCCGTCGCCGTGTGCGAAGAGGGCGGAATCACCCGCATCGCGCTCGGGATGGACGTAAGGGTGCGCGCGTTTCTCGGGTCCATGGGGCGCGTGCTCGGCGAGCTCGCCGGCAACGCAGGCTCCGCGCCGCGCAGCGTCCAGGTGCTCTTTCTCGACGCGTCCGACGAGTCTCTCCTGCGCCGGTTCGGCGAAACCCGCAGGCCCCATCCGCTGAGCGGCGACCATGACGCGGCGCGGGCCGGCGCGCTCGCGGTGCTCGATGGCGTGCAGCTTGAGCGCGAACGACTTGCCCCGTTGCGAGCCCGCGCCGACGTCGTGATCGACACCACGCGGCTGTCGGTGCACGAGCTTCGCAGGGCGGTGCTCGATCGGTTCGGCCCGGCATCCGGCGGCGCGCCGCGCATGCTCACGCGCATCGTTTCGTTCGGCTTCAAATATGGTGCGCCCGTCGACGCCGACCTCGTGCTCGATGTCCGCTTTCTGACGAACCCTTATTTTATCGCGGAGCTGAAAGCGCTTCCCGGCACAGACGCGCGCGTGTCGTCGTTCGTGCTCGGCCTTCCCGAAGCGCAGGAGTTTCTTGCCCGAACCGTCGAGCTGCTCTCGTTCGTGCTGCCGAAATACGAGCGCGAAGGAAAGAGCTATCTGACCATCGCGATCGGCTGCACCGGCGGCCGCCACCGCTCGGTCGCCATCTCCGAGGCGCTCTCGACAGCGCTTGGCCCCCGTGCCCGCAGCACCCGCGAGGGGTGGATGACGGTAACCCACCGCGACGTCGTGCGCGGCGATGCATCGGCGCGCGACTCGGACCCGGGAGCGCCGCCGCCGGCTTCGCGCGACGAAAAACCGTAAATCGCCGCCGCTGGCCGCGCGTTGTCGGGTGTAAATGCCGCCGATTGAACGGGCGAGCGCCCGCTTGGTGCTTCCCACGTAGCGAGCGCCTGTGTACGGTGCGGCCACTCGCGCTTTCTGCGAGTGACTTCGGTCACGAGGCAAGATCGTCCATGTGGAGCTTTGGAGTCTTTCGCCGGCTGGCAGCCGCGAGCCTGATCGGTGCAGGGGCCGCGAGCATGGCGGCGACCGCGCCCGGTTGTTCGAGCGCCCAAACTGGCAGTGTGTCCTCGCCCTGCCCTCCGGGTGAGACCTGCCAGGTTCATCTGACCCTCTTTCATACCGCCGACATGCACTCGCGGCTGCTGCCGTACGATCTGCTAATCACGCAGGTCGACGAAGGCCTCGGACTCGGCAGAACCGGCGAGACGGCGAGCGTCGGCGGCGCAGCCCGCATGTCGACGATCCTGCAGCGTGAGCGCGCGCGGGCCGGCCGGTCGCTCCACCTCTCGGGAGGCGACTGCTTTCAAGGCGCACCGATTTTCAATTTCTTCTCGGGCCAGCCCGAGATGCGCATGCAGACCGCGCTGCACGTCGACGCGATGGTGATCGCCAACCACGAGTTCGACCGAGGCCCCGTCAACGTTGCTCGCCAGATTCAGAAGTGGAGCAACTTCCCGGTGCTCGCTGCGAACTACAAGTTCAGCGACCCCGCGCTCCCGTCGAGCACGCCGATCGGCTCCGTCGTTCAGCCCTTTACGGTTTTCAACCTCGACGGCCTGAAGGTAGGCGTCATCGGGATGGCCAATCTGTCGAGCTTGACCTCGATTTTCGACCAGCCCAACTCGCTCGGCGTGCTGCCGCTGAGCACAGCGGAGACCGCGCAGTTTTTCGTCGATCTACTGCGGCCTCTGGTCGATGTCGTCGTGGTCGACACGCACCTCGGCCTCGAGGTCGACCAGCGCATGATTCGCGAGACGACCGGCATCGACGTGGTGCTCGGCAGCCACAATCACATCGTGATTAATCCGCCGCAGGCGATCCGCGACTGCTCCGCCGACCCGCTCAATCCCGGGTACGTGTGGGTGCTCGATCCGAACGTTTCGTACGATCCCCGCAAGCCGGTCTACAGCGACCTCGACACCCTCCACGCGCACCCCAACTCGGTGCCCCGCAAGTGCACGCCGCGCAACGTCGTGCTCGCGCACTCGGGCGCGTTCGCGAAATATGTAGGCCGGCTCGACCTCGTCCTCTCGAACAATCCTGCGGAGGCCTCGCCGACCGGAAACGCCGCCGATTACGTGCCCCTCAACGGCTTCGAGGTCGTGTCGAACAAATATCAGGCGTTCCCCGTAACGGCGAACATTCCGGAAGACCCGGTCGTCGTTGACCAGCTGCAGCCGTACATTCGCGTGCTCGACAACGTCGCCGACCTCGACATTTTGGTCGCTTACTCACCCACCGGGGCAAAGCGATCAGCACCTCAGGGCGGGGACTCACCGCTCGGCAACCTCGTAGGAACGTCAATTTGGCTGCGACTGGGCGTGCAAAGCGACTTCGCGCTCACCAACTCGACCGGCATCCGGCAAGATCTGCTGCCCGGCCCGGTCACCATCGAGGAGATGTACAACATCTTCCCGTTCGACAACTCGATCGCGAAAATGCAGCTCTCGGGGTTCGAGGTGCAGCAAATGTTCGACTTCGTCGCCCGACGAAGCGCGGGCCGCGGTTGCGTTTCGCAATCTCAAATCGCAGGCGCGCGCGTGCAACTCAACTGCACGGGCTGCGCGCGAACGACCCTCCTTCCTCAGTGCAACGTCGACAGCGACTGCCCCGCTCAGGAGCCTGGAGCCTGCAACGTCGCGAAGCACACGTGCAACCTCACCGCGTGCGCGGAGCACGTCTACATCGGCACCGCGAGCGCGGGCGGCGCTCCGATTCGCTGCCAGAGCGATGCAGACTGCAAGGATTCGCAGGGACAGCCCCAGCCGGGCGCATGCAGCAAGCGCGGGATCGGCGACACCGGCGTGTGCCTTTCGCCGATTCAGGGGACCAACCTCTACGAGCTCGCGACGAGCAACTACCTCGCGGGCGGCGGCTCGGGCTTCCGGGTGCTGCAGCGAAACACCACGCAATTTGACACGAAGATTCAGCAGCGCGACGCGCTCATCGACTACATGCGCCAGGGCAAACCCTGCGGCTACGACAAGAACGCCGGTACGCCCGAAGGGCTGCAGGCGTGCGGCTCGGATTCCGCGTGCTCGGCCGGCTACGTTTGCGCATGCCCCGGGCAGGTCACGGCGAGCGTCGTGGCGGGCTCCCTCGCCTGCACCACGTCGGGGTCGTGCGATCCGTCGGTGGGGCGCTGCGTAAGGTCGGACTGCCGCGATCAGGTCGCCCAGTTTCACGACAAGCGCTGCGCCGGATCGACCAACCGCGACACTTGCCGATCTGACCTCAACCCGTGCCAAATCGGCGGCGAAAGCTGCAAGATTCTCTCATGCGCCGACGAGACGCTCGGCGCGGCCACCGACAACCGCGTGGAGATGCTCGGCCGATGAAGCGCCTCACTATTTTCGGTGGAGCGGCGGTGCTCGCCGCCCTCGCCCCCTCGTGCTCCAGCGCCGGCTTCGGCTCGATCTCGTCGCAAGCGCGACTGACCGTGACCATCACCGGCGGTGACATCGGAGCCCCCGACAAGCGCCTCCCGATCGCCTTCACTCCGCAAGCGCCGCTCAAGGTTCGCGTTGAAGCGCACACGCCCGGCGGGGCGATCGACACCTCGTACGAGGGCTGGGTTCGCATTTCAGTGCGCCCCGGCACCGTGGCCTCGGTCAACAGCGGCGACGATGCGCGCAACGTACAGCTCCACGCTGGCGTGGCCGAAAACGTTCCGGTTCCGCTCGTGGCGTCCTACGGCGACGCGCGCATCTGGGCCGAAGACCTCGGCTTCGTCCCGGTATCGAACCTGAAGCGCAATCCTCCTCCGGCGTGCTCCGACGGCATCGACAACGACGGCGATGGCGCGATCGACGCCGCGGCCGATTCAGGCTGCTTTGCGCCGAACGACGACACAGAAGAAGGCGGCACGTACGCAACGGGTGTGAGCACTCCCGTCTACTACGCGCTCCCTCGCATCGCCGACGTGCGCGGCATCGCGCTCAACAGCGGAAGCGCCACTGCGTTTCCCGGCGAGCAAGTGCGCATGGCCACCGGCTGGGACGAAGCAGCCTACCGCTTCGACTACGACGTCGTCGTGACGCGCATCGCCTCCGACGGCTTCTACGCAACCGACGTTTCCGACCAGGCCGCGCGCGGTTTTGCGAGCATCTTCGCGTTCACGTTCTCGTCGCCCACCAAGCTGCGCGTGTGCGATCGGCTCAAGGCATTTTCAGGCACGGCATCCGACTTCTACGGCTTCACCGAGATCGGCTTTCCAACCTGGAGCGTCGAGTACTACGACCCGGCGGCGAGGCCGTGCCTCGTGCCCGAGCCTTCCGTCCTGACGACCGCCGATCTTGCCAATCCGAAGGCGCTGTTCCGGTACGAATCGTCGCTGGTGCGCGTGCTTACCGCCGGCACCGTCTCGGTGCACATCGGCGGGCACTTCGGCCCGGGATATCCTGCGGCGCCTGCCTATGCGCCGACCGCCGATGCGAGCAACTGCGACATCAACCACAGCGGCAAAATCGACTTCGCCGACGCTCAGGAGAGCGCGTGCAACACCGCGTGCACGGCCGATGTAGAGTGCAGCGAATTTTCGGGGTTCCTGTCGCAGTCCAATTTCAACGTGGTCGTCGCCGATTCGGCGAGCAAAGCCAGCGCGCGCGCGCAAGCCAACGGCTCTGCCGCGCCCGGGTTCGACCCCGTTTTGGCGAAGGGACAACCCATCAAGAGCCTCACAGGCACGCTCCGATATTTCTCGGGCGGGTCTCAATTCACGATTGAAGCGCGCTGCGGCGACGACATCGTGACCGACACCAAAGCGCAGCCGATGCCCTCGAGCCTCGCCTGCGTACGTCCCCGTACCGATCTCGAACTCGGCCAAGGCAACTGAAGAGAACCACGATGAAGAAGCGCACGCTCCTGCTGTCTCTCCCCCTCTCGCTGTCGCTTGCGGGGCTCGCCCACGCCGACGACGCCGACGCTGGCGCTCCCAGCGCGGAAACCAAGCCGCTTCAGGCTGCGCCCGCCGAAACGAGGCCGATCGATGCCAAAGGCACCGACCCCGGGCCCGCAGACGCGAAGCCGGCGCAGGACGCGAAGCCCGCGCCGGCGAGCGACCAGCTCCAGCTCGGAAGCGCAGGCGCGCGGGCGGTCGGTCTGCCCCCGCCCGGGACGAACTTCGGCAACTTCATGGACACGCGCATCACGTGGACGTTCGGCGATGACGACATCCTGCACGGCACCGGCGAGTTGATTCCGATCTCGCCGACGTTCTCGATCGGCGATCGCCCGCAGTACCGCATGTTCTTCGACAACCTCAACTCGCGCTTCGCCGGCCGCGAAAATCTCACGCACCTCGTGATGTACAAAAAGATGCCCGGCTTCATTCCCGGGCTCGAGACCGAGGCGGCCGTGGCGCTGCGTTTTGATCTCGCGGCGCTCGCTGCGAACACCGGCAACCTCAATCAGGCGCTCTACGACGCAGGCTCCTACATTCGCCTGTTTTACCGCACCGGCGGCACCGATCAGAAGCCCGCCGGCGTGTCGGCCACCTTCTTCCCGCTCGACACCGATCGCTTCCGCCTCGGCTACCTTTATGACATCTCCTGGGGCGGCACCGCGGCGGCCATCAATCAGTCGATCTTCCCGCGAATTCAGGGAGCCTCTCCCGGCCTCAAGCTGCAGTTCGATCTGCCCGATCGGTTTTATGCGTTCGCCGGCTTCAAGACCGCCACCATCATCGAACCCAAGCAGGTGCTGTCGCCCGGCGGCGAGAACGACGTCGAGACTGTGCGCGTCGGCGAGACGAACTTCGGCTGGCTCGGCGGCGTGGGCGTAGATGCCACGGACCACTTCCGCTTCGATCTCGGGGGCGGCTATTTCCAGCAGGGAAAGTTCGACCTCGAGGACGTGCGTGGCCAGAACGTTTTCACGTATGGCGGGAGCGCGCGCGTGGTGATGCACGACAACATGCCCGTGCCCCAGTCGCTCGATTACCTCCTGTACCGCAACGATCCGATGTCGCCGATGATGCTCTTCGCGCCCGCGAAATATGAGCCCGAGAAGACGAAGTGGAGCGTCAGCGCAGAGGCGACGACCCTCAGCCAGCACCTCAAGAACTACGACGCGGCGGGCGAGACGAAAAACCAGCTCGCCTACGCCGGCGCGCTTCAGGGCGTGCTGAACACCGGCTACTTCCGGTTCGCTGCGACGGGGATCATTCGCGACTTGAACTATGTCGTGCGAAACGTCCCCGGATTTATTCCGTTCCAAACGCTGCCGAGCGCGGCATCGACTGCGCCCGAGCTTTTCGGCGCGCTCACTGCCGACTATTATATTCCCGCTCTGCACCTGACGCCTGGCGTCGGTGCCGGCCTGCAGATGCCCTCGACCTTCAAGAGCGAGTTCAACGATGGCGGCCTCGTCGCCTCGCGCACGATCATCGTCCGCCAGCAGGGCGATGAGTCGATTCTCCCGCTCGACAAGGACCGGACGCCCATCGTTCAGGCGCGCCTCAGTCTCAAGTGGGAGCTTTCGCCGATCGTCACGGCGGTCGTCTGGGGTCAGATCATTCGCGACAACAACGGCACGCTCGTCGTGCGCGATCCCACCGAAGGCACCGCCTCGCTGCGCGTGTTTCAAGATCCCGTTCGTTTCGGTCTCTCGACGGCGCTGCAAGCTCGCTTCTGATCGCAGCCGTATCGAAAGAACAAGGCGCGCTCACCTCGGTGGAGGGAGCGCGCCTTTCGTGTATTTTACATCAATGGCACGGACCGCCGCCCGGGCCGCCGCCCCACCACTCGTAGTGCCAGGCCTCGCTCGGCACGGTGCGCTTGAAGCCGTAGTGCGCTGCGTGGAGTGAGAGCCAATGGGCGACGCCCGAGCCGCTCGTGTTGAGGTCGAGCGCGTGACCGCTTTGGTGGTTGCTGTATCCCGGCTTCGCGGCGAGGTTGCACGAGTTGCAGGAGCAATGCGTGTAACAACCGTAGAGGTATTTCTGCTCGGCCATCGATCGGAAACCGCTGACGACCTTGAGGTAGATCCCGTCTTTCTTCGCGGCCTGCGCCATCACGATGTACGCGTTCGCCGTGTGCTCTTCGACGAGCTTGCCGTCGACGGTCACCGCCGTCAGCGCCTTCGCGCTGCCGCTCACGTAGCCCGTCTCAGCGTGGCGCGTGCAGCTCACGGTGAGCTCTTCGCTCGTCGAAGACGCGGTGGGTTCGGTCTCTTCGTCGGTGACGCCGTCGTCGACCGCTGTGGTGCAACCGAAGGCGGAGAGACTCGATGCAACGACGATTGCCCAGGACCATTTTGATCGGCTCATGCCAGCGAAGTTTGCACGCGGCAGGCCAGCCGCGTCGCGGCCGCGCGCTCGCGATGGGGCGCGACATCGCTCTTTGGCGCGAGGCTTTGTGCGCGAAAATCGGCGGTTCGCGAAGGGTCGCGAGACGCACCACAGCAGCGCTGGCTGATCGCCGATCCGGACGCGTTGGGCCGCGGTTGTATCGGGGGTGATGTAGGGGTTGACGCGCGCGCGAAACACCCAATACTTCGCATGCGAAACTTTCGCACACCGCATTTCGCCGCCCGCCGACTCAATCTGGAGCGGCGAGGCTACGACCAACGAAGAGGAACGAGCATGTCCAGCGATCGTCTCGGGTTTGAAGGCCGCGTCGCCATCGTCACAGGCGCCGGAAACGGCCTCGGCAGATCACACGCGCTGCTGCTCGCTTCGCGCGGCGCGAAGGTCGTCGTCAACGATCTTGGCGGCAGCCACGACGGCACCGGCAAGGGCTCGGCAGCCGCCGATGCGGTCGTCGCGGAGATCGTGGCGGCCGGCGGTGAGGCGACTGCCAACTACGACTCCGTAGAAGACGGCGACAAGATCGTGCAATCGGCGATGGACGCGTTCGGGCGAATCGACGTGGTCGTCAACAACGCCGGCATCCTTCGCGACACATCGTTTCAGAAAATCACCCAGGACGACTGGGACCTCATCTACCGCGTGCACGTGCTCGGCGCCTACCGCGTGACGCACGCCGCGTGGAACGTCGCCGGCGGCATGCGCGAGCGCGAGTACGGGCGGGTCATCTTCACGTCGAGCGCGGCGGGGATTTACGGCAACTTCGGCCAGTCGAACTACGCGATGGCGAAGCTGGGGCTCGTGGGTCTCATGCAGACGCTCGCGATCGAAGGCAAGAAGCGAAACATCCGCGTCAACGCCATCGCGCCGATCGCGGGCTCGCGCATGACCGAGACGGTGTTGCCGCAAAACCTCATCGACGCGCTCAAGCCGGAGTACGTCTCGCCGCTGGTCGCGTGGTTGTCGCACGAGAGCTGCGAGGAGTCGGGAGGCCTGTTCGAAGTGGGCGGCGGCTATTTCGGCAAGCTCCGCTGGGAGCGCACCGTCGGCAAGACGTTCAAGCTCGGCCGCGAGATCGCCCCTGAAGCGCTGCGCAAGGCCTGGGGCGAGGTCACCGACTTCGGCAAGGCCACGCATCCGAGCGACATTCAGGGCTCGATGCAGCCCATTTTGTCGAACCTCGACACGCGCAGCCGCGGCGGCAACGAGCTCATCGACGTGGACGCGGCGCTCGACGCGCCCGCGATCGTCGCCGAATCGAGCTACGACGAGCGCGACGTGTCGCTCTACGCGCTGGGCGTCGGCGCCGCGGAAAATCCCCTCGACAGCAAGGACCTCTCACTCGTCTACGAGATGAGCGGCGAGGGCTTCCACGTGCTGCCGACGTTCGCGGTCGTGCCGTCGATGAAGGTCATTTTCGATCAGTTCAAAAAGGGCGACAAGGCCCCGGGCCTCAACTACGGCTTCGAGCGCATTCTGCACGGCGAGCAGTACACCGAGGTGAAGCGCCCCCTGCCCGCGCGCGCGAAGCTACGCCACGAAGTGAAGATCAAAGACATCTTCGACAAGGGCAAGAACGCCGTCGTCGTCACCGGCATCACGACCTTCGACGAGACGGGCGAAGAGCTCGCGTACAACGAGCTCACCGCGTTCGTGCGCGGAGCCGGCGGCTGGGGCGGCGAGCGCGGCCCGTCGGGAGACGTCAACGTGCCGCCTGAGCGGGCCCCCGATGCGACGAGCACCGAGAAGACGCACGCGAACCAGGCGCTGCTCTACCGCCTCTCGGGCGACATCAACCCGCTCCACGCTGATCCGGGCTTTGCGCAGGGCTTCGGCTTCGACAAGCCGATCTTGCACGGCCTGTGCACCTTCGGTTTCGCAGCGCGAGCCGTCATCAAGGCCTTCGCCAAGGACGCTGATCCCCGCTACTTCAAGAGCATCAAGGTGCGCTTCGCCGAGAGCGTGTTCCCCGGCGAGACGCTCGTGACCGAAATGTGGAAGGAGTCGGAGAGCCGGATCGTGTTCCGCACGAAGGTGGTCGAGCGCGACAAGGTCGTGATCTCCAACGCGGCCATCGAGTTGTACGCGGAAATCCCCAAGCCGCGCGCCAAAGCCAAGCCGGTAGCGGCTGCGATCGCGGCCCCTGCCGCAGCGCCGCAGTCGAGCGAGCCCATCAGCGCGGACGTGTTCGCGGGCATCAAAAATTATTTTGAAGCGAACGCCGAAGCCGTCACGAGAATCGGCGTCGTCTACCAGTTCAAGCTCACTTCGCCCGAGAGCGTGTGGACGCTCGACACGAAGGCCGGCGGCGTCGCGGCCGGCTCGGCCACGCCTCCGCAGTGCACGCTCGAGCTGTCCGATGCCGACTTCATGGCGATGTGCACCGGCAAGGCTGACCCCATGAAACTCTTCATGGACAAGAAGTTGCGCATCTCCGGCGACCTCATGGCCAGCCAGAAGCTCGAGTTCCTGAAGAAGATCGATCCCGCGATTGTGCTCGCGGCGGCGAAGGCGCGCGCAGGCGCTGGCGGGGCCCCCTCGGCAGCGGCCACACCGCCCTCGGCCGAGGTCGCGAGCGCGTCCGCGGACACGTTCGTGGCCATCGAAGATTACATTGAAAAGAACAGGGCCGAGGCCACGAAGATCGGCGTTGTCTACCTGTTCAAGCTCACGGCGCCCGACTCGAGCTGGACGGTCGACCTCAAGGACGGCAAGGTCTCGGCGGGCGAGACCGCGAAGCCCGGCTGCACCCTCGAGCTGTCCGACGACGACTTCATCGCGATGACGAGCGGCAAGGCCGATCCGATGAAGCTCTTCATGGACAAGAGGCTGCGCATCTCGGGCGACATCATGGCGAGCCAGAAGCTCGACTTCCTGAAGAAGATCGATCGCGCCGCCGCCGCGAAAGCGATCGCGGTCAAAAAGTCGCTCTTGCCCATGCCCGACGCACCGAAGGCGGCCGCCGCGCCTGCCGGACCGGCGCAGGCTCCGGCGATTTTCGCTGCCCTCGGCAAGCTGCTCACCTTGCAGCCCAACCTGGCCGACGAGCTCGGCGCAGCGCTCGCGTTCGCGATTGGCGACCAGCGCTGGGTGGTGGGAGGCGCGGCCGGCAAGGGCTCGGTCTCGCTGGGCGCAGCCACCGAAGCCGCCGCCACTTTCACCTTGGCCGACGAGCATCTAGTCGCGCTCGTCTCCGGCGCCCGTTCGGCGCAGGACCTCTACCAACATGGCGATCTGCGCGTCGATGGCGACGTGCGATTCGCCCACAAACTAGGCATTTTCAAAGGCCTGCTCTGAGGCCAGGAGAAATCATCATGAGTCGCAAGGTAAACGTCATCGGCGTCGGAATGATCAAGTTCTCCAAGCCCGGAGCGAGCGAGGACTACAACGTAATGGCGGCCAAGGCCGCACGCGCGGCGCTCAAGGACGCCAACGTCGAGTTCGAAAAGGTCGAGCAGGCGTACGCGGGTTACGTCTACGGCGACTCGACGTGCGGACAGCGCGCCGTCTACGAGCTGGGCACGACCGGCATCCCGGTCTTCAACGTCAACAACAACTGCTCCACCGGGTCGAGCGCGCTGATGCTGGGTCGGCAGGCGATCGCGGGCGGGCTCGCGGAGTGCGTGCTCGTCGTCGGCTTCGAGCAAATGGAAAAGGGCGCGCTCGGCAGCAAATACACCGACCGCACCAACCCGCTCGATCAGCACGCGGGGGTCATGAGCCGCACGCAGGGCTTCGACACGTCTCCTCCGGCCGCGCAGATGTTTGGCGGCGCGGGTCGCGAGTACCGATGGCGTTATGGCACCAGGAAAGAGACGTTCGGCAAGATCAGCGAGAAGGCCCGCAGGCACGCCGCGAACAACCCGCTGGCGGTGTTCACCGATCCCCTCAGCCTTGACGACATCATGGCCTCGCCCGAGGTGTTCGACCCGCTCACGCGCTACCAGTGCTGCCCTCCGACCTGCGGCGCGGCCGCGGCGATCCTCGCGTCCGACGACTTCGCGCGCGCGCACGGGATCGGCAAATCGGTCTACATCGCAGGTCAGGCCATGACGACCGACTTCGCGTCGAGCTTCTCGGACAGCATGATCAAGATGGTCGGCTACGACATGACCGTCAGCGCCGCGGCGAAGGTCTACGCCGAGAGCGGCGTCGGCCCCGAAGACGTCGACGTCGTCGAGCTGCACGATTGCTTCACCGCGAACGAGTTGCTCACGTATGAGGGCCTCGGCCTCTGCCCCGAAGGCGGCGCCGAGAAGTTCATCTGGGAGGGAGACAACACCTATGGGGGAAAGTACGTCACCAACCCGTCGGGAGGCCTGCTGTCGAAGGGGCACCCCCTTGGGGCGACAGGCCTCGCGCAGTGCGCCGAGCTGGTTTGGCAGCTGAGGGGCAAGGCCGATCGCCGGCAGGTGCTCGGTGCGCGCGTCGGACTGCAGCACAACCTCGGCCTCGGCGGCGCGTGCGTCGTGACGATGTACCGCAACGACTGACGCTGCCGTGACGCTCCCTCTGCTACGCGACTGGCTCGCCGAGGCGCCGTTCACGCTGGCGCTCTCGGCGGGCTTCTTTGGTTTCTTCGCGCACGCGGGTGCCCTCTCGGCGCTCGAAGAGGCCAAGCTGGTTCCTGCGCGCGTGACCGGCTCAAGCGCCGGCGCGCTGATCAGCGGGCTGTGGGCGGGCGGCGTGGACAGCCGCGCCATCGAGGCCGAGCTGCTTCGTTTGAAACGAGAAGATTTCTGGGATCCGGCGCCCGGCCCGGGCCTTCTGCGAGGCCGCAAATTTCACGACCGGGTCGAATCAATGCTCCGCGTGCGCAGCTTCGCGCAGGCGCGCGTACCCGTCAGCCTGAGCGTTTGGGACGTGTTCGCCGCGAGCACAGTCGTGCGCTCCGAAGGCGCGCTTGCGCCGGCGATCTGCGCGTCGTGCGCATTTCCGGGCATGTTTCAGCCTGTTTGGATGAACGGCAGGCCCTACCTCGATGGCGGGATCGCGGACCGTCCCGGGCACGCGTCGCTTGCTCACGCAGAGCGCACGCTCTTTCACCATTTGCCGTCGAAGTCGCCTTGGCGGCGGCAAGCGCCCGCCGCTCCGTCGCGCAGCAACATGACCACAGTCGCGGTCGATGACCTTCCGAGACTCGGCCCGTTTCGTTTGAAGCGAGGAGGAGCGGCCTTCGCGCAAGCGAGGAAGGCGATGCAGACCGCCCTCGACTTGCCGCGCGAGGCCGTGATCTCGCTGTCGGCCGATCACGCTGCGCGCTGAAGTCGACGCGGCGCGCGGGCAGCCTTGCTGCGGGCAGGAATCGACGCGACGGCGACCGCGAGGCCCTGCAGGGTCAGGCGTGCGACGTCGGGCTCACGAATGACGAGTCCCTGCTGCTCGAGACGCCGAAGCGCATCGCGAAGCTCGGGGAGCTCCCCCGCGACGCGCAGCGCGACGGCGGCGAGATCGACCTGACGACGGTGGCGAGAGAGCCGAAGAATGGCGCGCAGAACCGAGATGTCGTATTGCATGTACTGCACACTAGACACCCACTGAACACTCGTACAGTTTTCGGCGACGATTTTTTTCAGGCGCGCACCAGGCCCGCGATCCGGCGAAAAATGGCCCCAAGTTCGGCGCAGCTCTGTATCCGGCGCGCCGGATCTTTTTCGAGGAGGCGCAAGATGACCGCCTCGAGCTCCGCAGAGATTTTTGCCCCGCGCGAAGTCGGCGTGGGCGGCACCTCGTTCAGGTGGGCCATGAGAATCGGCATCAGGTCATCGCCGCCAAACGGCACGGCTCCGGTGAACATTTCGAACGCCACGATGCCGAGCGCATAGATGTCAGACAGGTGCGTCACGGCGGTGAAGTTGTTGATCTGCTCGGGCGACATGTAGCCCGGCGTACCCGCCATGAAGCCAGCCTGCGTCAGTCCTTCGCTGGCGCCGGCCTTCGCGATGCCGAAATCGACGACCTTGAGCACGCCGTCGTCTGTGACGAAGAAATTGTCGGGCTTGATATCGCGATGAATGATGCCCTGCGCGTGCGCGGCCGCGAGCCCCTCGCAGGCCTGAACGAGATACCAAAGCCCGCTGACAAGATCGACCGGAGCGCCCATGTAATCGGCGAGCGCGTGGCCCCGCAGCAGCTCCATCGTGATGAACTTCCGGCCGCGGTGCGTGCCGATGTCGTACATGCGCACGATGTTGGGATGGGCGAGGCGCCGCGAGAGACTAAGCTCCTGCTTGAAGCGCGCGATGAGGCCTTCGTCAGTGACCACCGAGTTGAACAGCTTGATCGCGATGGGCTCGCCGAGCTCGACGTCGCTCGCGAGGTAGACCACCGCCATCCCGCCCTGCCCGAGCACGCGGTCGACGCGGTAGCGACCTGCGATCAGCTCGCCCACGGCGACCTGCGCGCTCTCGTCGGAGGCCGCTGCGTGAATCGCCGCGGGCGGTGGCGCTGGCGAGCGGGCCGGGGCCTCGACTTGCGGCAGAGTGGCCGCGAGCGGACTGCGCGCGACGGATGACAAGCCGAGCGGCGGGAGCTCGGGAAGGTCGGGCAATTCGGGCAGGGCATCGCCGCCCGAAGTCGGGACTCGACGCGGACGACGCAGTTCATCGCCCATGAAAGAGGCGTCTTCGCGAACGATCTTCGCGAAGGCCATGTCACCGCCGCGCGCCCGCTCACTGAGCGCAGCGAGGCGCTCGCGAGGCTCGGACGCGCTCGGAAACACGGCGCACAGTTTTTCGTACAGCCGTCGCGCGCTGTCGCCGAAGTCGTGCGCTTCGTACATGCGACCGAGCGCTGAAAACGCCGCGAACTCTGCGTCGCCGCGCGGGTTGGATCGGGCAAAGGGCGCGAGAAACTGGTCGAGCGCGAAGTCGAGCACGCCGAGCTCGCTCGCGATGCGCACAGCCTGCACGCAAGCGTCACGGTAGCGCGGATCTTCGCGCGGCACGTGCACGAGCGCATCGAGGCACTTTCCGGAGTCTCCCGCCTCGAAATAGCAGCCGGCGGCCTCGAAAGGCATCGCGCCTCCCAGATACAGGTGCGCCGCTTGAGACAAATCTCCCAATTTGCGGGCGACGCGCGCCGCGTCGGCGTGACGGCGAAGCTGCATGAACGCCGCGAGCGCGGGGCGGAGCTTGCCCTCCTGCTCGAGACGCTGGGCCGCCGCCATCGTCACGGCGCGCGCTGCAATCCCCGCGAGGCTCGCGGCTGCGACGCGGCGTCCCTGACCAAGGTCGGCCTCGAGTCGGGCGGCGCCCACCGCATCGCCCGCGCGCTCGAGCACCTGCATCGCCCGATGCGGCTCGCCGATACCGAGATACAGCTCCACAGCGACGTCCGCGTCGCCGTTGTTCGCGAAGCACACCGCAGCCTTTTGGAGCAACTGGCGCTGCCTGGCGTCGGGGGGCCGCCGCGCGTCGAGCACCGGCGCGAGCGCCTCCATGATGATTCGCGCGGCGTCCGCGAATCGACGAACGCCCACCAGCAGCGTGGCCGCCTCGTCGATCGCCGAGACGCTCAGCAGCGCGCTGACGGCGGCGTCGACCTTACCTTCGCCAGCGAGACGGGTGGCCGCTGCGAGGACCTGATTTCGGGTATCGTCTGACAAGCGCGTGGCTCCGTAAAAAAAGGTGAACCTGCGGCGCGCTCGGAGGCGCCCCGCCTTCGACCTCGCGCGTTACTCCTGCGGCGGCAACTCGGATAAGATGCGCCGCAGCGTATCGGGATAATTGGCGACGCGAACAGCCTCGTCGACCTCAATCAGTCCCGCGCGCACGTGAGACAGCAGGCAGCCGTCGAGCGTCTGCATCGCGTCGCCCGCGTTTTCCGTCGATTGCATGAATGCGTCGAGCTGGTGAACCTTGTTGTCGCGAATCATGTGAGACACCCCGTAGCTCTGCAGGAGGACCTCGAAGGCGGCGATGCGCCCATCACCCGACGCGCGTTTGCAGAGGTGCTGCGAGACTACCGCTTTAAGCATCACAGAGAGCACGCCGCGGACCTGTTCACGCACCGACTCAGGATGCATATCGAGAATGCGGTCAATCGATTTGCGCGCGGACCCCGTGTGGAGCGTGCCGAAGACGAGCACGCCAGTCTCGGCAGCCGCGAGGGCGAGACTCACCGTCTCGAGGTCGCGCATTTCGCCGACCACCAGGACGTCGGGCGCCTCGCGAAGCGCGGAACGCAACGCCGACGAAAATGAGTCAGTGTGCGCTCCGACCTGGCGCTGGGTGACAACGCTTTTCATCGGGGCGTGCACGACTTCAATCGGGTCTTCGATGGTGATGATGTGCCGCCGGGCGGTGAGGTTGATCTCGTTGACGATGGCCGCGAGCGAAGTCGTCTTTCCCGATCCGGTCGGCCCTGTAATCAGCACGAGCCCGCTGCTGTACGCGGCGATTTTCTTCACCACCGGCGGCAGGCCGAGCTCGTCGAGCGTCGGAACTTTCGCTTGAATGATGCGAAAAACAGCGCCGACTCCGCGCGACTGAACGAGCGCGTTCACGCGAAATCGGCCGACTCCAGCGAGCACGTAGGCGAAATCGAGCTCGCGGTCGGCGTCGAACGCGGCGACCTGGTCGGGAGTCATGATTTCGGTGAGAAACCGCCTCGCCTCGACGTCCGACAGCACTCGGAACGGGAGCGGCACGAGGTCTCCGTCGTGTCGGATGATGGGCACGCTGCCGGCATGAAAGTGCAGGTCGCTCGCGTGCTGCTCGACGACGAGCCGAAGGAAAGAGTCAATGCGCGCCATGAAATGCTCCGGTCACGAGGGCACTGGCGGTAAGGCGCCATTGGCGCCGATGCCGTCGCCTACCATGGCCTCAAATGCCTTTTTGTCGACGGCCTTCGCGTACGCATCATCGAGGTCGACGACGCCCTCCCGAACGAGGCGCGACAGGTCCATATCCATACTCTGCATTCCAAGCTCACGACCGGTGGTGATGACCTGGGGTATCTGAAAGCACTTTCCCTTGCGAATCAGGTTGGACACGGCGGCGTTGCCCAGCATCACTTCGGCGGCGACGACCCGGCCGGGGCCGTCTTTGCGCCTGAGCAGGTGCTGGCAAAGCACGGCGCGCAGGCTCTCTGAGAGCATCGCGCGAACCTGCGGCTGCTGCCCAGGCGGAAACGTATCGATGAGGCGGTCGATGCTCGTGTCGGCCGAAGCCGTATGCAGCGTTCCGAAGACGAGGTGGCCGGTCTCGGCCGCCGTCACCGCGAACGATATGGTCTCCAGATCGCGCATTTCGCCTATCAGAATCACGTCCGGATCCTGCCGCAGCGTACGCCGCAGCGCCGCCTCGAACGACGTTGTGTGCGCGCCCACCTCGCGCTGATTGATGAGGCACCGCTTGGTGCCGTGAACGACCTCAATCGGGTCTTCTATCGTAATGATATGTTCCGATTGATTGCGATTGACGAAGTCGACGAGCGCCGCGAGCGTGGTCGACTTGCCTGACCCCGTCGGTCCGCCGACGATGACGAGGCCATTTTTAAAATCAGCAAAGCTGCGAACCACGGGCGGAAGACCGAGCGTTCCGAGCTCGGGGATGGTGTTTTTGACGATTCGAAATACGGCCGACAGGCCCTTCATCTGCTGAAATACGTTCGCGCGAAAGCGCAGTCCGAGCGACTTCACCTCATAGGAGAAATCGACATCGCGCAGGGCCTCCAGCTGCGTCTTCTGGGCGATCGTGAGCTGCGGAAGCAGAATGCCTTTCACCTGATCTTCGGTGAACAGCGCCTCCGAGAGCGCGACCATCTTGCCCATACGCTTGACGTACGGGCGCTGACCGACTGCGATCAAAAGGTCGTCGGCCTCTGCCCTTGCCACAGCTGCGAGGAGGCGGTCGAGCAGGCTCTTGATGCGATCGTCGCCCGGCAGCACGGCGGCCGGGACCTTCCAGCGCGCGAGGAGCTCGAGCGCGGCGCGCTGCACGCGCGGGTCTGCGTCGCTCTCGGCGCGCTTGACCCACGCGAGCTCCGCCGATGCGTCGAGCGACGCGACGAAGGCGAGCGCGGCGAGGCGAACATCGGCGTCAGGGTCGACCACGAGCGGCGCGACGTCGGAGCACGCGGCGGCCCCCTTGAGGGCGCCGAGCGCCGAGATGCACGAAATGCGAGCGTCGGGCAATCGGCGGAGCAGGTCAATCACGTGAGGAACGGCGCGCGAATCGCCGAGCTCGCCGATGGCCTCGATCGCCTGCTCGCGCACCCACCAGTCGGCGTCGTCGCCGGCGACGCGCACCAGCGCGCCGAGTGATTTTGGGTCTTTTACGCGCCGAAGGCTCCCGACCGCCCAGCGGCGAACCACGTCGGAGTCGTCGTTGAGAAACTCGGCGA
This sequence comes from Myxococcales bacterium, assembly GCA_947473045.1. Lineage (GTDB taxonomy): Bacteria > Myxococcota_A > Polyangia > Polyangiales > Polyangiaceae > JANYHY01. The sequence continues at coordinate 112,518 of CANJCO010000004.1, read as the reverse complement.
GGTGGCGCGTCAGGCCCGTGCCCATCGTCTCGATGAGCGCGTCTACCGTTCGCTCGCGCACCCACCAGTCCTCGTCGCGGAGGTATTTGAGCAAGCTCGGACCGAGGTCACCGCGGCGATCACCGACCTGCTTGGCGATCTCGATCGCCAAGCGCCGCACGTTGACGTCGCGACTGCGCAACAGCCAAATGATGCAGCGAGCGGGATCGACCTTCTCGCTCCTGCCAAGCTCGGCGATGATCTCGGCCGCCCGCGTTCGGACGACGAGGCTACCGAACTGCAGCGCCTCGATGATGATGGGAATCGACTGCTCGCTCGCGATGGCCCGCGCAGCCTCGAGGACGGCATGGCGCACCACGTTTGGGCCAGCGCGGAAGCGCTCGAGCAGGTAGTCGATCACGCGCTTTGAGCTGAACCGCTGCATGCCCGCGACGAGCGCGCGCGCGAGATTCGGCGGAGGGTTGTCGAGCCTGTCGCCCATGACAAGGAAAAATTCGTCTTCGCTCGCCAGGTTTGCGAGGGCAAGCACGGCCGCATCGGCCGACTCGGCCGCCGTCTGGCGCGCGAGCACCTTGGTCGCGAGCGCGACAGCCTCACCGAGGTTCTTCGACATCAGTCGCGCGTCGCCGATATAGGAGAGCGCGTGCACGACCTCATGGGGAGTGCCCGCATCGATCACCGCTTCAAAGAGCGGGACCGCGAGCGAGCCGGCCTTCAACGCGAAGACGTCGAGGGCATCGATGCGACCGGGAAACAGGGGCTGGCGCGCCAGCTCGACGATCATCTCAAACGCGGATCGACCTCCCACTTGACGCAGCACCGCCGCGGCCGCGCCGCGCACCTCCGGCGCCTCGTCTCCGAGCGCCTGACACAGGTGAGCGTGCCCGCTCGACGCGTTGACCTTCGGCAGCAGCGCAACCAGGTGCGCGCGCAGCAGCGCGTCGGCCGTTCGCAGGGCACGGACGAGCGGAACGAAGAGGTCAGGATCGGCGGAGCTCTCGACAATGGCTGAGAAAGCGGCGCATCGAGCCGCGTGATTGCCGCCGTCTGAGCGCGCACCACCCTCCACGACTGCAGACAGCGCCTTGAGCACATCGGCCGGGCCAAGCGGACACGCCTCGGCGACGAACGCCGTGCGCGCGCCGTCGGTCGCCCACGAGGCCGACGCGAGCTGCTTGCTCACCTCTCGAATCGATAACATCCCAGCGCCCTCCCGCGGCCCCCGCCTAACTGGTAGAATATCATGAGGGGACGCCGGTGTGCGCACGCAATCGGAAGCGGCCCGCACCCGACCCGCGTCGAGCGTGCCGCGGCTGAAGAGCGTGCGGAGCGACGGCGCTGGTGCCACTCCCACAGAGGCGAGACGCGCTATCGCTTCGTGGCGACCATGTGCAGACCGTGCTTGAACCGAAGCGTAATCGAGGGGTGCGGCGCGACGACCGGCGTGGCCGCGGTGCGGAGCTCGAAGCGCTGCGCGATGGTGGCCAGCAGCAAGACCGACTCCATCATCGCGAATTGCTGCCCAATACAGACCCTCGGCCCGCCTCCGAATGGCAAATAAGCAAACTTGGGCAGTCGCTTGTGAAGGTCGCCCTCCCAGCGCTCGGGCAGGAACTGCTCGGGCTCGGGAAAGTGTTTCGGATTTCTGTGCAGCGTCCAGGGCGTGACCCACAGCCAGGTGCCCGCGTCGAAGTGGTGACCTCCCAGTTCGAACGGAGCGACGGCGACCCGGCCGAGCGCCCACGCCGGCGGACGCAGCCGCATCGCTTCACGCACCACGTGATGCGCGTAGGTGAGCTTGGCGAAGTCGTCGACCGTCGGCGTCCTGCCCCCAACAACGGCGTCCAGCTCGGCGCGGAGCGCGCGCGCGGCCGGCGGATTTTCGGACAGCAGGTGGAGCGTCCACGACAGCGACAGGGCGGTCGTTTCGTGCCCCGCGAGGAAGAGCACGAGCACCTCATCGCGCACGGTCTTGTCGTCCATGCTCGAACCGTCTTCGTCGCGCGCGGCGAGGAGCATGGCGAGCAGGTCGTCGTGCGGGCCCGAGGGCCCCTTTTCGCGGCGTTCGGAGATAAAGCCGCGAACGATGGCGTCGAGTCGCGCGGTCACTGTGCGAAAGCGTCGGTTTCGTTCGAGGGGCAGACGCTCGAGGCTCGGAAGCAGCGTGTAAAGCGGGTCTCCGAAGCGATCCATGACGACGTCGAGGCAGGCGGCGATTTCGTGCAGATCTCCGGCGACCGTTCCGAACAGCGCGCGGGTCACGATTTCGGCCGTGAGCGACATCATCGCGTGGTGCACGTCGATCGTCGCGCCGTCGCGCCAGCCTTCGAGCGCGCGCAAGGTCTGCTCGACCATGGTGGTCGCATATCCTGCGATGCGCTCGCGGTGAAACGCCGGCTGAATCAGGCGACGCTGCTTCTTCCAGAACGCGCCCTCCGAGGTCAGCAGCCCCTCGCCGAGCACTGGAATGAGCTCACGCGCGAACATGTCCTTCGTGAAGTTTGCCGCGTTTTTTACGAGCACCTGCTCGGCGAGCGCCGGATCGTTGATGAGCCACGGCTGGTAGCGAATGAAATCGAGCGCGACGAGGTCGGCGAGCGGAGCGCACTGCTCGAGAAAGCGGAGCGGATTGCGCAAGTAGTGAGCGGTCGAGCCGATGAGCGGAAGAGCGGGACCCCGCGCGACCGTTGCGATCCCCACGGCTACCCGATCCCCACGGCGCGCAGGCGCCGCACGCGAGATCCGAGCGTCACGACGGGCGGGCCAAACGCCCCTTCACTCAACGGCAGCAAACCGTCTTCGTGTTGAGCAGGCCGAGGGTCGGCGTGGAGGGCCCGGCGGTGTAGGTCGCGCTGGCGGTTGCGGTGTACCGCAGACTGCCGAAAAACTTGTTGCCTACGCCGTTGCACGTGGTGTCAACGGGCAGGACGTTGGTCTGGTTTCCGCACTGACCGTCGGAGTACGAGTAGAACTGGCCCTTGCTGCACAGTTTGTTGGTCACGGTGCACGCGCAGGCGCCGCACGCGCTCACCGCGGCCGAGTCGCCCACCAGCGTGCGGTTGATGAACGGCGCGGGGCAGACGAGATCGCCGGCTTGCTCGACGCAGGCCGCGAAGGTGCTCGGCGCTGTTCCCTCGCAGATGGACTCGGCGCAGGCGGTCGGCTCGCACGTCGTCGTGGTCGTGGCGGTGACCTTCGACAGGTCGGTCTTCGGCGCGGCCGCAGTGCAGGCGCCGCCGGTCGGCGGAAGCGGATTGCCGCTGAAGTGATTGCCAAACTGGCCCCCACCTTGCCGGCAGTTGCCGCTGGCAAAGTTGATTGTGCTTCCCTGGGTGCCGCAGGTTGCGTTAATGCCAACGTCGTAGAAGGTAGTCATGTTGCCCGACTGGCAATCAGGCGGCGTCTGCGTCGCAATGCCGCAAGCGCACGCGCCATCGGCCGCAACCGGAGTCGTCACGGGGTGTTGCTCTTTGTTGAACTTCGCCGGACATTTGTTTTGGGCGGCCGCAAAGGCGACGGGGATCCAGCCGCCGGCCTTCAGGTTGTCGCAGGCGTGAGGGTTCGCGCCGCCGCATGTCGGCCCTGCGTCCGGCACCGGCGTGACGCTCCCGTCGACCGTCGCTGCTCCGTCGGGCGTGGCGCTGGAATCGGCGCCAGTCGACCCGTCGGCCGTTGCCGCGCCATCCGTCGCAGAGCTCCCACCGTCTGCTGAAGCCTGTGGCACCGGCGCGAACAACTCGCTGTCATCGGCACCACAGGCGAGAGCAACCGCAGACAGCCCAGCAAAGATAAAAGAGCGCATGACGACCATGGTGCCGCCGTTCGCGATCCATCGCAACGGCAAAGGCGCGGCCCGCACGGGGAGACGATACTGGTGGCCAAACACTCCGCCCCGGGCGGCGGCGCGACGTGTAGGCTGCCGAGGATGCAAAAGCCGAAGCTGACCTATTTCGATGCGCCCGTAAGCCGCGGCGAGGAGTGCCGCATCGCCCTGCATCTCGCGGGCGTGGCGTTCGACGATCACCGCATCAAGCACGCGGATTGGGCCGCGATGAAGGCGCACACTCCCTTCGGGGCGCTGCCCGTGTTCGAGGCCCCGGGGCACGCGCCGCTCGGGCAGTCGAACGCGATTCTTGGACTGGTCGGCAGACTTCACGGCCTGCACCCTACGGAGCCGTACGAAGCGGCCCGTCACGAAGCGATGATGGCCCACGTCGAAGACCTCCGGGCGGCCGTCTCGCCGACCATGCGGCTAAAAACCGAAGACGAAAAGCAGCGCGCGCGAGCGCAGCTCGTCGCGGGTTTTCTTCCCGAGTGGGGAGCGTTCACTGAGCGACAGATGGGGGACGGCCCGTTTTTCGCCGGCGACGCGATTCAGGTGGTCGATATCAAGCTGTACGTGGTCGTGCGTTGGTTCAAAAACGGAGCGCTCGACCACATTCCCGCCAGCATCTTCGACGCGCTGCCCAAGCTCATGCGTCTGTTTGGCGCCGTGCACGATCACGCCGGCGTGGCCGCTTGGCGCGCCAAGCACTAGCGCAGGCCTCGTGGCGTTCACCGAAACCCCTGAGTCCGCGCTCGTCTCCGAGTTCCGCGCGCTGGCGAGGGCCCCTTCGAGCGCGAGCCAGTTCGAGATCGACCGCGACGGAGTGCGAATTCGTGTAGAATACACATCGGGCAGCTCCTCGTCGATTTCGATGTCTGCCCTCTACGACACGCATGCCAAAGAAACGCACGTGCGGCCAGGCGGAACGGCCGGCTATCGGCAAAGCGCGCGGGGAAATCTTCGGGCGCCGCGACCGATGCGGATCTTGCTGCGGCGCGAGTCGGCCGCCGACGAAAATGCGAAGGCCGAGGGGCTCAACCGCGAATTTCAGACTGGCGACGCGAGCTTCGATCGCGCCGTGTACATCGACTCGCCGACAACAGACGCCGAGCTGCTCGCGGAGGTCTTCGGCCCCGGCGTGCGCGAAGGTGCTGCAGCGCTGATCGCGATGGGGTTCGCCAACGTTTCCATCGACGACAAGGACGGCAGGGTGAGCGCGATGCTGGTCTCGTTCTCGTCTGCCGCAGAGCGCGACGGCCGCGCGGCGGACATGGTCGAAGCGTTTGCGCGCGTGCTCTCGGGCCTCCCTGCGGTGCAGCCGTCGGGGGCAGGCCCAAAAGACGGCCTCGCCTGGCCCATCGTGCTCGCCACAACGGTGGCCGGCCTCGTCGGTATCGCGGCCCCTGCTGCGTACATGGCGATGGCCGCCGCCGTCGGCTGCACCGTGCCGGGCCCGGAAGACGGCGATACGAACCTCAAGCCCGGCTGTTCCGAGCCCGGCCTCGTCGCGCTCGCCATCGCGGTGCCCGTGGGGCTGGTGGCGATGAGGCTCGCGCGCGCCTACTTCAAGCCAAGAATCTCAGGGCGATCGAACTCGGCCGCGAGGCTGTCGACCTTGTCAGCGCTGGCCTTCGCGCTCTGCGCCGAGAGCACCTTTTTGGTCGCCAGCGCGGTCGCCCTCGCCGTGCGATGACCGCGTGATCCGTCGCGTTATCGCTTCATGTAAGCCCTGTTGGCGCGTAGACTGCCCCCGGTGGAGAAAGCAGCTCGGGCACTCACTCTTATCGCCGTGATCGCCGCGGCGTGCGCGCTGCTCGCGCTGGTCGTGCCCGACATCTACCCATTTTATGCTGCGGCTCCCGACGCGAGCTCCGCGGCGCGCATGCTCGCCGGCTCGCTCATTCACCCGGTGGTGCTCCTCGCGCTCGCGGGGGCTGGCGCATGCGAGCTCGCAAGTCGGCGCCGCCCCGTAACAGCGCCCGTTGAAGTCGACGAATTTCTGCCGGCGCTCCCGCCCGGAACCATCCGAGCCCGCAAAGCCGCGCTCGCGATCGAGGCGCTGAAACTGCGCATGCACAAGCTCGACGCGTCGGCCCTCGTTGCGCTGACCGTACAAGCCGCGATCCGGGCGGAAGCGAGCGACATCCACCTGCACCCGCGCCACGGCGGCATGCAGCTGTCGCTGCGCGTCGACGGCGACATGATCGACGTCGGGCTTCTTCCGCCCGACCTGCAAGGCCCGATTACCAACCGGCTCAAAGTGCTCACGCGCCTCGTGCTCTACGTCACCGACCGGCCGCAGGACGGACACTTCCCGATCGCGACACCCGACGGCTCCGCAGAGATTCGCGCGTCGTTCCTCCCGACCGAACACGGCGAGAAAATCGTTTTGCGTGTAGGCCGCACGGGAATGAAGTTGCCGTCGATCGAAGAAGTGGGGCTCACGCCTGCGCTGCTCGAACGCGTCAAGGCGATGCTCGACAAGCCGCAGGGCCTCATCTTTTTCACCGGTCCGATCGGTAGCGGGAAGACCACGAGCATCTACGCGGCGCTCGGACACATTCGCGCAACCCGCCGCGGCGGCGCTCAAATCGCGACCATCGAAGACCCCATCGAGCTGGTCGTGCCCGCGTTCGCGCAGACCAAAGTAAACAGGCAGGCAGGTCTCGATTTCGCGCAGGGCTTCCGCGCACTGCTGCGGCAGGATCCCAACGTCATCGCGGTCGGCGAGATTCGCGACTCTGAGACGGCCAACATCGCCATGCAGTCGGGCCTGACCGGCCATCTCATTCTCACGACGGTGCACGCCGACTCTGCGGCCGGCGTGTTCAACCGCCTCCTCGAGATGGGCATCGAGCCGTTCGTGCTCGCGTCGGTGTCGCTTGCGTGCGTGTCGCAGCGCCTCGTCAAACAGCTTTGCGCGCACTGCCGCGTACCCGCCAAACCGACGCCCGAGCAGGCGGTCCGCCTCGCCGCCGCCAAGCTCACAGGCTCGTCGTTCTTTGCGCCGCGAGGATGTCCGCGCTGCGACTCGACCGGCTGGAACGGTCGAACGGCGGTCTACGAAATCCTCGAGATTTCCCCGGCAGTGCGAGAGGCCCTGCAGAAGAACCTCGACACGTCCCAGCTCATGAAGCTGGCGATCGCCGAGGGGACCGTTCCCTTGTTTGAAGCAGCCGTGGAACACGCCCGACTGGGCCGAACCACGCTGGCCGAAGCGATGCGGGTGGCCGGATGAGCGCAGATCCGCTTCAGATTGGCGATCTGCTCGACGGCAAGTACCGCATCGAAGGCGTTCTCGGACGGTCGCCGCGAGGCGTGGTTCTTCTTGGGCGACACGAAGAGCTCGACCGCCCGGTCGCGATCAAATTGCTGCTCGAAGGCGGGCTGGCTGATGAGACGCTGCTCGCGCGCTTTCGGCGCGAAGCCAAGGCGCTCGCCAAGCTCGAGAGCCCTCACGTCGTTCGAATCTTCGACGTCGGCAGCGTCGGAAAAACGGCGCCCTACATCGTGATGGAGCGCCTGGTGGGCGAAGATCTGATGCACGCAATCGCGCGCGGGCGGCTGCCGGTGGGCCTCGCATGCCGGTATTTGTGCGAGGCCGCGGAGGGTCTCGCCGCAGCGCACGAAGCGGGAATCATTCATCGCGACGTCAAGCCTTCGAACATTTTTATCTCGCGTTCGGCGCGCGGCACCGAGACCGTCAAGCTCATCGATTTCGGCATCGCGAAGCTCGACGCGCCCCTCGATGCAGACGCCGTCTCGCTTACCCACGCCGATGTGCTCGTGGGCTCGCCGCGCTACATGTCACCCGAGCAGGTCAACGGCGCGCGCACCGCCGACGAGCGGAGTGATGTGTGGTCGCTCGCGGTGATTCTGTATGAAGCGCTCACGGGCGCCCCGCTCTTCACGGGCGAGACAGTATGGAAGCTGTTTTCCACGATCGCGCAGCACGACGCGCCAAGCCTGCTCGAGCGCGCACCGGCGGCTCCCGCGGCGCTTGCGGAGGTGCTCAAGGCGGCGCTGAGGCGCGACCCCGCGAACCGAACGCCGAACATGCGAGCGTTCGCGAGCGCCCTTGCGCCTTTCACGGGCGACGTCGAACCCGCGCTTGCCGTTGTCTCCGATGGTGCCGCGAAGCCCAAGGACAACGCGCCGCCCCTGTCGCTCGTTCGCACCGATCTCACGCTCGACATCGAACCCGATCCGGAGCCCGAACCCGAGGTCAAGCGCGCTGACGACATGCATCTCGAGCTCGCCGTCCCGCCGCCGCCGCTGCCCCGCCCGCGCGCCGAGGCGCCGAAAGCGGCTGCTGCGCCGATCGCGGCTCACGCGTCCACTTCACCCGAGCGCCTTCACCTCGCCGCCACGCTGCTGCTCGCCTTCGCTGCGCTGATGCTTGCTGTGCTGGTCGTGCGGGCGCGAATCGCGGCCGAAGAGATTCCGGTCAGGCCCACGACCGCCGAGCCGGTACGCGCGCGCGGCCGGTAGCGGCGGCATGCAGTCTGCACCTGCGCTTCGCCATCGCCGCGCCAACCTGCAATGAACGAGCAACACGATCCCGCAATCGCCCAGGAGCCCGTCGCCCAGCTGGCGACGAAGCGCGTCGCGCTCGCGTTCGCCCTGATCGTCGCGGCCGCGTTCGTGGCCTACCACCGCACCTTCGATGTGCCGTTCCTCTGGGACGACATCGCCAACATCGTAGACAACGCCGCCCTGCGCGATCTCGGATCGCTGCGTTGGGCGCGGGGCGCCTCGCGGCCGTTTGCGCAGCTGTCGTTCGCGCTCAACTATTTCATAAACGGCTATCGCGTGGGCGGCTGGCACGCCGTGAACCTGGCCATCCACGCGGTCTCGGGGCTCGTGCTCTTCGACCTCGTACGCACAACCCTTCGACTCCCGGCGCTCTCCGCGCGTTTCGCCCGCGGCGCCAGCGGCATCGCCCTCGCGAGCGCGGTTTTGTGGGTCGTCCATCCGCTGCACACCAGCGCGGTCACCTACGTCGTTCACCGCTACGAGTCGCTCGCAGGGCTGTTTTATCTGCTCACGCTCGCGACGTTCGCGCGGAGCGTCACGGCGGCGAATCCGAGCAGGCTTCGCGGCGCGATGGCGCTCGCGTGCCTCCTCGGCCTGGCGACGAAGGAGACGCTCGTCACGGCCCCCCTGCTCGTGTTGCTGTATGATCACTGCTTCGTGGGCGAGCGGCTGCCCGAACTCTGGAGCAAGCGCCGCGCGAGCCATCTCACGCTATTTGCGCTCTTGCCGGTGGTGGGCCTGCTCGTCGCGTTTGGCAGCCGCAACGCATCGCAGGGGTTCGGCTTCGTCGACCTTCGGCCGATCGACTACGCGAGGAGCGAGCTCGGCGTGTTGGTGCGGTATCTCGAGCTCGCGGTATGGCCTCGCGGGCTGTCCATCGACTACTGGGACTGGCCGGTCGCCCGGTCGATCCGCGAAGTCGCGCTTCCGGCAGCCCTCATCGGAGCCATTGTCGTCAGCGGGCTCGCTGCGCTGCGGCGCGCCCCGCCGATGGCGTTCGTGGCGCTCGGTTGGCTCATCGTGCTGCTGCCGACTTCGTCGCTGCTGCCGCTGAAAAATGAGCTGCTGGCCGAGCGGCGAATGTACGTTCCGCTCGCGCTCCTCATCCCCGCCGCGGTGGCCGGAATCGAGCTCGCGTCGCGGCGAATTCCGCGCGCGTTCGGCGCCATCGTCGTCACCCTGTCGTGCGCGCTCGTCGCGACGACGATCGAGCGAAATGCCGAGTTCCGCAACGTCGAGGAGCTGTTTCACCGCATCGTGCTCGCGCACCCGGCCAACGTGCGCGCGCGCTACCATTACGGCGTCGAGCTCGCTGCGCGTGGCGCAGAAGACGAGGCGCTCGTCCAGTTCGAGCTGGCGGCCAAAGACGGACCGACGTGCGCAGTGTGCATCAACAACATCGGCACGGTGCAAGCGCGCAAGGGAAGGTTCGCCGACGCCGAGATCGCCTTCTCGCGCGCTGCGAAGCTGACGCCCGACGATCTCACCGTTCAAGTAAACCTGGCAAACGTTCTGATCGCTCAGGGCAAATGGCCCGAGGCCCTTCATGCGCAGCGCGACGTCGTCGCTCGCGATCCGAGCATCGCGAACCGGGAGAAACTGGCGCGAATTCTCTGCACGGCCCCCGACGCGCGCGCCCGCAACGGCGCCGAGGCGATCGCGATCGGCGAGAGCGCTGCGGCCGATGCCCGCGCCGCGAACGCGACCTCGCTGCGCCTGCTCGAGACGCTCGCCGCTGCGTACGCCGAAGGCGGCGCGTGGAACGAAGCAACAGGTGTGGCAACCGCGCTCGCGACAGAGGCCACGCGACGGGGGCGCGCCCCGATGGCAAACGTCGCCGAACGAATGCTGCAGCAGTTCTCCGCGCGCGAGCCTTGGCGCGAGGGACCGGACGGAGCGCCAATTTCGCGCTGACGGTCACTCCTGCGGCGCAGGCGAAACGAGCATATTTTCGAGCAACTCTTCGCGGGTCAGAAACGGCGCCATGTCTTCAAGGGGCGAAGACACCATGCGGCCATCCGGCAGTTGCCTCGACGCGAGCTTCGGAGCAAACGCCTGCGTGAGGTCAACCACTACCTCACACATCTGCGGCCCGTCATCGCCCAGCGTATCGGCGATCGCCGCCGCGAGGTCGCCGTGCGACGAAACCCGCCGAAAGCCAAATCCGTACAGTCGCGCGAGTCCGCCGAAATCGGGAAACCCGAGGCCGCTCTCGAGTCCGCACCCAACGATGTTGTCCGAAAAGTAGTTTTGCTGCGTCTGGCGAATCGAGTGATAGCCGCCGTTATTGAGCACAAATACCTTCACGGGCAGGCGATGCGTCGCGATCGTCTGCAATTCCTGGAGGTTCATCTGAATGCTGCCGTCTCCGGCGAGGCACACGACGCGCTCGCCCGTCGCGACGGCGGCGCCGATCGACGCGGGCAGATCAAAGCCCATCGGCGCCGATCCCGAGTTGTGAAACAGGCGCGCGCCTCGCGGCAGACGCATGGCCTGAAAGCTCGCCACCGACGCCGTTCCATCTCCGCTCACGATCATCTCGCCGGGCCGCACCTGCTGAGACAGCGCTTCCATAAAACAATACGGGTTTACGCTCCCTGCCGTGTTCCAGTACTCCGGCAAGACAACCGGATAGCGAGCCGCGCGCGCCTGGCACCACCGCAGCCACGCGCTGTGATCGCCCGCGCGGTAATCGCCAGGACCGCCCTCGGCAAGGGCTGCCTCGAACGCCGGGAAAAAGGCGCGCAGATCGGCGTGGATGGGCACGTCGATCGAGAGGGTCGGCTTGGCGAGCTCCGCCGCGTCCACGTCGACCATGATCTTCAGCGCGTGCCTGGCAAACCCCTGCCAACCGTAGCTGACCTGACGAATCGGCAGGCGCGCGCCGAGCACCAGCAGCAAGTCGGCATTCTGCACCGCAAAGTTTCCCGCGCGGTCGCCGATGGTGCCTTGTCGGCCGACGAAGCAAGGATGCTCTGCCCACAATGCGTCGAGGGCGTTGAAGCTCACCGCAACGGGCACTCCCATCGCCGATACGGCTCGAAGAAACGCGTCATGCGTTCCCGAAACACGCACCCCGGTGCCGACCATGACGACAGGGCGCTGGGCCGCGCGCAGGCGCGACACAACATCACGCGCCGCGCCGGCGAGGTCGGTCGTCGCAAACGCGATCGCGTCTTCGGCCGGCTCGTATCCGCTCAAGGTATCGGGGTCGACCCGCGCGCCCTGCACGTTCATCGGAATGTCGAGCCAAACCGGTCCCGGGCGACCGCTCGTCGCGAGGTGCAGCGCGCGTTCGAGGTGATAGCGAACAGTCTGCGGGTCGGTCACCATGACGGAGTATTTCGTCATCGGCGCCACGACCCGCGCGATGTCGATTTCCTGATCGCCGAGCTGGCGCAGCGGCAAGTTGGTGCTGCGCACCACCGTCTCGAACTTTACCTGCCCCGAGACCACGATCATGGGTATCGAGTCGACGTAGGCGCCCCAAACGCCTGTGATCGCGTTCGTGCCGCCCGGACCTGTCGTCACGTTGACGGCCGCCATGCGCCCGCTCGCGCGCGCGTAGCCCTCAGCCGCGATCGCGCAGGCCTGCTCATGATGGCACGCCCAGTAACGCAGGCGACGCTCGCGGCCGAAGGCGTCGTTGAGGTGCATGGCACCGCCGCCGGTCACGAGGAACACGTCTGCGACGCCGTGTTCGGCCAAAAATGAGGCGATGAAGTCTGCAACGCGAACAAGTGCCATGATCGGTATCCCCTCTATCGCACACCCTGCTAGGCCGTGCGCGTCAGCAGCAGCAGCGCGTCGGCCTGCGCGTCGAGCATCTCATCGGTGAGCCCAGGGTAGACCCCAAGAAAGAGCCCGCCGTTCATGATCGCGTCGGTTGCCTCGAGGCCGCCGACGACGCGATGTTCGATCGCGCGATATGCTGGCTGCTTGAGCAGGTTACCTCCGAAGAGGCGACGGTGACCAATCTTGCGCGCGTCAAGACCGCGGCAGATCCGCGTAAGTCGCTCGTGATCGGGGCGCTTCATCACGGCGAGAAAGCCGAACCAGCTGGGCTCGGAATTCGGCGTCGCCTCGATGAAGTCCCAGTCGCCCGAAGCGACATCGAGCCGCGCGCGGAGCCTCTCCCAGTTGCGCCGGCGCGCTTCGACAAACCCTTGAAGCCGAGGCAGCTGCGCGCGACCGATCGCGGCCTGAATGTCGGTCGGCTTCAAATTGTAGCCGATGTGGCTGTAGACGTATTTGTGGTCATAGCCGTGCGGCAAGGTCTCCCACTGCCACGCAAAACGCTTGCCGCAGGTGTCGTCTTTTCCGCTGGCGCACCAGCAGTCGCGCCCCCAGTCGCGAAAACTCTCGGCGATGGTGCGCAGCTTCGAGCTCTTCGTGTAAACCGCGCCGCCTTCGCCCATCGTGATGTGATGCGGCGGATAAAAACTCGACGTCGCCAAATCGCCGAAGGTGCCCGTGCGCACCCCGCGATAGAGACTGCCGAGCGCGTCGCAGTTGTCTTCGATCAGCGCGAGATCGTATTGCTTGCAAAATGCACGCACTGAGTCAACGTCGAACGGATTGCCAAGCGTGTGGGCGATCATCACGGCGCGGGTGCGATCGGAGCGCGCGGCCTCGAGGCGGCTCACATCGATGTTCGCCGTGCGCGGGTCGACGTCGACGAACACCGGAATGCAGCCCGCTTGAATGACGGGATTGACCGTCGTGGGGAATGAAGCGGCAACCGTGATCACCTCGTCGCCACGGCGAATCGGGCGGTCGAGCGCATCGCTCGTGAGCGTCATGAACGCCACGAGGTTGGCGCTGGAGCCCGAGTTGACGAGCAGCGCGTGCTTGACCCCAACATAGTGCGCGAGCTCGCGTTCGAACGCCGCGCCTTCGGGGCCAAGCGTGAGCCAGAAATCGAGGCTCGATTTTACGGCGGCCCGCACCTCTTCCGCGCCGTACACGCGGCCGGCGTAAGGAATGGCCGTTGCGCCCGCCACGAAGAGCGCACGTTTGGCAGTCTTCCTGGCGTGAAGCTCGGTCACGAGATCGAGGATCTTCGCCTCGAGCGCTGCTACGTCATCGGGATCGGGATTCGTGTCGGTCATCGCTCACTCCAGGGCGCATGCGCCGCAGCCGCGTCGTGCTCGTAGGCGGCGATTTGGGAGAGGCAGAGCGCCCGCCCGTCGCCGCCGCGATGCTCCGCCGCGTACCAGTCCATCGTCTCGCGCACAGCGCGCTCGAACGCCCACACCGGCGCCCAGCCAAGCTCGCGCTGGGCCTTGCCCGTATCGAGCGTGAGCAGCGACATCTCGGGCTTGTGCGAATCGCTGGTGCCTTGCGCGACGCTTCCGCCTCCCCACGCAGCGACGGCGGCGTCCGCGACCTCGCGCACCGTTCGCCAGGACTCTGCGCGCGGGCCGAAATTCCAACCCTCGCACAGCTCGAGGCCATCGCGACGAGCCATGCGCGCGGCCAGCCAGAGGTACCCGGAGAGAGGGTCGAGCACGTGTTGCCACGGCCGCACGTAGCCGGGATTGCGAAGCGCGACCGCGCGCTCTGCCGAGAGCGCTCGGGCGATGTCAGCGACGAGTCGATCGTCGCCCCAGTCGCCGCCGCCGATCACGTTCCCCGCGCGAACCGTGGCGACGCGCACGCGCTCGCCGGGCGACGCGAGCTCGAAATAGCTCCGCCTGTAGGCTGCAGTCACGAGCTCGGCGCAGGCCTTGCTCGCGCTGTAAGGATCATCGCCGCCGAGCGGGTCGCCCTCGCTCCGGGCGCGCATCTCGCCGCCGGACGGCTGGTAGCACTTGTCGCTCGTGACGATGACCGCCACGCATGCGCGCCGCGCGCCGCGCAGCGCGTCGAGGACGCTGGCCGTGCCGAGCACGTTGGACGCGAACGTCTCGAGCGGAGCGTCGTACGACCGCCGCACGAGCGGCTGCGCTGCGAGGTGAAACACGAAATCCGGCTGGATTTCAGACACGAGCTTCGCGAGCGCCGCAGCGTCGCAGATGTCACCGCGGTGATCGACGAGATCGCGGGCAACGTTCGCGCGGGTGAACAGGTTCGGCTCCGACGGTGGCGCGAGGGAGAGGCCCGTGACCCGCGCCCCCAGCGTCGAAAGCCACAGGGCCAGCCACGAGCCCTTGAAGCCGGTGTGCCCGGTAACGAGCACGCGGGCGCCTTGAAAATGGGAGCGCATGGGCCGATCTACCTCGCCGAAAGGATAGCAGCGGCGCGCGATGAAAATCGCTATTTCGATGAGGAATCGAAGGCTGGTTCGACAAACACTCCGAGTCGTTCAAGAGCAAGGCAGGCCGCGCCGGCCAGCGCGATCGGCAGGCCGACGGCGAAAAGCGCGAGGCCCGCGACGACGCTGGCGTCTTCCGGGGCACCTGCCAGCGCAAACGTCGCGGCAAAGACGGCCTCGCGCTGTCCGAAGCCTCCGGGAGTCAGAGGTATGAAGGTGAGCAATACAACGAACGGAGCGAGCCGAATCACCATCACCGGGTCTGCCACGGGCGCGGCATAGATGACGAGCACCGCGCACGCGAGCGCGACGCAAATCTGCGTGCAAAGCGACAGCGCCCCGGCGGTCACGATCGTCATTTTTCCGTGCGGCGCCCGCAGCGCCGCGAGCTGCGCGCCGGCTCCGGGCAGACGCTGCAGGATGCGCCGCAGCGCCGCCGAGCGCTCGATCACCGCTGGCGCGAGCAACCCTCCCAGCGCAGCGGTCGCCGTAAACAGGATGCCCAGCACCACGACTGCGCGCGGCAGCCGAATCGGCAGGTCAGCGCCGCAGAGCGTGAGGGCGGCGAGCGCCGCGAGTCCGGCCAGCCCCATCAGTCGGTCGGCGAGCACCACGAGATAAGTCGTCGCGCCGTCGGCGAATACCTTCCGTACGCGGTGCGCGCGAACCGCTTCGCCCGCCACGCTCCCCGGCAGGAGATTAAAGTAGAATCCTACCAGCAAGTGCCTCAGCAGCACACCGAATCGGGGCACGCCGACGCCCCCGTAGGCGCGCAGCAGAATTTGCCAGCGCAGCGCTCCGGCAGCGAAACAGAGCAGCACGAGCGCCAGCGACGAGACGAGCGGCACGAAGCCCAGCTGCCCCATCGCTCCGATGAGGGCGACGGGATGCAGCTTGCCCGCGAGCCACACCGCCGGCACTACCAGCAGCGCACCGCGCAAGACCAGCCTGGCGACCTGAGAGAAGTAGCCACGCCCGCGAACAGAAGAGTCGGGCGAGGCGCTGGGTTCGTATGGGATCACACGCGGTCTCTCGGCGCCACGTTAGCGCGACTCGGCGCGCGCGGTCTACGCGCTGCGCGCTCTGCGCTCGTCCGCCACGTGACATCGCCGCGCTGGGTCGTGTAATGCTCGCCTCCGCCCATGGACCAAGACGATCGCCGGCTCATCAGCGTAGTGACGCCCTGCTACAATGAGGAAGGCAACGTTCGGGAGCTCTACGAGCAGGTGAAAGCCGCGCTCGCGCTCGTGCCCGCTTATCGTTACGAGCACATCTTCATCGACAACGCGTCGAAGGACGACACCGTCGAGAAGCTCCGGGCGCTCGCAGCCGAGGACCAGCGGGTCAAGGTCATCGTCAACGTCCGAAACTTCGGACACATTCGCTCGCCGTACCACGCGGTGATGCAGGCCGAGGGCGATGCGGTGGTTTGCCTCGCCTCCGATCTGCAGGATCCCCCGGATCTGATTCCCCGGTTTATCGAGCGCTGGGAGGCCGGTTTCAAGGTGGCCCTCGGCGTCAAGGAAAAGACCGAGGAGGGCTGGCCGATGCGTCCGCTTCGTCGCCTCTACTACCGCGTGCTGTCGCGCGTCTCAGACGTCGAGATGGTGGCCGACGCCACCGGTTTTGGGATCTACGACCGCGTCGTCATCGAGCTGCTGCGCAACATGAACGAGCAGTACCCGTACGTGCGGGGTCTGCTCGCAGAGATCGGCTATCCGATCGCGCGAGTCGCCTATTTCCAGCCGCTCCGCAAACACGGAAAGACGAGCAACAACTTCTATACGCTCTTCGATATGGCCATGCTCGGCCTCACGACCCATTCAAAGGTGCCGCTTCGCCTCGCGACGTTCGGAGGCTTCCTGCTGTCGGCCGCGAGCCTCGCCCTTGCCGTCGCCTATCTCGTCGCGAAGCTGGCTTTTTGGGATCGCTTTCCCATCGGCGTGGCGCCCGTGCTCATCGGGCTTTTTCTGACGTTCTCGGTGCAGCTGTTCTTCATGGGCCTGATGGGTGAGTACATCGGCGCGGTGCATACACAAACGCTCCGGCGTCCCATGGTCGTCGAAAAAGAGCGCATCAATTTTCAGCCGTCTGCGAGGCCCTGAGCGCCCATGACGGGCAGCCCGCTAATCGACGCAGCCGATGTGGCCGACATCCTGTCGCGTGCACAATACACATTTCAGGCGCTTCGCGGCGCGCGCCTCTTCGTCACCGGTTGCACCGGCTTTTTTGGACGATGGCTGCTCGCGGCGCTCGAGGCCGCCAACCTCGAGCAGGGGGCGGGAATCGAGGTCGTCGCGCTTTCGAGGGCTCCCGAGCGCTTTCTGGCCACGGCGCCCTCGCTCGAAAACGCGCGGTGGCTGCAGTTTTGCCGCGGCGACGCTCGTGACTACGTTGCCCCCGAAGGCGCCTTCAGCCACTTCGTGCACGGGGCTACCTCGACGGTAAACGCCGCGGGCCCCGCCGCCGCAGCCGAGCTCGCCGACGTCATCACTGCAGGCACCGCGCACGTGCTCGAGCACGCGATGCGCGCGAAACCCCAGCAGCTGCTGTACGTGAGCTCCGGCGCAGTTTATGGCGATCAGCCAAGCGACCTCGCGCGTGTGCCGGAGCACTTCGCGGGGCAGCCCGATCCGTCGCGGATCGAGTCGACGTACGGGCTCGGCAAGCGGGCGGCGGAGCGGCTCTGCCTCGACGCGGCCGAGGGCGGCGGGCCGCCCCCCGTGCTCGCGCGTTGCTTCGCCTTCGCGGGCCCGCACCTGCCTCTCGACGCACACTTCGCCTTCGGCAATTTTCTCCGCGACGGACTCGCCGGTCGCCCGATCTCGGTCGCGGGTGACGGCGCCGCAGTGCGCTCGTATCTCTACGGAACGGATCTCGCCGAGTGGCTCCTGACGCTGCTCGTAAGGGGCGAGGCGCGCGGCGCCTACAACGTCGGATCGGACGAGCCGGTATCCATCGCCGACCTTGCCGCGGCAGTCGGCGACCACTTCGGCGTGCCCGTTAGCATCGCGCGCGCCGCCGACCCGGGCGCACCACGACGGCGGTACGTTCCGAACACCAGTCGCGCGCAATCGCTAGGCCTCCGCGCCAACGTCTCGCTGCCCGAGGCCATCGCCAGGAGCGCGGCCTTCCACCGGGCCCGCGGCCTGTAAATCAGCCTGCCTCGCGCACCCACGGCGGCTGGCCGCCGGCCCACAGCGACTCGAGCCGCTCCCAGTCGCGAAACGTATCGACGCATTGCCAGAAGCCGCTGTGCTCGTAGACCGCGAGCTGCCCGTCTGCCGAGCACCGTTCGAGCGGTTCGCGCTCGAGCGCGGAGTGGACGTCATCGATCAGGTAGTCTCGAAAGCGCGGCGCGAAAAAGAAGAAGCCGCCGTTGATAAGCCCCTGCCCCGCCTGCGGCTTTTCGTTGAACCGCGTCACGCGGGGGCCGTCGTGCTCGATTTCGCCAAAGCGGCTCGGAGGCCGCACCCCGGTCACCGTCGCCGCGAGTCCGTGCTCGCGGTGAAATTCGGCGACCGCGCGGAGGTCGACATCGGCCACCCCGTCGCCGTACGTCACTGCGAACATCTCGCCTTCCGGCACGTAGCGCAGCGCGCGCGCAATTCGCCCGCCGGTCAACGTCGACTCTCCGGTGTCCGCGAGCGTCACCTTCCACGACGGACGGCCGTCGCTTGAACCGTGAAAGCTCACGGCCCCGGGCTTGCCGAGCTCAACGGTGAAGTCGCGACTCATGGCTTCGTAGTTGAGAAAGTAGTCTTTGATGAACGCCGCCTTGTAGCCGAGGCAAAGCACGAACTCGTCGAAGCCCGCCGCCGCGTACATGCGCATGATGTGAACGACGATCGGAATGCCCCCCACCTCGACCATCGGCTTGGGCCTCGTCTCGGTGTGTTCACGCAGTCGTGTGCCCATGCCGCCGCAGAGAATCAGGACTTTCAAAAATGGCTCTCCCGCGTAACGGACCGAAAGGCACGCGCGCTCCCGATTCAAACTAGCACTTGCGATCGCGGCCCACCAAGCGCTTGTGTCACCCGCGCGCGCCTCTTTCGCGCCGGCCTGCCGCAAGAAATCGGGCGATGGCCGCGAGGCAAAAACTCCGTTACGCATGGGGGCGACATGCTGCCGCCCGCGACCTCGCATTCTCCGCTGCCGCTAACGAAGGTGCCGGCGTGGACCCGCGCCCTCGCGCGCCACGGATGGCTCGTGCCCGTCGTGCTGGTGCTGGCGCTGTGGCTCTTCACCCTGCCTTTCGAGTTCGCGTTCGACGACGAGAACGACATCATCTTCGCCGACGCCGTACACCACCTGATCCCCGCCGACTGGGCGGTCGCGACCCGGCGCCCGCTCGTGACGCTCTCGTTTGCGCTCAACTGGGCGTGGACCGGCGCAGAGCCGTGGTCGTATCGCCTGGTCAATATCGCGATTCATGCGGCGAACGCCGCGCTGCTCTGGTCGGTCATTCGCGAAGCCCTCAAGCGCCAAGGCTCGGAAAAATCGCCGCTGGGGCGCTCTGCGATCGCGCTGGCGTGCGCCGCGATCTGGGCAGCTCATCCGCTCCACACCTCGGCGGTGACCTATGCGGTGCACCGCTACGAGTCGCTCGCAGCGGGCTTCATGCTGGCGACGCTCAGCGCGTGGCAGCGGTCGTCGACCTCGGCGCGCCCGACGAAGTGGTACGCGCTCGCAGTGCTCGCGGCGTGCGCGGCGATCGTCAGCAAGGAGGTAGCGATCGTTACGCCGGTGCTCATCGCGACGTACGAATTTGCGTTTTCGCCTCCGGGTGACGCTCGCAGCAAACGGCGGCGATATGCGTGGGCCGCGGGTCTCGCGGCGGCGGCGTTCGGGCTCGCCGCGGTCGTGTATTCACGCGGCCCGGGCTCGGCGAGTCAGGGAACGCAGACCGGAATTTCGCGGCTCGACTACCTCAACTCGGAGTGGGAGGTCATCGTCTACTACCTCAGGCTCGCTGTGGCCCCGCTGCGGCTCAGCGTCGACTATTTCGACTGGCCCGTCGCGCCCCGGTTCGCCCCGCAAATTCCCTTCGCGCTCGTCGTCATCGCCCTCGTTGCGACAACCGCGTGGGCCTTCTTCAAGGCGCCGCGCGCGGGCTGGGCAGGCCTCGTCTTCTTCGCAGTCCTCGCGCCCACGTCCACGCTCATCCCGCTCGCGCACGAGCTCGTCGCCGAGCGCAGAATGTACCTGCCGCTCGCAGGCCTCGTGGCGCTCGCGGTGGTGGCAGCGGCCCGCGCGCTGGCTCGACTGGGCGGCGGCCCGCGCACGACGTTCGCGCTCGCGGCGGCGGTGACGTTGGCGCTCGGCGCGCTGACGGTCAAACGCAACGTCGACTTCACCACCGCCGAGAGCCTCTTTCGACACGACGTCTCCGTGCGCCCCGGAAACTCGCGCCTGCACCGCAATCTCGCGGCGAGGTTGCTGCTCGCCGGCAACAAGGCTGAGGCCTTCTCGCACTACGAACGCTCGCTGGCGCTCGAGCCGCTCGCCGACGTCCACTCGAACATGGGAGCCATCGCCGCGGAGCTCGGCTGGGACGCGCTCGCGCGGTCGCATCTGTCGCTCGCGATCGCTCAGCATCCGCGAGACATCGCTGCGCGCGTCAACGAGGTTACGTTCCTGCTGTCGATCGGTCAGGATGCCGCCGCGCTCGCCTCTGCGGAGCGCGCCACGGCTGCGATGCCGACTTCGGGCGACCTCTCCGAGCGCCTTGCATGGGTGCTCGCCACCGCGCGTGATCCGGCCGTCGTCGACGGGCGCCGGGCGCTCGGCGAAGCTCAGCACGCGATCGCGCTCGACGCCGGGAAGAAGCCCGGGATCTCGCGCGCGGTCACGCTCGCGGCCGCGCTCGCAGCCGCCGGAAACACGCAAGACGCGCTCGGTCTCGCGTCGATGGTGCTCGCTCAGGCGCGCGGCGGGCAGGCGGTCGCGTGGGTCGAGATGCTGACGCCCCAGGTGGCCGCTTACGCCGCGGGCGAGCGCTGGGTCGACAGTGGTCGTCGCCATCGCGAGCGCGCCGACACCGACGCGCGCGGCTGGGGCGCGAGGGCGCGCTGAGCGTTTGCGCCCCGTGTACGAGCGACGTCGCCGCTGCTAAAGAGCGTCGGAGTGAACAGGCCCCTCATTCTCGTTTCCAACGACGACGGCCACTTCAGCCGCGGCATTCACGCTCTGCGTGCTGCGCTGCGCGAGGTCGGGGACGTCATCGTGTCTGCCCCCGAGGCGGAGCAGTCCGCGGCGAGTCACGCGCTGTCGCTGCACAAGCCGCTGCGCATTCGTGACGTGGGCGACGGCGTGTTCGCTGTCGACGGGACCCCCGCCGATTGCGTGTATGTTGCACTCCACTCTGAAGGACGAATCCTGCCGCGGCGTCCCGATCTGGTGGTGTCGGGAATCAATCACGGACTCAACCTCGGACAGGACGTCTTCTATTCCGGCACGGTCGCGGCAGCGCGCGAAGGCGCCCTGCGCGGCATCTCCGCGATCGCAACGAGCGCACACATCAAGGCCGACTTCGACGCGGTCGCCGCGAAGGTGGCCGAGCTGGCGCAGCGCGTGTTGACGCTTCAGTCCGCCGGCGCGCGCGCGACGCTGCTCAACGTGAATTTCCCCCGCGAGTGGAGCGGAGGCTTCACCGCCACACGCACCGGAGCCCGCATCTACGACGAGGTGCTCGACTTTCGAAAGGACCCGCGCGGCCGCGACTACATCTGGCTCGGCGGTCCGGGCGTACGCCACGATCCAGACCCCGGAAGCGACACCGACGCCTACGACCGCGGGCTCGTCTCGGTCACGCCCCTCATGCTCGATTTGTCAGCGGGCGATCAGCTGACCGGCCTCGCGGCGCTCCTCGCCGCCAAATGATGTAGCCTCGCGCGCTTCGATATCCTCCATGCCTAAAAAAACCACCGCTCGTGCCCCCCTAGCCGCCCCCCGCTCTGCCGAGGCCCCGAGCGTTCAAGCCCGCGAACCTTCGCCCGCCAAGGCCGCACGCGCGAGACTGCCGCACACCGACCAGCTCGCCTTCGCCAGCGCGCACATCCGCGACATCCCCGATTTTCCCAAGGCCGGGATCGTCTTCAAGGACATCACGCCGCTGCTGGCCAACCCGCGCGCGTTCCACATCGTGCTCGACTCGCTGGCGGAGCGTTTCATCGGCGAGCACATCGACGCCGTCGTGGGCATCGAAGCGCGAGGCTTCATTTTTGGTGGTGCGCTTGCCGCCCGCCTCAACGCCAGCTTCGTGCCTGCGCGAAAGCCGGGCAAGCTTCCCGCCGCCGTCGACAGCGTTCGCTACGACACCGAGTACTCGACGGCCGAGCTGCAAATGCACCAGGACTCCATCGTCGAAGACTCTCGCGTCATCGTCGTCGACGACCTGCTCGCGACTGGCGGCACCGCGAAAGCTGCCGCCGAGCTCGTGCGCAACCAGGGCGGTCACGTCATCGCTTTCGCGTTCGCGGTCGAGCTCGGCTTTCTCCGAGGCCGCGAGCGCCTGCTGCCGGTGCGTGCCGAAAGCGTGCTCGTTTACTAGCGCGCAACAAGGGCAGATACTGGTGTGAAGCTTTCAGGTACCGATGACCCAGGCCAACAGCCAAGCACGCGCTTCCGCCACCAAAGTCGCCAAGTGGCTCGTCGACAAAGGGCGCACTCCCGAGGCCGTCGCCATGCTCTCCGCGCTCGCCGCTGCGGGAGCGAACGACGCCGAAGGCCAGCAACTTCTCGCCGAAGCGTTGCGCCTCGACGCCTCCGCCCCGGTGGCGCGCCATGCGTTCGCGCACATGGAAGGTCTGACCGGCAGCCGCCCTGAGCTCGACGCCGCGATCGCGCGGTGGAGCGCAGACGAAATCGCGCGCCTCGTGCGCGAGATCAACCAGCCGAGCTTCAACCGCGCGCAGGTTGGGTTCAATAACAATGTAAAATACAACAATCACGTATTTCACATTCAGACCGAAGACTCCGGCCTCAGCAAGCCGCACATCATCACGCACCTGTTCGCCGATGGTGGGCGCATCATCAAGAGCCACAAGCGCTCCTACGCCGAGCTCGTCTCGCGCCCCGACGTGGGTCTGCAGGTCAAGACCCTCATGAAGGGGCAGCAAATGGAGATGATCGTCGCGCTGCGCGACGGCAAGTTCGACGCGATCATCGCCGGCGAGGCGATCGGGGGGATGCAGCTGCTTGAGGGCGCCCCCAACGTCGAGCTCAAACGACTCGGCAAGAAGGCCGACGCCGCGCTGCCCGCGCCGCCGATCACGCAGCCGCTCCTTCCGCCCGTCGCCGAACCGCCCCAGACGCCTGCTCCAGCGTTCGATCCCGACGAAGCGCCGGCCACGCAGCGCATCTCGTCCTACCCGCATCCCATCGACCTCGTGCGCCCCGCCGAGCCCGAGGCCGTGGCCCTCGTGCGCCCTGCAAAACCGCGCTTCCGCGTCGACGTGCTTCGCAGCCTCTCGGGCGGGCCGCAGAGCTACGAGCCCAAGGGCGACGAGGTCATCATCGGCGCGTCCGGCGGCATCACCCTTCGCGGCGACAAGTTTTGCCATCCGAGCGAGGCCACGGTTCGCTGGGTCGACAACGCGCTGTGGCTGAACGATATCGAGGGCGGAAACGGCGTATTTTGGCGCGTCCGAACGCCGGTCGAGCTCGAGCCCGGCGACGAATTCCTCGTAGGCGATCAGCTGCTTCGCATCGAGCGCAACCCCGATGCCGACGACGGCCCCGATCCGGATCCAACGTATTTCTATTCGTCGCCCAAGTGGGCCTCGGCGTTCCGGGTGGTGCAAATCTTTGAAGGCGGCGCGCCTGGCGCGTGCGTCGTTGCGCGCGGCACGACGCTGACGATCGGCTCGGTTGTGGGCGATCTCGTCTTCGCCGACGACCCGCTCGTGAGCGAGCAGCACTGCCTCGTCGAAGAGCAGGCAGGGTCCATCGTGCTCACCGACATGCAGTCGCGCACGGGCGTGTTCGTGCGGCTTAAGTCCGAGCAGGTGATCGAGGACGGGGATCAGATCGCCGTCGGCCGCACGCGCCTCGCGTTCGATCTTTCGCCCAGCAGCCGCCTGTGAAGCGCTATCGGCGCAGCGCTTCGAGCAGCTGCGGGTAGTCGGCGTCGGTGAACGCGCCGTCCACGAAACACTTCGCGCTGCCATCTTGTGACACGATCGCGTGCTCGGGGAGCGCGGGCGCTGCCTTCATCTTCAGGCTCGCGAGAAACCCCTCGCGCGCAGGTCCATCGGGGAGCCACAGCGACGACTTGATGCGCGTGTCCTTGCCAAAAAACGCAGTGAGCTGACGCAAGTCATCGTCGAGCGACACGTGCACGAGCTGAACATCGACGCCGTCTTTCGACAGGCGCGCCGCGAATGACTCCAGCCTCGGCAGCTCCTCTTTGCAGGGCCCGCACCAGCTCGCGAAGAAGTCGACCCACGTAAACCTGGCCGCCCTTAAATCGATGCGGCCGTCGCTCTTGTTGCCCTGCGCGTCGACGCGCGTGGGCGCGATTTTGGCGAGCGTGCGGCCTGCGAGCGGCGAGCACAGCGTGCGCGGCGCAGAGGGCGCGGGCGGCGCCACGTGGGCGGAAGGCGCCGTCGTGGCCGCGGCCGTCGCCGACGTCACGATCTGCTCGCTACGCGACGACGGCGCAGGCGACCGTTCGCCGGCTTCTGTGCATGATACACTTATTGCGACGACGAGCGCCGCAAGGGCTAGAGCCTGCAGTCGACCCATGACACGAACGCGCTCCTGTTGATGGCCTCGGGCGAGCACGACTTTTTTTCGCGCGAGGTCGGCCACTCACACCAGTCTTTACCAAGCTGCGCGAACTCGTTGCCAAGCCACAGCAGCCCGACCTGTTTGTCGAGATCAGGGTCGTGGAACGCGTTCGCGAGGTCGAGCATGACCGAGTTGGCCCGCCGGTGCGACAACGCCCGGTTCATGTCGACGTTGCCCTTCTTCGAGGCGCGGGCGACCACGAAGAAATAGCGGGCGCCCTTGCGGTCGAGCCATTTTTCCTCGAGCAGCTTGCGGCCGTCGGGGTCGAGATCGTCCTTGCCGTCGTCGAACATCAGGACGGCGCCGCGATCCTTGAGCGGAGTAAAGAGCGCGTTGAAGTCCTCGTCGCTGATCGAGGCGAACGTCTTGACGTCGGCCGGCTGGCAGCCGCGGCGCGATTCACTTCCAACCAGACCACACGCGTTGAGCACCCGCTGCAGAACGGTCTTGAACGCGGGCGTGCAATAAGGCGCCTCGGTGTCGTCGGCGACAGCCACGGCGAGCTCTTTCTTGACGGCCTCCGGATGCTTCATTCGGTCGGCGGCGCCCGACACCATGCCTCGTACCGACAGGGTCGCGCCGAGCACGAGCACGGCCCCGACGAGGCTGCCAACGAGCGCAGCGCCGGCTTTGTTCGCGAGGCTGGGAGTCGCTTCCTGCTGCGTGGCTTCGCTCATGGGAGCACCTGGGGCGCGAGCTGCGCGAGCGTGTATTTCAGGCCGAGATCGGTGTCTTCGTCGCACAGGCGCTTGTCACCGAGAAACATTTGCGGCGTCGACACCGGCACGTGATTGTCGGCGGCGAAATGAAGATGGCGGTTGAGTCGCACCGTCGTGTCTTTTTCATCGATGCACGCGTTCACGTCGGCGCCCCACTTTGCCGAGATGCGCTCGCGCAGCGCTTTCGGATTCGTCTTGGCGATGTCTCGCAGGGTCTCCTGCTCGGCATACGACCACTCGAGCACAGCGCGCGCCCGCTCCTTGCCGCAGAGCACCGCCTTCGAGAGCGTACACGCCCCCGGATGGAGGGTGCGATCGAGCATCCAGTTGCACTCGTTGTCGAGCGGGAACATCGCGAGCGTCACGTCGAGGCGCTCGAACACGCCCTCCACGACCATGCGCTCGTGAAAGGCTTTGCAAGTCGGACACAGCGGGTCCTCGAACAGCGTAACCGCCTGCACCGGGCTCGACGTCGGCAGTTTTACGAGCGCGCCGTGAGCCTCGGTGGCGACGGCCAGCTTGCCGCACGAGCTCATCATCGGCCTGTAGTCGGGCAGCGTCGAGACGTACACGAGGGCAGGCAGCACCGACGCCGCGCCCAGCGCAGCGAGCCACCCGCCGAGCATCAACGCGGAGCCGGGCGGTCGCGGCGAGGCCTGCGATGCGTCGTCACGCAGCGCCAGCCACGCCATCAGGCCGGCGGCGGCGAGCAGGCCGCTCGAGAAGTAGATGCCGATGCATACCTTGCAGAATGCATGCAGTTGAACGGCCGAGATCGTGAACATCACGAGCGACGCCAGCAGCGGCGTCAGCCCGATCGTGCCCATGAACTGGAGCGCCCGCTTGGGCGTGCGCGCGCCGCCGAGCAGCACGAAGAGCGCGAACCCAGCGAAGAATCCAAACGAGCCGAGCGCGAAGAGCGAGATCGGCACTCCCCCCCAGAACGACTGCCGAAAGAGCGCAGAATACGGGCTAAACAGCGCCGTTTTGCAGGCATTCCCTTCGCCCGAATCGACCGGCGCGCCGGGGATGAAGCTGCAGTGGATGGCGTGAATC
Source organism: Myxococcales bacterium (assembly GCA_947473045.1). GTDB lineage: Bacteria > Myxococcota_A > Polyangia > Polyangiales > Polyangiaceae > JANYHY01. The sequence continues at coordinate 86,333 of CANJCO010000004.1, read as the reverse complement.
TGACGGTCGAGGTGCGCCGCATAGTCCGAAGTGGAGTACGCGGCGAACACCAGCCCGAGGAGAGCTCCGGCGAGCGCCAAGCCTCCAGCCCATTTTGCGCGGTTGGCTGCCATTTCGCCGAGCGGTATCTGCTGCGCCAGCGGCGGTCAACTTTCCGGCAGGCCGCGACGCCCGAAAAATCGGCAGATCAGGCCGCGCGACACTGTGCTGTTGAACGCCGCATACTTTCCGTTCACAATTACGCTAGGGCGCGGATTTGGCGCGCCTACGCTCGACCTCCTTACCGCTCACTTCGCAAAGGCCAACAACATGCAAAAAACCTGGGCATTCCTGGCAGCGGCCGGGCTGGCCGTCGGCTCGCTTCTTTGGGCAGCTCCCGGCTGCAGCACGGCTCCCGACTCGAAGTTCAATTCAAGCGGTGACGACGGCGGCACGGGCGAAGGCGGATTTGACGACGACGCCAGCGATCCGTTCGGCGGCGTCGATTCGAGCGTCGAAGCAGCGCCGGCCTGCGTAGGTCTCGCCTGCCAACAGGTCAACTGTGGCAATGGCACCACGACGACCGTGAGCGGCACGGTCTACGATCCTGCGGGGAGCCTCGGCCTCTACAACGTCTTCGTCTACGTGCCCAACGCGCCCCTCGACCCTATCGCGACGGGCCCTGTTTGCACTTCATGTCAGGCGCCGGCGTCGGGTTCGCCCGTCGTGTTCACGACCACTGACGCAAAGGGCCACTTCAAGCTCGAGAACGTGCCGGTCGGGTCCGATATCCCGCTCGTGATGCAGCTCGGCAAATGGCGGCGCAAGGTCAGCATCCCGCAGGTCACCCAGTGCGTCGACAACCCGCAGACCGACAAAAACAAGACGCGCCTTCCCAAGAAGCACAAGGAAGGCGACCCGGCTGACAACATCCCGCTCATCGCGCTCACCACGGGCTGCGATCAGGCCGAGTGTTTCTTCACGCACCTTGGCCTCGATCCGAGCGCCATCGGGGGTCCGAATTTCGCCGACCCGACCAAGCGCATGCACATCTATCGCGGCAACGACAACGGCCAGGATTTCGGCAGCAACGCGCCTGGCGACGCCTACGCCCTGTGGGGAAACAAGGCGACGATGATGAAATACGACATCATCTTCAACGCGTGCGAGTGCAGCACCTACGACCGCGCCAGCAAAGGTCCGGCGTATGCGAACATGAAGGCCTACCTCGACGCCGGCGGCCGCATGTTCGGCACGCACTACCACTACAACTGGTTCGCCAGCCAACAGCAGTGCCAGTTCGACAACACCTGCCAGGGCCCCGCCGACTTCAACGGGGTCGCGCAGTGGGAACAGGCTGACTTCTCACTCGCCAACGCCCCCTATTACATCGACACAGACTTCCCCAAGGGCGCGGCGTTCTCTGATTGGATGGATACGTCCGAGACCCAACTGAAAATCACCCACACCAAGGGCCAGCTCGATCTGGGAGACATTCGCAACGACGTGAAGAACGTCACGCTCACTCCCCAGAAGAACGAGGCCACCCGCTGGATCTACACGGGCACAAAGGGCAACGCCTACAAGACGAGCCAGACGCAGTACGACACGTACTACCTGTCGTTCAACACGCCGGTGAAGACCACAGTCGACAAGCAGTGCGGTCGCGCCGTGTACTCCGACGTTCACCTTTCCGGCTCGGCCCCCGGCACCGGCGGCTGGCCGGCCTATTGCGGCAAGCAGGCCGACGCGACGCACCTCGTGAACGAAGTCGCGCTCGAGTTCCTCTTCTTCGACCTCTCGTCTTGCGTGTCGGATGACAGCAAGCCGCCGCCGCCGCCGCCCGTGAACTGAGCAGCACGTCACGCTGCACGAAAGCCGCGGTTCTCCATGCGAGGATCGCGGCTTTCGCGCATTTTTGGCCGTCACTGCTTGATCGGCTGCCGAGTTAACGCCAAACTTGCGACAAGCATGAGCCTGCCGCAGCGGCGGCTTTGGCGCGCCCGAGGAGTCCGCATGAAAACCTTCCCTGCCTTATTGATTGTCGCCAGCCTAACGGGGGCCGCCGGCCTGTGGGCCGCACCGGGCTGCAGCAGCGCCCCCGCTTCCAACTTCGGCGGAGGCGGAGACTCCGGTGATTCCGACGCAGGCATCATCGACCCGGCCGACGAAGACGGCGGCGGCCTGATCATCAACGGAGACGCCGCAGTAGACGTGGTGACGTGCACGGGGCTCGAGTGTCAGGTCGTCAATTGCAGCAACGGCAACCACACGACGATCAGCGGGACGGTCTACGACCCGATGGGCCGCAATCCGCTTTACAACGTCTACGTCTACGTCCCGAATGCGCCGCTGCTCGACATTGCTTCAGGCGCCGTTTGCACGTCGTGTCAGGCGCCCGCTTCCGGCTCGCCGCTGCCGAGCGCAGTGCAGACCGACGCAAAGGGGCACTTCACGATCGTCGACGCGCCCGTGGGCACCAACATCCCGCTCGTCATGCAGCTCGGCAAGTTCCGCCGCGTCATCACCATTCCGAGCGTCCCGCAGTGCGTCGATACCGCCCTCGGTAAAAAAGACGGCAGCGGCTTCGAGACCATCACGCGCTTGCCGAAAAAGCAGAAGGAAGGCAGCCCGTTCGACAATCTGCCGCAGCTCGCGATGGCCACCGGCGGCTGCGACAAGCTCGAGTGCCTGATGCGAAAGATCGGCATCGACGACAGCGAGTTTTCGGCCGCCGGCCGCGTGCACCTGTTCACCGGCAGCGGCGGAGCCTCGGGACCCGGCTCGAAAGACGCCTACGCGTTTTGGGCCAACAAAGCCGAGCTCACCAAGCACGACATCGTGATCAACTCCTGCGAGTGCAGCCCCGTCGACCGAAAGCCGCAGGGCTACCAGGCGATGCACGATTACGTGAACGGCGGAGGTCGCCTGTTCGGAACGCACTACCACTACAACTGGTTTGCGCCCGGAAACGGCCAAGCTGACTTCAACAGCACAGCGCAGTGGCTCGCCCCCGGGCCCAGCAACGGTCCGCCCTGGTACATCAACACGACCTTCCCGAAGGGCGTCGCGTTCGACGCGTGGGTACAAAACGTGTTCAAGGGCGCGCCTCCGTCCAAGGGACAAATCACGCTCGACTACGCCGCGCATGACGTTGGCATCGTCACCGGCGCCACCACCCCGTGGATTTATTACGGTGATCAGAACCTCAAAAACAAGGCGTACAACACGGCCTATTTGTCGTTCAACGCCCCGGTCAACGCGCAGCCCGCCGCCCAGTGCGGATTGGCCGTGTTCTCCGACCTGCACGTCTCGTCGGGAGGAGGGTCACTCGGGCCCCTCGGCGATTGCGGCGATGCAAAGGCCGCGATGACCCAGCAGGAAGCCGCCCTCGAATTCCTCTTCTTCGACCTGTCGTCATGCGTCGGCGATCCGACGAAGCCGCCGCCGCCTCCCCCGCCCAACTGACAGCGCCTCACGCTTCGTCCGGTGGCCGCGGTTCTCCATGCGAGGATCGCGGCCTTCGCGCATTTGTGGGATACAATCTCCCTTATGCGAAGGACGCAGATTGGTGGCTACGAGGTCGTCATTACCGGAGGCGATGACGGTTCCGGCGCGGGGACCGGGCCGGTCGTGGTGTTGCTCCACGGATTTGGCGCGTCAGGAGAAGACCTCGTGGGGCTCGGCGGCGCGCTGCGGGTCCCAGCCGGTACGCGCCTGGTTTTTCCGGCGGCCCCCATCGCGCTCGACATGTTCCCCGGCGCCGATGCGCGCGCGTGGTGGATGATCGACATGCAGCGCCTCCAGCGGGCGATGGAGCGCGGCGAGCAGCGCGACATGTCGCGCGAGGTTCCTCGCGGCCTGGCCGAAGCGCGCGAGGGCATGGAAGGCCTGCTCGCAGATATCGAGCGCGAGCTGACGCCCAGCGCCATCGTGCTCGGCGGGTTCTCTCAGGGGGCGATGCTCGCGACCGATGTGGCGCTTCGCACTTCGCGCAGGCTCGCCGGCCTGGTGCAGCTCTCCGGAACGCTCATCGCGGAAGAAGAATGGCTGCCGCTGCTGCCAGCGCGGAAAGGGCTTCGCGTGTATCAGAGCCACGGCGTACGCGATCCGGTGCTGCCGTTTTCGCTGGCTGAGCGGCTTCGCGACGAGATGGTCACGGCCGCACTGGACGTCACCTGGCAGGCTTTCCGCGGCGCGCACGAGATTCCGCAGCTGGTCGTCGATTCGCTGGGCGACTTCCTCGGTCGCGCGCTCGCCTAAAGCAGCGTCGTGCTAAACTGCGGCCCTTCCCGCAATGGAGCGCGCCATGGCCAACGCCGTCGATTTTTCCCACGAGCCGAGCGACCAACCTGCCGAGAGCGCTCCCGCGCGCAGCCTCGATGCCCAGCTGGCGGCCATGAAGGCGGCACACCGCAAGCAGCCCGCGCCGTCGTACGAAGTTCGCATCGCGCGCCTCGACAAGCTCGAAAAAGCAGTCCAGGGCAACAAGGAAGCCTTCGTCAAGGCGATCGCCTCCGACTTCGGACATCGTTCGAGGCACGAAACGCTCACCGCAGAAGTGTTCATGACCCTCGCGGCGATCTCCCACTGCCGAGAGCACCTTCACGAGTGGATGGAGACCGAGTCCCGACCCGTGAGCTGGCTGTTCGCGCCCGCGCGCGCCGAAGTGATGGCGCAGCCGCTCGGCGTGGTCGGCATCATCGCGCCTTGGAACTACCCGATGCAGCTCGCCCTGTCGCCTCTTGCTGGCGCGATCGCGGCCGGCAACCGCGTGCTCATCAAGCCGAGCGAGTTCACGCCTGAGACGAGCCGCGAGCTCGCGCGCTGCTTGTCGGCGGTGTTCTCCGACGACGAAGTTTTGGTCGTCACGGGCGGCCCCGAAGTCGGCGAGGCATTTTCGAAGCTCGCGTTCGATCACCTGCTTTTTACAGGCTCGACGCGCGTGGGGAAGGTCGTCATGCGCGCGGCGGCGGAGAACCTCGTTCCGGTCACGCTCGAGCTCGGCGGCAAGTCTCCCGTGATCATCGCCGATGACTTCCCGCTCGACGTGGCCGCGACCCGCATCATGTTCGGCAAGAGCTTCAACGCCGGGCAGACGTGCATCGCGCCCGACTACGTGCTGGTGCCCCGGCGCAAGGTCGACGCGTTCGTCGACGAGTGCAAAGCGGCCTTTTCGCAGATGTATCCCACCGTAAAAGATAACGTCGACTACACGAGCGTCGTCAGCGATCGGCACTTCGCCCGCCTTCAGCAGCTCGTCGACGAGGCGCGCGTTACGGGCGCGAAGATCGTGCCCACTTCAACCGAAGACACCTCCGGCACGCGAAAAATGGCGCCCGTTCTCATCGTCAACCCGCCCGACCACGTAGGCGCGATGAGCGAGGAAATCTTCGGCCCCATCCTGCCGATTAAGCCGTACGACACGCTCGACGACGCGATCGCGTACGTAAACGACCACGATCGCCCGCTCGCCCTGTATTTCTTCGGCTACGACGACGACGCGCTCGCCAAGGTGCTCGAGCAAACGGTGTCGGGCGGCGTCTCGGTCAACGAGACGATGATGCACTTCGCGCAGGACGATCTGCCCTTCGGCGGCGTCGGCGGCAGCGGCATGGGGCACTATCACGGCAAAGAGGGCTTCGACACGTTCAGCAAGAAGAAGCCCGTCTTCTATCAGGCGCGCGTCAACGGCGGCGGGCTGCTGCGCCCTCCGTACGGCAAGGCCATCGCCATGGTGCTGCGGTTTCTCGTAGGCCGGTAGTCGGCCAGTGGCGGGCCTGCGCGAATTGAGCGCAATTTTCGCCCCCGGATCACGGGCGCGTTCATCCGAGTATCTACAAAAGGTTTGCCCATGAAGCTTCGTACCCTGATCGCCTCGCTCTCCCCCCTCGCGCTGCTCGCGTGCAGCACCAGCGACACGCAGCCAGCGCCTGCCGTCGATGGCACCGACTCCGCTGTGCCGGCCGACGCTGCCTCGCCTCCGGCGCCCAAAGACGCCGCGATCTTTCAGGACGATGCGGCCGACGCAGCGTTCGTGTGCAATCCCGCAGCGCCGGCGGGCTCGTTTTACGCGCTGTCGTCACCCGACCTCGGCCAAACGCGGACCGTCTCGATGTGCGAATACCGCGGTGACGTCGTGCTGGTCGTCAACGTGGCCTCCGCGTGCGGCTACACTCCGCAATACAAGCCGCTTCAGGCGGTGTTTGAAAAGTACGGTTCGAAGGGGTTCACCATCCTTGGTTTTCCGTGCAACCAGTTCGGCGCGCAAGAGCCCGGCAGCGACAAGGACATCAGCACCTTCTGCACCGCCGAGTACGGCATCACGTTCCCGATGTTCACCAAGAGCAACGTGAACCCGCCGACCGAGAACCCGATCTACAGCTGGCTCAAAGCGCAGCCCGGCGGCGCGGGCGCCATCTCGTGGAACTTCAACAAGTTCCTGCTCAGTCGCAAGGGCGTGCTGATCAAGCGCTACGACTCGACCGTCACGCCAGACGACCCGAGCTTGACGGCCGACATCGAAGCGGCGATCGCCGCCGCGAAATAATCAGCGACGCACGACCGCGGCAGGCGCGTAGGCGTCGGTCGCGGGCCACGGCTCCGACGTGCCGTGGGCATCGACGGTCACCGAGTCGGCGGGAGCTACCCTGTATTTTTCTGTGACGCGCGACAGGTAGACGAGCGCCGCCCCTGCCAGGCCAAGGTCGTCGAGCCAACCGATGACCGGGGCGACGTCGGGGATGAAATCGATCGGACAAATGACGTAGACGATCGTCGCAATGACGAAGAGCTTTCCCGAGAGCGGGGCGTCCTTGTCGCGAAAGAAACGTCCGTAGGCTGCGAGGCGACCAATCTTGTGCCGAGGAGCGGGTACGCGGTCCATGGCGTTCATCATAAGTCGCCTTTCATTGCGCGCCAGAGGTCTTGCGGCCCGGGGTCGACGGGCGTAGCCGTGAAGGGTGATGGAGGCTGATCCCAGAGCCGAGCTCGCGGCCATCGCCGCGTCCCTGCGCGCGTACCTCGAGTGGCAGCGCGATTCAGGCGCTTCGGGTATTCCGCGCGGAAAACGCGCGCCGGCTGTCGCCGCGCAGGCAACTGCTCCCAACGTGGCTCCCGAGCCGCGCGCCCCAGATCCGCCGGAGCCCCGAACCCCGCGCCCGCTGGCGGCGCCCGTGTCGTTGTCGCTGCCGCCTGCCCCGCTCGATCCGTTCCCCGAGGTGGTCGCCTCACGCCCTGCGGCGCGCCCGCTGACGCCGCCAGCCGCGCGACGCAGCCTCGAAGTGATCGCGGCCGACGCTGCGTCGTGCACCCGGTGCGGGCTCTGCGCGAGTCGTACCCGTCCCGTATTTTCGCGGGGCGATGGGAAGGCGCGCCTGTGCTTCGTAGGAGACGCTCCGGGCGCCGAAGAAGACGCCGCCGGCCGACCGTTTGTGGGCCCGGCAGGGCAGCTGCTCGACCGAATGATCCGCGCGATGGGGCTCGATCCCGAGCGCGACGTCTACGTGTGCAACATCGTGAAGTGTCGCCCGCCGGAGGGCCACAAGACCACCGCCGTCGAGACTGCGGCGTGCATCCCATTTTTGCACGAGCAGCTCGAGGCCGTGGCGCCCAAGGTCATCGTGGCGCTGGGAAATACGGCGGTCGGCGCCCTGCTCGGCGGCAGCGCTGGCATCACCAAGCTAAGGGGCGAGTGGAAGCTGTACAAGGGCCGGACGCTCGTGATGCCGACCTACCATCCTGCCTACCTCCAGCGACCCGGCCCCCAGCAGCAGGGCGCCAAGCGCGATGCGTGGGAGGATCTGCGGAAGGTTATGAAGGAGCTCAATCTGGAACTTCCTCAAAAAGATGCATAATGCATTTATTAGTGTGAGATCTTTGTGAGAACTGCGTTGCGCTGAGGCCGCGCGCTGCCCGGATCGCCGAGCGACGTCGAGTGCCTGGAGGGCGACCGCTGCGTAGGCTCCCACTTTCGCGAACACCTGGGTGCCCGGCGCGCGGCCGCGGCCTGCACGCGAGAGCACGCGGGCGACCTCACCCGAAGCGGCATCGAGCGCCGGTCCAACACCCCGGTAGAAGAAAAGCACAGAATAGATGAATCCCACATGCACGGGCGCGCACGCGGGGAGGCTGCCCGCAGGGGCTTAGGAGGCCGCGCGCGTTTCGAGCTGGGCGTTGAGCTCGGCACCCAGGAGCAGCGCGAGGCTCACGAGGTAGAGCCAGATCAGGAGGGTCGCGACGGCGGCGAGGCTTCCGTAAAAGACTGCGTATCGCGAAAGCCGCTGAACGTAGGCGCTGAACGCCCACGTCACGACCACCAGAGACAACGCGGACGCGAACGCTCCCGGCCACACGACGCGGCGCCGGTTGTCGGCGTGCACGACCGCGAAACGATAGAGCAGCGCGAGACCGGCGACAGACACGGCGGCCACGAGCACGAGCAAAATCGTGGGCGCCCTCGAATCGAACCACGCCGTCAGTCGCCGCGCGATCGGGAGTGACGAGTCGACGAAGACATCCTCGGCGCGCACCACGAGCCACACGCTGAGCGAGACGGCCGCCAACATGCCGATCACCCACGCGAGCGCGATCAGTCGCTGGAGCCACCACGGCCGGCGCGTCGTGCCCAGGGCGACCTCGAACGTGTCGATGAGCCCTACTGTGCCGGAGCTCGTAACCCAGAGGAAGCCGACGACGCTGAGCGGGGCGACGGTCACCGAGGCCCCCGCCATGCGCTCGAGCTCGCTCGTGGCGATATCGCGCACGAAGGGTACGGCGCCGCCCAGAGGAGCAAGGAGCGCCGCGGCGCCCTGCTCTTTCACGAAGTGCCCGAGCACGAAGCCGAAGAGCGCGATGAGCGGGATGAAGCTGAGAAAGAAATTGAACGCCATCGCGGAGGCGGCCAAAAAGGCGCTGTGCCCGCGCATTCCGGCGCCGATTCGAATCGTCCAGCGCACCAGCCAGACGCGCCGCGCGCGATCGAAAAGCCCGTTCATCATCGTTCGGGCGACGGGCGCCAAGCCGCTCGCGGACTCATGGGAACAGGACGAGACCACGGCTGTCCGCGGTCGTAAAGCGCAGGCAGCCGCGCGCGGTGCTAAGATTGGCGATGTGAAGCACTCGCGACTTTCATTCTTCGTGCTTGGCGCGCTCGCGCCGGTTGCGCTCATCTCCTTCGCAGCTTGCGGCGGCAAAGCGGCCACGCACTCAATCGATCCGGGCGGGCCAGCCTTCGACGGCGCCGTGGAGGGCCGCGCCACCGGGCCCTATCACCCGGACGCGTCGTGCGCCGTGACGATCGATTCGCCGCCGCTTCTCGACGGCGTTCACGTGCCAATCGGGAGCGAAGTGCTCTACAATTCAAACCCGCCGTCGAGCGGTCCGCACTACCCGATCTGGGCCGCCTACCAGGAGTTCACGACTCCCGTCGACCGACGCTATTATGTGCATGACATCGAGCACGGCGCGGTCGTGCTGCTCTACAAGTGCGACGCCGATGCTGGAGACGCTGGCGACCTCGATGGCGGCGACGGGGGCACGGCGTGCGAGGCGCTGGTCGAGGGCCTTCGAAAGGCCGCGGCGGCGATAGAGACCGATCCGCTGTGCGATCAGGACGCAGGCGTTCGGGTACGCGTCGTCATCACCCCCGATCCACTCCTCGCTACCCCGATCGCGGCGACCGCGTGGGGCAACACCTATACGGCTGCGTGCGTCGACCTGCCCACGCTCTCGGCGTTCGCGAAGGCGCACTACGGCCACGGCAGCGAGATTTCGTGCGCCAACGGCATTTCGTCGTTCTGAGCCCGGGCGCGCGGCGCCTGATGATAGAGACGCTGCATGACGACATCGAGCGATGCGCCGCTGGGGGTGTTCGATTCGGGGCTCGGCGGGCTCACCGTCGTGCGGGCGCTGCGCGAGCGGCTGCCCGGAGAACACATCGTCTACCTCGGTGACACTGCGCGCGTGCCTTATGGCACCAAGGGGCCCGCGACCGTGGTGCGCTATGCAACGGCGTGCGCAGGGTGGCTCGTGGCGCGCAAGGTCAAGGCGATCGTGATCGCCTGCAACACAGTCAGCGCCGTTGCGCCCGAGCGCCTTCGCGCCGATCTCGACCTGCCCGTGCTGGGCGTGATCGATCCTGGCGCACGCGCCGCCGTGGCCGCCACGCGCTCGGGTCGCGTCGGCGTATTGGCCACTTCTGCGACCATCGCATCGGGAGCCTACGCACGCGCGGTCGCAGCGATGTCGACCCGGTGCGAAGTGTTCGGACAGGCGGCTCCGCTGCTCGTGCCTCTGGCCGAGGAGGGCTGGACGGAAGGCGAGGTTCCGAGGCTCGCCGTGCGGCGCTATCTCGAGCCTCTCGCGCGAGCGAACGTCGACGCGATCGTGCTGGGATGCACCCACTATCCGCTGCTTCGCGCGATCATCGAGCACGAAGTTCGCGACATGATGGGTCCCGACATCGCGGTGGTGGACAGCGGCAGCGCCGTCGCCGAAGACGTCGAAGCCTTTCTGCGCAGTCGCGGTCTCGCGCGATCGGCGGGCAGCAACCGGGGCTCCCTCGAGCTGGCCGTCACGGACCTTCCGCGCAGCTTCGTCGAGATCGCCCGTCGATTTTTGGGAGGCGAAATCGGAGAGGTCGCGCAGGTCGACCTGTAGCGCGCGCGCCCCGCTCCCGCCTCCGGTACGTGCTACAATAACGCGTCATGTCGACGCCGATGTCGTTCGCTCCAGGTACGATATTCGCTGGCGATTATCGGTTGGAGCAATGCATCGGCCAGGGCGGTATGGGCTCTGTGTACCTCGCGGAGCAGATTTCGACGGGCAAGGCCCGCGCCGTAAAGCTGATGCATCCGGCGTTGGTCTCCGACGACGAGCTGCGGCGACGCTTCGAACAGGAGGCGCGGATCGGCGCGCGCATCGCGAGCGACCACGTCGTCGAAGTGCAAGCGGCCGGCGTCGATGCGGCGAGCGGCGCTCCATTTATCGTGATGGAGCGACTCGAAGGCGAGACGCTACACGAGCGCCTCGCGCGCACCGGATTGCTCCCGTTCCACGAGCTGCGCCCGATTTTTGAGCAACTCTGCCACGCGGTTGCGGCGGCGCATGCGGCAGGAATCGTCCACCGCGACTTGAAACCTGAGAACGTATTCCTCGCGCAAACGCGCCGCGCCTCGGGCCCGTCGCTGTCTGTTAAAGTCCTCGATTTCGGCATCGCGAAGCTCGTCGCCGAGGTTGGCGCGCGAGGCACCACCGCGGCCATGGGCTCTCCCCTGTGGATGGCGCCGGAGCAGACCGAGCCCGGCAGCATCACGCCTGCGGCCGACGTGTGGTCGCTCGGCCTGATCGCGTTTTACGCACTCACCGGCAACCACTTCTGGCGCGCGGCGCGAGATTCCGGCGCAACGGTCTCGCAGCTGTTTCGCGAGCTCGTGCTCGACGACATCCCGCCCGCGAGCGTTCGCGCAGACGAGCGCGCCTCACGCGCCCTGCTGCCCGAGGGGTTCGACGCGTGGTTCGGCCGATGCGTGTGCAGGGCCCCCGCAGAGCGCTACGCCCACGGAGGCGCGTGCTGGCAGGGAATGCGCGCGCTGTTTGGCGATCTCGCGCCCGGCTCAGGCGAAGAGGCGTTCGCTGCGACCGCGCTGGGCACGCCGGCCAGCAACCCGGGGTCCGCGAGCGGCGGGTTGCGCGCCCCGGCAACCGCGCCGGGAACCGGCCCTGCAGCCCCTTACGCGCTGTACGCTCCGCCCCCTCAAGCGGGGGCGTTCGGGCCCATGACCGGCGCGACGCCGCCTCCTGTCGCGAGCACGACGCCTCCAACGCGCGCCGCCTCCGTCGGGCCGTGGATTCTGGGCTCCGCCAGCGTGCTCGCTCTGGCGGTCTTTGGTTCTGCGTATGCCCTTCTACGCTCACGTGATGGCGTCACCGACACGCTCGACGGCCAGGTGTCGCGTTCAGGGGTAGCGATTCAGTACACGGCGACGCGCACCCCCGCACCTGTGCCGACCGACACCGCCGCGCACGTCGAGCCCGCGGCGACCGAGGCGATTGATGCCGGCCTCGCGCCGAAGCTTCAAGCGCGCGCGCCGGCGCCGCCCGTGGTCGCGGCAAGGCCACCCCCGCCCGCAGCGGCCGCCCCCGTTTCAACCGGCGCGTCGGGCGCCGGGCGCGTCTATTCGCGGAAGGTGGCGGGGCGCACAGTGACCGTCCAGTCGGGCGCCATCCGCACGACCGGAAACGTAGCGGTCGAGGTGATTCGATCTGCGATGGATCACGCGGGCTGGGAGTACCTGGTTTGTTACGAGACCGCGTTCAAGAACGCAGACAGCTTTCCCGAGGGCACGGTAAAGCTGCGTTTCAAGATCTTCGATCAACTGCCGCGCGAGGCGCGGGTCGACGCGTCCGACATCGCGGCACCCGCGTTCACCGAGTGCGTGCGGGGCACGGCGCTCGGCCAGACCGCCAACGCAGCGGGGCCGAGCGGGTTCGCGACCGTCGACTATACGCTGCATTTTGCCCTCGAAAAATAGCCCACAAAACACCAGCGCCCGCGAAGTGCGGGCGCCTGTGTCGTGTTTGCAGCGGCTGTCAGTTGGTAGCGGGAGGCGTGGCCACCTTCTCTTCGACCGGCCTCGGCTTCGGCATCTCTTCGAGCGCAGCCTCGAGCACCTGCTCCATCTTCGAGACGAAGACGAACTCGAGATCGTTTTTCACTTCGACCGGCACTTCGTCGAGGTCGGCTTTGTTGCGCTCAGGAACGAGCACCCGCTTGATGCCGGCGCGGTGCGCTGCGAGCACCTTCTCTTTGAGACCACCGATCGGCAGGACGCGGCCGCGCAGCGAGATTTCTCCGGTCATCGCCACGTCGTGACGGACGCGGATGCCGGTGAGCAGCGAGACGAGCGCGGTGAACATGGTGACGCCCGCGGAAGGGCCGTCTTTCGGCATTCCGCCCGCCGGAATGTGAATGTGGATATCGCTCTTGTCGAGGAAGTCCTTCGCGATGCCGAAGCGCTCGGCGTTCGCCCGCACGAATGACAGCGCGGCCTGCGCGCTCTCTTTCATGACGTCACCCAGCTGTCCGGTGAGTTGGAGCTTGCCAGCGCCGTGCATGCGCGTGGCCTCGATGAACAGAATTTCTCCGCCTACGCTCGTCCATGCGAGACCGGTCGCGACGCCCGGCTCTTCGGTGCGCTCGGCGACCTCGGACGAGTATCGCTGCGCGCCCAGGAACTCGCGAACCTGGTCGGCCGTCTCGATCTTGCGCGGCGTCAAATCGCCTTCGGCGATCTTCACTGCGACGCCTCGAATCACGCTCGCGATTTGCCGTTCGAGCGTGCGCACGCCGGCCTCCCGCGTGTAGAAATCGATGATCACGTCGATGGCGGTGTCGGCGATTTCGAGCTGCTCCTTCGAGATGCCGTGCTCCTCAATCTGCTTCGGAATGAGGTGCCGCCGCGCGATGGCGAGCTTTTCGTTGCGCGTGTAACCGGGGATCTCGAGGATTTCCATGCGGTCGCGCAGCGGCGCCGGGATCGGATCAGCGATGTTCGCCGTGGCGACGAACATGATGTTCGACAGATCGTAGGGGATCTCGAGGTAGTGGTCGGCGAACGTGTTGTTCTGCTCCGGGTCGAGCACTTCGAGCAACGCTGCCGCCGGATCGCCGCGGAAGTCGTGACCGATTTTGTCGACCTCGTCCATCATGAACACCGGGTTGACGGTGGCCACCTTCTTCATGCCCTGAATGATCTGCCCGGGCAGCGCGCCCACGTAGGTGCGACGGTGACCGCGAATAGCGGCCTCGTCGTGAACGCCGCCGAGCGAGATGCGGTGGAACTTGCGGCCCAGCGCGCGCGCGATGCTGCGGCCGAGGGAGGTCTTGCCGACGCCGGGGGGACCAATGAGGCACAAAATCGGGCCCTTTTTGTCCTTCTTGAGCTTGCGCACAGCGAGGTATTCAAGAATGCGCTTCTTGACCTTCTCGAGGCCGTAGTGGTCCTCGTCGAGCACCTTGCGAACCTGCGCGATCTCGAGGTTGTCGAGCGTCGAGTTGTGCCAGGGGAGGTCGAGGATCCAGTCGAGGTAAGTGCGAACGACCGTGTACTCGGCTGAGCCGACCTGCATGTTGCGCAGTCGCTTGATCTGCTTTTTGGCAACCTGTTCGGCTTCGGTCGGCAGGCTGGCCTTCGCGATGCGATCTTCGAGGCCGTCGAGGTCACCCTGATCGCCGTCGTCTTCGCCGAGCTCTTCCTTGATCGCCTTGAGCTGTTGGCGCAGCACGTATTCGCGCTGATTTTTGCCCATTTCCTCTTTGATTTGCGAATTGATGCGCTCGCGCATCTTGAGGATTTCGAGCTGGCGCGTGAGCAGACGCAGCACCTTGCGAATGCGCTCCTTCACTTCGACCGTCTCGAGGAGCACGGCTTTTTCTTCGACAGGAGCGTCGAGGTTGGCGGCCACGAGATCGGCGAGGGCGCCTGGCCCCTGAATCGAGTCGATGAGCGAGCCTGCTTCACGCGGAAGCTCGGGCATCAGCTGAATCACCTGCTTGGCGATGTCGCGCAAGCTCATGCTCAGCGCTTCGGCCTCGTCGTCTTCGGGACCCGCGTCTTCGAGGCGCTGAATCTTCGCCTTCATGTACGGGGCGCCCTGCGTGACGTCCTGCAGCTTGATGCGCGTGATGCCTTGCAAGATCAGCGAATAGTTGCCGCTCGAGTGCTTGAGCGCCTTGAGCACGCGCGCCGCGCAGCCAACCTGGTGGAGATCTTCGCCGTTCGGGTCGTCGGTCGACGGGTCTTTCTGGGCGAAAATAGCGATGACGGGCGACGACAGGTTGTCGACGTCTTCGACGAGCGCGACGGACTTCTCGCGCCCGACGTCGAACGGGGCGACGGCGCCGGGGAACAGCACGGCGTTGCGGATCGGCAACACGGGGAGCTCGTCGCCGAACTGCACAATTTCGTCGTCGGGACGGGGGGCAATCTTCTTGTCGGTCATGGTCTCCTCGTTGGGCCGTGCAAAGCCCGTTGCGCATCCTCGGAAAAGGACGATTGAACTACTAAAAGCCCAAACTAAGCAGGCCGCAAGCTCCGCGCCAGTCCCCGCGGAGCGATGTTGCCCGGCGCGGGGCTCAGCGAGCGACGGTGCGCTCGGGGTCGAGCGTGTGGATCGCGAGGCCCGTGAGCACTTTCGGGAAGAAGAACGTAGATTTCTGCGGCATGACCTCGCCCGCTTCTGCGACGTCGCGCACCTGGCCAACCGGCGTCGCGTTCATCAGGAAAAGCGCCTGCCCCTTGCCCGCCT
This sequence comes from Myxococcales bacterium, assembly GCA_947473045.1. GTDB lineage: Bacteria > Myxococcota_A > Polyangia > Polyangiales > Polyangiaceae > JANYHY01. The sequence continues at coordinate 71,045 of CANJCO010000004.1, read as the reverse complement.
CAAGCTCCGCGCTCGCGCCGCGGGCGTCTTGCGCGTACCAGATGTTCGACTTGGCAGCCTGCATCTCGGGGGTGATCCCGAGGAGCGCCTCGAGCACGCCGCCGTGGAGGATCGCCACGTCGGTCTTGCGGAGCACCTCGGGCTTGTCGCCCAGCGTAGGGTGCTTCGACAGGTCGACGTCGCCGCGGAGCGTAAGCAGAGCGGCTCGCCCGCCCTTGGCCAGCACGCAGAAGCTCGGGCCAACCTTGCCCGCCACCGCGAGCTCGCGGGTCGCGGCCTCGGCCGAAATGCCCGCGGCCAGCGCGCGCACCACGAACGTGTCGGCGGCGCGCGTGGTGAGGTCGTCGAACGAAAAGCTCGCGAGCGAGTGAACGTGACGGTGGGTCGGGAAGACCACGAGGTTCGGGTCGTCGCCGTTCACGAGAAAGACCATGAAATAGCGCGATTCCGTGCCAGCGGCGGCGCCGACTTCGTCGCGGTAACGCAGCGCGGTCTCGTAGCGGTGGTGACCGTCGGCGATGAGCAGCGACGACTTGGCGACGCCATCGACGATCGCGCGGATCGCGTCGCGCGCGGTGACTTTGGCGAGCACGTGATGAATGCCGTCGGCCGTCGCGAATTCAGTGACGACATGACCCGATTCGAGCGGCGCTTCGAGCTCGCCGCGCGGGTCGCGGTAGAGCATGAAGCCGGGCGAGAGGTTCGTCTTCGTGGCGCGAAAGAGCTTGAGGCGATCTTCTTTCGGTCCCGACAGCGTGCGCTCGTGTGGGAGCACGACACGGTCGGAGAACGGATGAAGCTTCACGAGGGCTAGAAACCCGCGCCGCGTGATGCCGGTCTTGCCGCCATCGGGGGGCAGGAACGTCTGATCGTAGCGGTAAAACGCGGGCTCGTTGTCGCGAACGAGCACCCCCTGGTCGCGCCAGTCACCCAGCACACGCGCAGCCTCGCCGTAGCGCGCGTCGCCTTCGCCATCGGGGAGAATGAGGCGCACGACGTTGTTCGAATGCCTGGCTTTCAGCGCCTGTTTCTGCGCGTCGTCGATGACGTCGTAGGGCGGGGCGACCACGTCGGAGAGGCCGCCGGGCAGCTTGGAGAGGTCAAAGCGCAGCGGCGTAAGGGGGGCGATCTCGGCCATATGCAGCTCGTTAGCACGATTATCCGGCCGACAGAAAAGGCCCCTTGCGCGCGCCGGCCGCACCGAGGCACGCTCGCGCGCACCATCATGACCATCTTTGCTTTCGAAGGGGTGACACCCCTGCTGGGTAGCGGCGCATGGGCTGCTCCGACCGCGGCCATCATCGGTCGATGCGAGCTCGGTGAGCGCGCAAGCGTGTGGTTTGGCGCGACCCTGCGCGGAGACAACGAGCGAATCGTGATCGGCGCGGAATCGAACATTCAGGACGGCAGCGTGCTGCACACCGACGCGGGCATCGAGCTCATCATCGGCGAGCGCGTCACGGTCGGACACATGGTGATGCTCCACGGATGTGTGGTGGGAGATTTGTCGCTCATCGGAATCGGGTCGATTGTGATGAACGGCGCACGAATCGGCTCGCGATCCATTCTGGGGGCCGGCTCGCTCGTGCCCGAAGGCAAACAGATCCCGGACGGCGTCCTCGCGTTCGGCTCGCCAGCCAAGGTCGTTCGCCCGCTCACCGACCAGGAAATCGTGATGCTCGAGCTCTCGGCGGCACACTACGTAGACAAGTGCTCCCGCTTTGCGAGCTCACTGATCGCCGTGTAACGGGCCCTGGTTATGGACACTGGTCCGTGTAGCTTGCACCGCAGGGCTCGACGACCGGCGGATCAGCGACGACCCCGCCCAGCTGGGCCGGCTCGCTTTCGAATCCGAGGGCGATCGACAGGGCATCGCAGGGGGCCGTCGGGTCGATCGACAGCTTGTCTGAGACGTCCGCGGCGCCGCAGATCTGTGACTTGACCCCTTGGTAGGTGACGCTGCTCCCACACAGGAAATTCCCAGGAGAAAACGGGTCAGCGACTGCCTGTAGCGACGTCAGCAACTCGCGCGCGCTCCAACGCCCGGCGAGCTTTCCGTGGGTGAGCGCATAGCCTCCCGGCACCACAATGAGGTCGCCGGTGAGCACCGAGCCGTGAAGCGTGAACGGACGCGCATTCGAAAACAGCCGAAGCGGAAAGTCGAACTTCGCAACGAGCGCGCCGCCCGCGACGTAGGCGCTCACATCGACGAACTGGGGAATGAACGGTGGGCCGATGCCGCCGAGCAACGAATTCGGACTCGACGACCACGGATCGGTTCCGTCGTGCCGGGGAACGGGAGATCCGCCGCCGTCGGTGGAGACGATTCCGTTCGAGGTGAACACGGCCACTTCAACGCTCGTGTCGTCGGCGCCGCCGTTGTAGCGGCGGACGCGCACGAGCATCCCGCTGGTGCCTTTTTCGAGCGCGCCGTTCAACTTCGCAGCGCTGAACGAGTCGGTGAGCTTCGCAAACTTGGCGACGAGCTGACCACCGGAGTTGTCACGGCCGGCCGGGTCGTCGCAGTGCTGCGGGGCTCCAGGAGCCGTCCGGCACGACTCGGGGCCGGGACAGGTGCACGTCCCGTCGAGGTCGAACCCGACCCCGGCGCCGCCGTCGATGTCGAAGTCGACGCGCGTGAGGGAGAGCACGAAATCGCGATCGCTGCCGTCCGGCGAGTCGGCCGCTGGCCGCGCCGGCGGGAATGCGTGCGCGCACGGATCGCCCGAGTCGCCCCCGGCCTCTGCGCCGACAGCGTCTGCGGCAGCGTCGCCCGCCCCTCCGGCGTCGACCCCTCGGCCAAGAAGAGAGACATCGTAGATCGAGCAAGCGCCGACCGCCCCCGCGCCCACCACGGCCGCCCAACCGGCCACGCGAATCTTTGATAGCGACTTCATAAAATAAAAAGGCGTGCGCGGGGCGCCCGACGCGCTCAGAACGCCGCGTTTCCCGGGGTGCGCGGATAAGGAATCGCGTCGCGGATATTGGCCAGTCCGCACGTATAAACCACGAGGCGCTCGAGCCCGAGGCCGAAGCCTGCGTGGGGCACCGAGCCGTAGCGGCGGAAATCGAGGTACCAACTGTAGGACTCTTTGCTGAGCCCCATTTTGTCCATACGGGCCTCGAGCACGTCGAGCCGCTCTTCGCGCTGGGAGCCTCCGATGATTTCGCCAATACCGGGAGCGAGCACGTCCATCGCCGCGACCGTCTTCCCGTCGTCGTTCAAGCGCATATAAAATGCCTTAATCTCTTCGGGATAGTTCATCACGATAACGGGCCGGCCAATCTTCTCTTCTACGAGATAGCGCTCGTGCTCGGTCTGCAGATCGGAGCCCCACTTCACAGGAAACTCCCATTTCTTGTTCGAGGCCAAAATCAGCTTGATCGCCTCGGTGTATTCAATGCGCTCGAACGGCGTTTCTACAAACTTCTCGAGCCGGGAAATCGCCGTTTTCTCGATGCGATCCGCGAAGAATTTCATGTCGTCGGGGCGCTCGGCAAGCACCGCGCGAAAGATGTATTTCAGAAAGTCTTCGGCGAGGTCGGCGTCGGCCGACAGATCGGCAAATGCGATCTCGGGCTCGACCATCCAAAACTCGGCGAGATGGCGCGCGGTGTTCGAGTTCTCGGCGCGGAAGGTCGGGCCGAAGGTGTAGACCTTCGACAGCGCGAGGCAGTAGGCCTCGACCGCGAGCTGTCCCGAGACTGTGAGGTACGTCTCCTTGCCGAAAAAATCCTTCGAAAAGTCGATGGATCCGTCGGGCAACCTCGGAGGATTCGCCAGATCGAGCGTGCTGACGCGGAACATCTGCCCTGCGCCCTCACAGTCGTTCGCGGTGACGATCGGCGTGTTGACCCAGACAAATTCGCGCTCGTGAAAATAGCGATGAATGGCCTGCGAGATGGTGTGGCGCACGCGCGATACGGCACCGAAGGTGTTGGTGCGGGGGCGCAAATGGGCGACCTCCCGCAAAAACTCGAGACTGTGAGCCTTGGGCTGAATGGGATATTTCTCGGGGTCGGTCACCCAACCGATCACCCGAATGGCCGTGGCCTGAAGCTCGACTTTTTGACCCTGACCTTGCGAGGCGGAGATCTCGCCTTCGGCCTCGATGGAGCAACCGCTGGTCAGCTTGAGCACCTCCGACGCATAGTTCGACAGCGCGCTCGGGACCACGAGCTGCACCGGGTCGAAGCATGAGCCGTCGCTCACATGCACGAACGACAACCCGGCCTTGGAGTCGCGGCGCGTGCGCACCCAGCCGCGCACGCGCACCTTCGTGCCCGGCGCGATGACTCCACTCAAAACGTGACGAACGGACAGTGACTCCATGCGAAACCTCGGGGGCTACTCTACTCAGGCGGGCGCGCGTTCACCACTGCGCTCGTGCATGCGCGCGCCTCAGCGCAGCGCGCGGTAGCCGATGTCGGTGCGATGGTGTTCGCCGCGGAATGAAATGCGCGCGACCGCATCGTAGGCGGCCGCCCGGGCGCTCGCGAGCGTGTCGCCGGTGCCGCCAACCGCCAGCACCCTGCCGCCGCTCGTGACGACGTCGCCTCCGCGCGCGGACGTGCCTGCGTGGCGCACGAACTGGCTCGATTCGAGGCCTGCGTGGAGACCGTCGATGCGATCTCCGAGCGTCGGCTTCGCTGGATAATTCTCGGACGCCATCACGACGCACAGGGCGTGTCCCTGCGGCGCGGGCGCGTGCTCGGGCAGGCCGCCGCGAGCGGCGCCGGAGAGCAGGGAAAACACGTGCCCTGCGTAAAGCGGCAGCAGCACGCACGTCTCGGGATCGCCGAAGCGCACGTTGAACTCGAGCACGCGCGGCTCGCCGCCTTCGATCATCAGCCCGACGAACAGCACGCCGCGAAAGGGACAACCCAGCTCCGCCATTCCGCGCAAGGTCGGCCCCACGACGCGTTCCATGATCTTGTCATGCACTTCGCGCGTGACGATCGGCGCGGGAGCGTACGCGCCCATGCCTCCCGTATTGGGGCCCAAATCGCCGTCGAACACGCGCTTGTGATCCTGCGCGGCCACGAGCGGCAGGCCTCGCACGCCGTCGCAAATCACGTGAAAACTAGCCTCTTCGCCGGGCAGCAGCTCCTCGATCACGATGGTGTCGCCGGCCTCGCCGAACACGCGCTCGCGCATCATCGCGTGCACGGCGCCGAGCGCGTCTTCGGTCGACATGGCGACCACGACGCCCTTGCCCGCCGCGAGCCCATCCGCCTTGACGACGAGCGGTCTGCGGGCCGCGCGCACGTACGCTTCCGCCGCATCGGCATCGGTGAAGACCTCGAAGCCCGCGGTCGCGATCCCCTGTCGCTTCAGGAAGCGCTTCATGAAGGCCTTCGACCCCTCGAGCTGTGCGGCGGCGCGGGAAGGCCCGAACACCGCAAATCCCGCGGCTTCGAGGGCATCGGCAATGCCGACGACGAGCGGCAGCTCCGGGCCAACGACGACGAGGTCGGCTCTTTCGCGCTGGCAGGCGGCGATCACGGCAGGCACGTCTTCGGCCCGGCCTGGCAGATTCCGAGCCACCGCGGCGGTTCCCGCGTTTCCGGGCAGCACCATCACTTCGTGCGATTCCTGAGCGAGGGCCGCAGCCAGCGCGTGTTCGCGTGATCCCGCGCCGAGGACGATGATTCGAGGCATGCCGCGGCTTGTAGCAAAGCCCCGCCGGACCGCGCTATCGTAGCCGTCGATGTCCGACGTTCGCACGCCTGTCGCCGTCCGCGTCTCCCGCCCATACGCCAGCGAGGATGAGCTGCTCGAGCACGAGGGCGACACGATCTCGCGCTCGGGAGTCGTGTTGATCGACGCGCCGGGCAAACCCGATGGCGTCGTGTTGCGCTTTGAGCTGACCCTGAGCGACGGGCGCGTCGCGATGCGAGGCGAAGGTCGCGTCACCGGCACGAAGAGCGTCCGCTCGGGCACCGGCCTCGCCCTGCGCTTCACCCGGCTCGACGTGAAATCGAAGCAGCTCGTCGATCGCGCGGTCGCCCTGCGCGACGCCCGACGGGCGCCCGGCACGACGCCCAGCGTGACCGATTTCATCGCGCTCACAGGCGAATTTCCGATCGCCGACGGCCCGAGCGGACCGCTTCCGTCAGACCCGCCGAGCGATCGGCACCCGTTCGGTCCCCCAAGCGACGCGGCGCCGTCTTCGCGCAGTGAAGGTGACTCGTTCGTAGTCGGGCCGCTGTCGGTGCGCATGCCGACCGCGAGCCTCCCGCCCGTGCCGATCGAGGCGCTCGCGACGGGCGCGGTCGAAAGCGCTCTCGCCCGCCTCCGAGAGCGCGCCAAGCAGCTCGACCCCAGCGAGGTCGAGCTGCTTATCGCGGCCGGAGCCCGCACGCGTCAGTCGAGCGGCCCGTAGCCGAGCTGAATCTCGATCTGCTTCACAGCGTCGAGCAGCCCCACGTACCGGACGACGTCGATTTCGTTGCGCGTCCCGCCGAAATCGACCTGCGGAAGGCCCGCTCCGTCGAGCAGAAGCGTTGGGCGACCGTAGGCGTCGACCACGGGTCTCTGCTGGCCGTCGCGCGCGACCTGATAGGTCGCCGACAGGAGAACGTTGGCGTGGATGATCATCCGCGACGCGATGCCCTTGTCGACGCTGCGCCCGTCGATGACGTCAGCGCCGTATTTCCGCGCCACGTACGTGTATCCCGTGTTCGGATCCGTGAAGCGCACCTGCTGGGCATCGGGAACGTTGACCGCGCCGACCTGCCCTTCGACCCACAGCCGCATCTTGTTCATCAGCGCCATATCGGTGCTCAGGCGCGAATAAAGCGCTACGAACATCGCCGTGGCGAGCTGCTGCTTGTAGCCAAGATTGGGAGCCAGAACGCGCGCGTCAGCCGGCCGCGAAGGCGGCGCGTCGACGCGGAGCAGGTCGAGCATTTGCGGCGTGGGAGTCTTGCCGGTCCCGGGCGCCCACATCGCGACGGTCTCCCAGTCGCCCGCCATGATTCCTCCAACGAGCCGATCGAGCGCGACAGGCAGATCGGTTCGGAAGTTGATCATGTTGTTCCGACCGTCGGTCACGTTGTCGCGAGAGACGGAGTAGAGCGTGGGGCGGCCGTCGACGAGGGCCGAAATCGCCAGCTCTTTCTCGACTGAAAAACCTGCATGTTGCATCCAGTGCAGGTAGTCCCACGAGCCGCCGGCCTGGTTGTCGTAGGCTTCGACGATATACCGGCCATCGCCGATCGACAGCGTCAGCGCCGGCGACGCAGGCGCCTGACCGGGAACGTCGAAGAGCGCGCGAATCGACTCGGGCGCGCGGCGCGCCGCGATTCCGCCGTCATCGTCGCTCGAGACCATACCCCCCGGCTCGGGCATCAGCACGGCCCGCGCGAGGAAGTTGAATATCTCGGTTTGCGCGACCGCCGCAGGACGGGCGTCGTCATCGCTGAGCATTTGGCTCGGCTGGCTCTGCCCGATCGTGTTGGCCACTTGCCAGTGGTAGGAGCGCAGGCGCTCGAAGTATCCGTCCGAGATGCGGCTGGGAATGCTCCGATAGTAGTACTCCCGATTTTGCCTGCGGAAATACGTCCACGGGTAGGTCACGTCGAACTTGTGAATGGTGTTCATCGTGACTTCGTACGCGTCGGCGCCGGCGTCGGAGTCGTTGGTGTGGAAGTACGCGTTGTGCGTGCTGCCCCAGCGGTAGAACCAGCGAATGAACTCCTTGCCCGCGCCCTTCGCGTGCCAAAACGGAGCGGTGTTGCTGAAGGGCTTGAGGGCGTCGCTCTTGAAGTCCTGCCACGCCCAGTGATCGCGCGGCGCGGGCGCGCAGACCTTTCCGTGAACCACGCGCCACTCGGCCGACTGTTTCTCTTCGTCGGTCGCGGGACGGCAATCGCGCGCGGCGTCGAACACCTTCATTTGACGCGCCATCTCGGTGTAGTGGCGGAAGTTGACGTTCGTGCCCTGTTGAAACAGGTCACGCTCGATCAGCTGAGAAAAGGGGCGCCAGCGGAGCGACTGCTGCTGGACCGTCGACAGCACGCGGTCATCGAGCGACTCGAGCACGCGACCGTAGAGCGCCTTCATCAGGTGAAGGTCGTACGTGCCGAGGCCCGACGTCTCTCCGAAGCGCTCGAGCTGGTATTCCATGGTCGAGGTGCTTCCGAAATACTGCACGTCCGGGCGCGACTCGCCCGCGAGGCCGAGCTCGTCCTTCGTCTCGGGATCGAGGTAGCGCGGGCCCATACACGAGTCGGTCTCGCCGGCGCGCGCGGAGCCGTTGCAGCTCGCGGTCGACTTGCCCTCGTTGGTGCGCAGCTGCCAGTACTGCGGCTGGTAGTTCATGGCGTCCCACGAAGACGCGAACTGATGGAGCATTCCGAGCGAGTGGCCGATCTCGTGGAGCGCAATGCCCTTGACGCCCTGCTTCCACAAGTCGTTGTACATCGCCTGTCCGCGCGCCACCGAATCGAGCCCCTGATACTTCGCCTTGAAGTATCCCGCGAGCGACGGCAGCTGAACGCTGCCGTAGGCGGGCGCCTCGTTTTCGAGAAAGCACACCCCGCGATCCCGCAGCCCAGCCTGAAGCACGTCCTGGAACGCATGCATCTTCCCCGGGTCCATCCCGCGGAGCGGCGAGGCCGAGGACATCACGTCGTCGGTCAGGGACGTCGAAGGAGACGCCCCCATCGCGTTTACAAGCCAACTGGAGTCAACGAGCGCGGCCTCGTAGGGTGTATTCTGCACCTTTTTCGCGAGGGTATCCCACGCAAGCAACGCGCTCGGATACTGGGTCGGATCACTGACGCTCTGACTCTGACGCCCGATCTGCGCGAGCACCGCGGCCGTCATGTCGGCCGGGGGCTTTGGCAGGCCGATCGTAAGCCGTGTGGTCTCCTGATCGAGCACGCCGACGCGCTGCGCCAGCTCGCGGTCGTCGAGCCCGACTGCGGGCATTGAGCCGCCGCTCAGCAGCTTGGAATAGGTCGCCGCCGGGGCGCCCTGAATGAGGTCATCGATCTTGGTGTCGCCCATCGCGATCTGCATCACGTCGCGCTCGAGCGCAGCGGCGTAGGTGGCCGATCGGCCCATGATCTGGGCGGCCGCGCCGATGATCTCACCGGTCAGCGGATCGGCGTTCCAGTTCGCGATACCGCCCCAGGGCGCTCGCGAGTCGTAGGGCCAGTAGAAGACAAAGTTCTTTCGCACGTCGCCCACGCGCGCGGTCGCGCCTGTCGGCCCGCACGACTCGTGGAAATCGTACTCGCGCACGGGGTTGTGGCAGAACGTGAGCGCCGGACGGGGCTCCTTGACCGTGTCGACCAGCCAGCCGCCGAAGCTGACCATGGCCTTGGTCGCCGGGTCGCCGGTTGATGCGAAAAACTGCGCGTGGCACGTGTCGCGATCGCCGTCGAGGGTGCGCCGGCACTCCACTTCGCGCGCGTAGCCCAGCGCGACGCTCATCAGCTGATTCCATGAGAAAATGAGGTCCTCGAGCGAACCTCGCGCCGTGACCTTTCCGTCTGCGCCCGTCGTATCCTGCAGCTCTCCCGGCGCGTCGGCGTTTACCCAGTAGGCGATCGGCTTCACGGTGCGGTCACGGTACGGAACGGTACATTTCTTCGAAAAGACGTCGCACTGCGATCCGGAGGAGCCCGCGTAGCCCGTTACCTCGTTCTCGCAGGCATCGGCGGAGCCGTTGGTGTCGAGATCGTCGTTGTTGTCGCAGCTGACGGCCTGATGGCTCTTCTTCCACACGTTGTGGCGGTGCGCGAAGCGGTGATAGAGCTTGTCGGTGTAGCCGTACTGCGGATCATAGCCTTGTCGGCCCGCAGTGACGATACCGACCGAGTTGCTCGCGCCGAGCCCGCCAGGATTACCGATTACGTCGAGGTTGGCCTGGGTGTTTTCAAGCGGCTCGTAGTCGTGATTCGGGTCGATACGCCAGTAAGAGTGGCGAACGACGGCCTCCTGCGCGTTGCAGTCGTACGTCGCAGAGCCAGTGTAGATGCCAATGACCATGCAGGTCGGCACCTTCCCTTTGACGTCGCTGAACGGCGAGTCGCTCTGGGCGGGAGCAAGATAGTACTTGTTGGTGACGTCGAGGTAGCCGTCGGCCTCCTCGATGTGCGGAGCGTCGACGTTGCGCGGATCGGTGACCGCGTAGGCGAGCGGCGTCACGGTGATGTTGCCGAACACCTTGCCCGTAAACATCTCCTGCCACATGGGGTTTTGCACGACGTTGGTCGACCAGTCGACGCGCATGTACTCGCGCTGATTCCAAGGCCGATCACTGCCGTTTTCTTCGACGACGTTGAGCTCTTCGCCGGTTTGCGGATTGTAGGCGCGCCGAATATCGAAGTGGCTCAGAACGCGGTAGGCCGCGACGACGGTGCCGCTTTCCGAGCGCACGAGCGCGTTGCCATAGGCGTCTGTGCTGCCCGGCGCGCTGGCGTCGACCTGGGCGCGACCATCCTGCCCCGCGGCGACCTGATAGCTCTTTCGGGCAATCAGCAGGTCGTCGGTCACCTCCCAGCGAATTCGGTCGATGCCGCCCCACGAGCCAACGCCCACGAGCGACTGGGTGGCGGAGCCATCGACTACGTAGTTGCGCCAGTAATACTCAGGATCGTCGGAGCGATCGCTCAGGTCGGCGCCCAAAAAGAAGTGCTTTGAAAGCGCGTTTGCCCCTACGCGGTTGATGGCATCGCGCTCCTTCGCGCATCCTGCGCCGAACACGGCCCCGCCAACCAACGCCGCCATGGCGACCGCTCGAAGCTGCCAGCTTAATTGAATCATGCAATCTGCCCTTTCGTCGCGTGCTGACCGGGTGCGCAGCAAACGCCATACCGCACCGCCGTCTGCCCGATTGCGCCTGCGCAAACGGGCCGCCCGAGGTCGACCGTTAGCACGCTAACGTCTGCGGCGTCTGCGTCTGCGCCTCGCGCACGCGCCGGCGCTGTGCTCTAATCGGCTAACTATGAAGCTTCGCATTGCCCTGTTAGCGCTGGTCGCCGCCGGCGCCGCCTCCTCGGTCGCCGCGTGCGGGTCGAGCTCCGAAGACGCCTGCTCGTCGAACGCCAGCGCGCTTACCGTGTGCGCCAAGGGCGCCGTCATTAAGGGAGTCGACGTCTCTTATTATCAGGGGACGATCGACTGGGTGAAGGTCAAGGCAGCGGGCATCGATTTCGCCATCTCGCGCGTGAGCGACGGCGTCGGCTTCATCGACCCAAAGTTCGCGGCCAACTGGCCCGCGAGTAAGAAGGCCGGCCTCGTGCGGGGGACCTATCAGTTCTTCGAGCCTGCCCAGGACCCGATCAAACAGGCCGATTTGATGTTCTCGGAAGTGCAGAAAGCGGGGGGCTTCCAAGCAGGAGACCTGCCGCCCGTGCTGGACGTCGAGGTCACCGGCGGCCTGACGCCCGCGCAGATTCAGGCGTCGATGACCAAGTGGCTCAACTACGTGGAGGGCAAAATCGGCCGTAAACCGATCATCTATACGGCCGCCTTTATGAGCAGCAACGTGGGCACCGGCTTCAAGGCGTATCCCCTTTGGGTCGCGAACTACGGCCCCGCGTGCCCCACGATGCCGAGCGGCTGGACGCAGTGGATCGCCTGGCAGTACTCCGACAAAGGCACGGTCAACGGGATCCCGGGCGGCGTCGACTTGAACCAGTTCAACGGCACCCTCGCCGACCTGTTGAAGTTCGCCGATCCGCCCGCGCCCGTCGACGCGGGTGCCCCCGCGGACGCGGGGGTCGTCAAAGACAGCGGGCCGCCGGCCGACGCGGGACGCGCTGCTGATGCAAGCGCGGTCGATGCCGCGGTGCCCGTGGTGGCGCCCCCGTGCGTTCCCTGACTACCGAGCCGAACTGACTTTCGACAAACTCCGAGGCAATCCATGACAAGCCATTCCCTGCGCGCGAAGGCGCTCGCGACGCTGCTGCTGATGAGCGCCGCCACGGCGGTCGCCGCGTCGTGCACCAAGCCCTCCGAAGCAGCATCGGCGAAGAGTTGGCACGCGACGGGCGCCGTGAAGTCGTTCGGTCCGTCACGCGCGTTCGTGAACATCGCGCACGACGAGATCGCCGGCTACATGTCGGCGATGACGATGTCGTTCGAGCCCGAAAAGGCCGCTCAGTTCGACGGGCTCGTGGCTGGCGATCGCGTGGCGTTCGACTTCAGCGAGACAGCCGACGGTCGACGCGTGCTGTCCCGCATCGAAAAGCAGCGCTAGCAGGCGCCCACAAAACGCGAGAGCCCCTCTCCCGCGAAGGAGAAGGGCTCTGCGCTGCTGCGCGCGGCGCTCAGGCCGTGGCGGGGCGGCCCGTCGACTTTTTGGACGAGGGCGCCTTCGCTGCCTTCTCGGCCTTGGCGGCCTTCTCGGGCTCGGCGGCCTTCTCGGCCTTGGCGGCCTTCTCGGCCTTGGCGGCCTTCTCGGCCTTGGCGGCCTTCTCAGGCTTCGCGGGCGCGCCGTTGTGAGCGGCCTTCACCTTACCGCCGAGCAGGTCGTCGGCCATCTGCGCAGCGCGCGTGGTCTTTTCCCACGAGAACTCCGAGCGGCCGAAGTGGCCGTACGCAGCCGTGGCCCGGTAAATCGGGCGAAGGAGGTCGAGCTCTTCGATCAGCGCCTTGGGCCGCATGTCGAAGTTCGCGAGGATGTAGGCCTCGAGGCGCTCGTCGCTGACCTTGCCGGTGCCGAACGTGTTGACGTGGACGCCGACGGGCTGAGCGACGCCGATCGCGTAGGCGATCTGAACTTCGCAGCGCGACGCGAGCTTCGCGGCGACGACGTTTTTGGCGATGAAGCGCGCGTAGTAGCAGGCCGAGCGATCGACCTTGCTCGGATCTTTGCCGCTGAACGCACCGCCGCCGTGGCGACCCATGCCGCCGTAGGTGTCGACGATGATCTTGCGGCCGGTGAGCCCGCAGTCACCCTGAGGTCCGCCGATGACGAAACGGCCGGTCGGGTTGATGTGAATCTTCGTCTTCTTGTCGATGAGCTTCTTCGGGATGACCTTCTCGACCACGAGCGTCTGAACCGCGTCGCGGAGGGTCTTGTATTTCACGCTCTCGGAGTGCTGCGTCGAGACGACGATCGCATCGATGCGAACCGGCGTGTTTCCCTCATATTCGAGCGTCACCTGCGTTTTGCCGTCGGGGCGAAGGAAGTCGACTTTGCGCGACTTGCGGATCGCAGTGAGCTGCCGCGCGAGCTGGTGCGCGTAGTCGATCGGCGCGGGCATCAGGTTGGCGGTCTCGTCGCAGGCGAAGCCGAACATCAGACCCTGATCGCCGGCGCCCTGATCTTTGTGCATGCCGATACCCTCGGTCACGCCCTGAGCAATGTCGGGGCTCTGGCGCTCGACGGCGGTGAGCACCGCGCAGGTCTCGGAGTCGAAGCCCATTTCGGAGCTCGTGTATCCGATCTCGCGCACTGCGTTGCGCACGAGCACGGCGTAGTCGACCGTGGCGGTGGTGGTGATCTCGCCCGCGACCACGACCATGCCGGTCTTCGCGAGCGCCTCACACGCGACGCGCGCGCGAGGATCTTGCGCGAGGATCGCGTCGAGAATGGTGTCGCTGACGGAGTCGCAGAGCTTGTCCGGGTGGCCTTCGGTGACAGACTCGGACGTGAAACGATAACGCGACATGCAAGGCTCCTTAGCCGCATAACCCGCGGCTCCAAACGAGGCAAAGCCGTCTAGCGCATTTCTGCCAAAGCGAAAAGCGTGTCTGTTTCAGCATGCGATTTTCGACCAGCGAACGGTGCGCTGCCAAGGTAGGCTTCAGCCCATGCTCAGCTCTGCCGAACCTTCGAAGCGCGCGCCCAGGAACATTTCTCTGCGAATTGGCCTCGCCTCGCTCGCGGTCGTCGCGCTTGGCGCCGGCGTCGCCTTCGCGGGCTGCGGCACGACGCCGCCTTCGTTGTTCCTCGACCCGGACGCCGGCGGCTCCCCGCCCGACCAGGACGCCAACGCTCCCGATTCGGAGCCCTATTTCCCGCCGGTAGAAGCGGGGGAAGCGGCCCCGCCGTGCGGCGGCAAGTGCTCCGGTGACCTCCACGCCATCACCGACTGCAACGGTACGCTTGTGCAGACGTGCGCCGGCACCGACGGCTGCGACATCTCAACCGTGAAATGCACCAACGCTTGCGCCGCCGCCGTGAACAACAAGCAGTCGGTCGGCTGCGAGTACTACGCAACGCACATGAACACCTACGCCGGCCCGACGTACTGCTTCGCCGCGTTCGTCGCCAACACGTGGAATACGCCGGTTCACATCAGCGTCGACTTCAACGGCTCGTCACTGCCGGTCGCCAACTTCGCGCGCATCCCCAGCGGCTCCGGAAAGTCGCTGACGTACAGCAACTACAACGCGGCCGCGGGCCTCCCTCCCGGCGAAGTCGCGATTCTGTTTCTCGGCGGCGATCAGGGCGCGTCACCGCAGTGCCCTGCCCCCACGGCCGAGGGCACCGCCGCGATGGTCAGCGGCACGGGCAAGGGCCATTCGTTCCACATCACGACCGACGTGCCCGTGGTCGCCTACGAGATGAACCCGTACGGCGGCGGCAGCGTCGCGGTCACCGGCGCCTCCCTGCTGCTGCCCGTGAGCGCCTGGGACACGAACTACATCGCCAACACCGCCTCGCCCGCGACGATCGGAAGTCCCTCGATCAACATCATCGCCGCGGAAGACAACACGGTGATCACGCTCCTGCCCACGGTGGCCATCGCTGGCGGCGGGGGCATTCCGAGCGGCTCCGCCAACACGCCGGTGAAGCTCACGCTCAACAAAGGCGAGCAGGCTCAAATCGAGCAGAGCGGCGATCTCGTCGGCAGCGTGCTGCAGTCGACCAAGCCCGTTGGGTTGATGGCCGGAAACCCGTGCATGAACACGCCGCAGGGAACGATCTTCTGCGACCACGGCGAGCAGATGGTCCCGCCAGTGCGCGCGCTCGGAAACGAGTACGCCGCTGTGATGTACCGGCCCCGCGCCAACGAGCCCGCGATTTGGAGGCTCATTGGGGCGGTCGATGGCACCACGCTGACGTACACGCCGCAGATCGCCGGCGCGCCCACGACGCTCAAGCGCGGTCAGATGGCCGAGTTCGACACGGCGACGCCGTTCGTCGTCAAGAGCCAGGACGACAAGCACCCCTTCGCGCTCTACGAGTACATGAGCGGCTCGGGCTGGTCGAAGCTCACCAACGGCAACGGCTTCGGCGATCCCGACTTTTCGGTCGTCGTGCCCCCGCAGCAGTTCATGACCAACTACGTCTTTTTCACCGACCCCACGCTGCCCGAGACCAACCTCGTGGTCATTCGCGAAAAAGACCAAAACGCCGCATTTCAGGACGTCGAGCTCGACTGCGCGGGCAAGCTCACGGGTTGGCAGGCCGTCGGCAACTACCAGTGGACGCGCGCCGACCTTTCGACCGGGGACTTCAAGGCCGTCGGCAAGTGCTCGAACGGTCGCCACGAGATGAAGAGCGCGGCGCCGTTCGGCGTGGCGATCTGGGGCTGGGGTACGCCGCAGACGGCCGATTTCACCGCCAACGTGTCGTACTCCTACCCGGCCGGCATGAACATTCAGCCGATCAACACCGTGGTCATCCCGCCGACGCCGAACTGAGTGGGGCACGCGTGCGCGCTTGACGTGGACGAACGGCGCGCAGAAGTCTAACCTCCCGCGCCGATGACGACCGAGACCATGAGGCGCACCTCTCTCTACGAAGCTCACAAGAAGGCAGGCGCGCGGCTGGTGCCGTTTGCAGGCTTCGAGATGCCTGTACAATACACAGGCATTGTCGACGAGCACAACGCCGTGCGCACAGCGGCGGGGCTTTTCGACGTCTCGCACATGGGCGAGCTCGAGCTGCGGGGCGAATACGCCGGGGCGGTCATCGACTACCTCGTCACGAACGACGTCTCCAGGCTCGGCGACGGCCAGGCGCTCTACACGTGCGCGTGCAACGAGTCGGGCACGATTCTCGACGATCTCATCATTTACCGCGCGGCCGCCGATCGGTTCCTCGTCGTCTGCAACGCGTCGAATCACAGCAAAATATCGGCCCATTTTGCGAAGGCTGCCGAAAACCACTGCGAGTTCGACGACCGCACCGACGCCACGGCGCTCATCGCGCTTCAGGGCCCGAAGGCGTTCGATGTGCTCGCACGGGCAGGCGCCGACGCCGCGAAGTTGGTCGAGCTCAAGCCCTTCCACTTTCGCGACGCGGTCATCGCCAACGTGCGCACCACCGCCGCGCGCACCGGGTACACGGGCGAAGACGGGGTCGAGATTTTCTGCGCCTGGAACGACGCGCCCGCGCTGTGGGAGGCGCTGCTCGAGCTCGGTCGCGATCTGGGCGTGAAACCTGCGGGACTCGGCGCGCGTGATACGCTGCGGCTCGAAGCGCGGCTTTCTCTCTACGGCAACGACATCGATGAAACGACCAACCCGATCGAGGCCGGCCTCGGCTGGGTGACCAAGCTCCAGAAGCAGAGCGACTTCATCGGCAAGCAGGCGCTGATCAACATCAAGGCCAGCCCGCTGACGCGCAAGCTTGTTGGCTTCGAGGTCACCGGGCGCGGCATCGCACGCCACGGCTACCCGCTGCGCGATCTCGAGGGCAACGAAGTCGGAATCACCACCAGCGGCAGCCCGTGCCCCACCATCGGAAAGAACGTAGGCCTCGGCTACCTTCCGACGGCGCTCTGCGAGGTCGGCACGAAGTTCTTCGTCGACTGCCGCGGCAGGAACATCGAGGCCGTCGTCGTTTCGACGCCCTTCTACAAACGCAGCAAGTGACGCCAACAAGCCAAGCAGGAGACATCGATGAGCGACAGCATCCCCGATACCCTTCAGTACACCAAAGACCACGAGTGGGCGAAGGTCGAGGGCAACCGCGTCACCGTCGGCATCACCGCCTTTGCGGTCGAGCAGCTGGGTGACATCACGCTCGTCAACCTCGACGCGAAGGTCGGCGACACCCTGACGAGCGGCAAGGGTTTCGGAACGATCGAGAGCGTCAAGACGCTGAGCGATCTCTTCGCGCCCGTCGACGGCAAGCTCGTAGCGATCAACACCGACCTGGATTCGAAGCCCGAGTTCGTCAACGAAGACTGCTACGGCAAGGGCTGGATGGTGGTCCTCGAGACGACAGCCGATCTGTCCGAGCTGATGAGCGCGCAGGCCTATGCCGACCACGTGAAGGCGTCGGGCGGCTGATTACGCCCCGGCGCGCGCGCGGTCGCCCGCCCATGCGCTCCAGTCTTCGCGCGCCGTGATCGACGCAATTCGCCCGCCGGAGATGAACACCTCGGCGGGCAGCGCGCGTCCGTTGTAGCGGCTCGCCATGGTGTAGCCGTAAGCGCCCGCGTCGAGCACTGCGGCGAGGGAGAATCCGCCCTCTGGCAAGTCGTGCGCGCCGAAGTCGTCGGAGCTCTCGCACACGGGGCCCACTACGCGAACGGTCGCGCAAGGCGCCCCGCTGGTCTCGACCGGGACCACGCGGTGGCGCGCCTGATAAAGCGCGGGCCTGAGCAGGTCGTTCATGCCGGCGTCGATCATGAGCCAGCGCTGGTCACCCGAGACTTTGCGCTGAATCACGCGCGTGAGCAGCACTCCGTGGGTCGCCACCAGCGATCGGCCCGGCTCGACGTAGAGCGCGACGTCGCCGAGGCCTTGATGCGCAAGCTCGCGGCAGACTGCCCGCACGAAATCGGCGGGACGCGCGCCGCAGCCCGCGCCGTAGTCGATGCCGAAGCCGCCGCCGGTGTCGACGAACGAGAGCGGGTGCGCCTGCCGAACTTCGCGCGCGATCGCGAACAGGGCGCGGGCCGCGTCGACATAGGCCGCCGTGTCGGTGAGCTGCGATCCGATATGCGCCGAGAGCCCCACCAGCGACACGCGATCGGAGCGTGACGCCGCGTCGAGCGCGGCGGGCAGGTCGGCGACGAGAACGCCGAATTTGGCCTCGTCATGCCCGGTCGCGATGTTGGCGTGCGTGGCGAGCGCCGCCGAATCGATGGCTGGATTGATGCGGATCGAAATGCGCGCGCGGGCGCCGAGGTCGCTCGCCCGTTCAGCGATGCGGCCAATTTCTTCAACGCTCTCAACCTGGATCGTCACGCCCTCTGCGATCGCGAAATCGATCTCCCTACCCAGCTTGGCGACGCCGCTGAACACGATCGCGTCGCTCGGCACGCCGCACGCACGGGCGAGCACGAGCTCGGCCCCTGACACCACGTCGGCGCCGCACCCCTGCCCCGCGAGCGCGCGCAGCACTGCACCCGCGGAGTTCGCCTTCACGGCGAAGCAGACGCGATGGCGCTGCGATCCGAAGGCTTCGCGCAGCTCGCGAGCCTCCGCGGCCATCGCGTCGAGATCGTATACATACGAAGGAGTTTCAGCGACGCGAGCCACGTCGACGAGGCTCACGCCGCCCAGCGTAAGCGTTCCTGCAGCGTCACGAAGCGTTGGCACCCCGCCAGAAATAGCGCGAAAGACACCCCAAGGCGCGCGGATTTTGGCATGCTCACCCCGTGGCGATTCGGCATACCAAGCTTGTGTGTACGTTGGGCCCTGCTTGCGACTCCGAGGAGGGCCTCGCGGCGCTCATCGACGCCGGCATGGACGTAGCGCGGTTCAACTTCTCGCACGGCTCTCACGAAGAGCACGCGGCGAGGTTTCAGCGGCTGCGAAAGGTCAGCGACGAGAAGAAGAAATCGGTCGCGGCGCTGATGGATCTCTGCGGCCCGAAGATTCGCACCGGCACCGTGAAACAGACCTACGAGCTGCCTTCGGGCGTCGACGCCGTGCTCGTTGAAGGCAAGGAAAACCCGGACGAGCGCACCATCGCGATCACCTACGACGGCCTCGCCGAAGACGTGCGCGTGGGCGACAAAATTCTCTTCGACGACGGTCGGATCTCGCTCGACGTGACGGGCATCGACGGGCAGCGCGTGCTGGTTCGCGTCGAGCAGGGCGGCGGCATGCGCAGCCGCATCGGCGTGCACCTTCCCAGCCGCACCATGCGCGGCGGCGCGCTCACTGAAAAAGACAAGGCCGACTTGCTCTTCGGCCTCTCGCTCGGCGTCGACTACATCGCGCTGTCGTTCGTGCGGCGCGCCGAAGACATGCGCCTCGTGCGCGACATCGTGCAGGCGTGGGGCGCCGACACGCCCATCATCGCGAAGGTCGAGACGCCCGACGCAGTCGACAACCTCGAGAGCGTGCTCGCCGCCTGCGACGGGGCCATGGTCGCGCGGGGCGATCTGGGCGTGGAGTTCCCTCCCGAGCGGGTGCCGATCATCCAGCGGCAAATGCTCTCGGTAGCGCGACGCGTTCGGCGGCCGGTGATCGTGGCCACCGAAATGCTCCAGTCGATGACGAAGAACCCGAGGCCCTCGCGCGCCGAGGCGAGCGACGTCGCGAACGCCGTGTACTCAGGCGCAGACGCCGTGATGCTCAGCGGCGAGACTGCCAACGGAGACTACCCGACCATCGCCGCGCAGATGATGAGCCGCATCTGTCTCGAAGCCGAGAAGAGCCCGTTTTTCGAGCAGGCACCACCCTACGCCACGCGGGCGACCACGATCACCGAGGCCATCGCGCGGGGCGCGTGCAACACGGCACGCGAAATCGGTGCAAGATACATTGTTTCGTTCACCGAGACGGGCGGCAGCGCTACGAGCGTGAGCCTCGCGCGGCCGCACGTGCCCATCATCGCGTTTTCGCCCAACGCCAAGACGCGCAGGCGCATGGCGCTGCTTTGGGGCGTCGTCCCGCGGGAGATGCCTTCGATTCACAACACTGACGCGCTGGTCGACTGGTGCTCCGGCGACCTCATGTCCGCCGGCCTCGCCTCCCCGGGAGAGCGGGTCGTCATCGTGTTCGGTGCGCCCATCGGCGTCTCGGGCAGCACCAACTCGATTCGCGTGCACGTCATCAGCTGAGCGCGCAGCGCGCCCCAAAAGCAAAACGCCCCGGGCCGAGACCCGAGGCGTTCGCTGCGCTACCTGCGCGGGTGGATCAGAAGCCGAACTGAACGGCGACTTCGGGCTCGAGGCTCACGGCAGTGCCGCCGCCAGGAAGCGCAGCGACCAGCTTGAGCGGAGTGAGCATGAGCGCCGACTTGGGCGAGCCCAACTGGATGCGCACGCCGCCGCCGACCGAGACGAACCCCGGGCCGCCGACTGCGCTCGCGTTGACGAGCTGCTGGCCCGCCTTCGTCTGCGGGTCGGACGAGGGCTGGCTGTCTTTGAGCGCGGTCACCGGAACTTGCACCGAGGCGTCGTACTGGCTGACGCCGACGCCGCCCATAATGTAGGGCGCGAAGGCTTTTGCGCCGAAGATCGCGTTTTCGCCGAACACGTAGTGAACACGCGCCTCGGCGTGAATCATCGGGAAGGTGCTGCCGAAGGTGCCGCTGTAGCGGTTGAGCACAACGCCGACGCGCGCGCCAACGAGGACGTTGGTGGAGGCTGCGTAGTCGAAGCTGGCGAGCAGACGAATGTTGCCAAGCGCGCCTCCGCCGTTGACCGCGCCGCCTTTGCCCGGGTTGAAGTTCGCCGACGTGGTCGGGTAGTCGTTGCCCGCCGTCGTGGTGCACCAGTAGCCCTGATCGTTGACCGGTGCGCCGCTCGCGTTGAGCAAGCAGACGTCGGTCGCGCCGTTGATGAACGTGAAGTCAACGCCCGCGCCCGCGCCGATCCAGATGCGCGGTACGCGGGGCGCTGCGGCGCCGCACTTGCCTTCGGCGCAGCGACCGGTGCTGCACTCCTTGTCGGCGTCGCACGCGCTGCCTTCGTCCTTGAGCGACGCGGCGCATTTGCTGTCTTTGCACGAGCTGCTCTTGCACTCGTTGTTTTCGGAGCAATCGTCGCCTTCGGATTTGTCGCCGCCGCCGCCCGCGCTCGACGTGTCTTCGCCGCGGCACTCGGCGCCCGCAGGGCCCTCGGGGCAGGCGTCCCGGCACTGCTTGTCGGCAGGCTTGCCAGGAAGGTGCGGAGGCTCGGCCGCGAGGTCGTCGGCGGTCGCTGCAATCTTCACGACGAAGGGACTCTTGCGCGAGCCGGCCGACGCGATGACGTCGCCCTGATCGTCGAAGCCCTGCACGAAATACTTGAAGTCGCCCTGCTGCACGTCGGTGCACTTGGCCACGGCGCCGTAGCCGGCTTCCTTCATTTTCGTCATGTCGACCGAGGCGAACTCGGTCATGCCGAAGCCCTTGTAGCGGAGGACGACGCGCTTGACCGTGTTGCTTCCCGTGTATTCTACAAATACAGGAACAGGCGTCTTGACGACCTGCTCCACCACGGGCGTATGCGCGAAGTCGTTGACTGCCGGCGCGCCGGCCTTCGCCGGAGTTCCGCCGCCGCCTGCCGGCTTGGTGCCGCCGCCCGCAGGCTTCGGGGGAGCGACCGCGGGCTCGCCGTCGCCGCCCGATTCGCCGCCCGATTCGCCGCCCGATTCGCCGCTGGCCGCTGCCGCCGCCTTCTTCGCGTCCGCGAACGCCGCGTCGATCTCTTTGGTCTTGAAGTCTTTGCCGATGGTGATGCTCGGGTCGAGCTTGAGCGCCTCGGTGAAGGCCGCCGTGCCCTTCGCCTTGTTGTTCAGGCCGAGGTAGACGATGCCGAGATCGCGCTGAAGCGACGCCTTCGTCTTCGTCGAGCACCCGCTGCAAGCCTTGACGGCTTCGGTGAGCTTCGTCTTCGCGGCGTCGTATTCGGCCGAGACGTAGTCGTCTTCCATGGCCTTCTTCTGAAGGTCCTTCGCCTTCGATTCTTGCGCGAGAGCAGCGCCGCCCGAGAAGAGCGTTGCGCCGATGAGCAGCGCCGCGCCGAACTTGCGAATGACCGAGTGAGAAGAGGTAGCCACGTCGAGATCTCCCTTGCAGGACTCAGGAGCGCACCGATGGAGCGAGCCGGAGCCAGGATTCAATTCGGCTTCAACAAAGCCCCATGGCCGCCGAAGCGCGCCGCCCGAAAACGATGTTGAGCGAACGAAAGCGATAAACGATGCGAACGCTACCACCAATTGCGCCCATAACGCCAACCGTTGCGCGCTCAGACGCGAAATGGATTCGCGCGCATCACGGACGCGCAGGCGTGGTGAGCTGCGAGCCGGTCTCGGTGCGAATAAACTGAACGCGGCGGTTGATGGCGCGGTTGCCTTCGGAGTTGTTGGGAACGACGGGCTGCGCCATTCCGTAACCCTTCGACAGGAGGCGACGCGCCTCGACGCCTTGCGAAACGAGGTAGGCCCGTACCGCGTCGGCGCGCGATTGCGAGAGCTTCTGGTTGTAGCCCGCGATGCCGACGTTGTCGGTGTGCCCTTGAACCTCGATGTCGATCTTCGGGTTGTCCTTGAGCACGCTCGCGATTTCGTCGAGGATCTTGAAGCTGATGGCGCCCTTGATAACGGCCTTGTTGAACTCGAACTGAATCTGCTGCGTGATGCGGATCTCCTTGGCCGTCACGACGATGAGCGCGCTCTTTTTCGGACAGCCCGGCCGATCGCCGCCCGCCACGCCAAACGTGTTCGGGCAGAAATCGTCGACGTCTGCGACGCCGTCTGCATCGTTGTCGGGATCGGGACAACCGTCTGCGTCCTCGAAGCCGTCGAGATCTTCGGGCTTGTTGGGGCACTTGTCGGCGCCGTCGAGCACGCCGTCGAGATCGTTGTCGACTTCGGGGCAGCCGTCGTCATCGAGGTAGCCGTCTTTGTCTTCGGCATCGAGCAGGCACTGATCTTTGGAGTCAGCGATGCCATCGGTGTCGGTGTCGGTGTCGTCGGGGCAGCCGTCTTCGTCTTCGAAGCCGTTGTATACTTCAGGCTGATCGGGGCACTTGTCGACGTTGTCGACAAGGCCGTCGCCGTCGCGGTCTCCGACCTTCGGCGCGAGGGGAGCGCTCACCTCAACGAACCTGCGCTCGGCGCACCGGTCGACCGGGCTGTTCGCAAGCGCGGCGCGCGCGTTGGGCTCGGCGACGTCAACCAAGGCGATGGCGTTGGCGAGCTCGCCCTGATCGGCCTCGACGGAGGCGAAGCGCAAGTTGGCGCGCGCGAGGGCAAGCTCACGCGGCGCGCAGCGCATCGCGCCGTTCTTCTCGGCGCGGCTAGCGAGCTCGGAGAGACCTTCGATGCGACCACGAAGCGCGGACGCGTGCGAGCAGGCGAGCGGCAGCGTCGCGAGGGCGAGCAGCGAAAACGCAAAAGCGGAGGGGCGAATGACGGGCCTCATCTCACTCGCGTCCCGAGGCCCGGCGCGCCGACTTCGCGAGCTCAATCGCTTTCGTGGCGTACTCTTCGGCCGTCTCGGCGAAGCTCGCCGCATCGGAGTAGCTGGCCTCGGAGGCCTCGGTCTGCGCGCGCTCGAGGTGCGCCTTGGCGTAGTAGTATTCGTAGGGTGCGAGCTGCTCGGCGCCGACCGCCTTCGCCTCTTCAAGCCGCGAGGCAGCGCCGCTCGCATTGACCGCGTAGTAGACGCCGCCGCAGCCGGTCAGGGCGGGCACGCATCCGAGCATGAGCAAGACGAGCGCGATGCGTTTGACCATGAAGTTCGGGAGACGGTAACAACCTCGAAAGGCCGTGGTCAACGACCAAGCACGCCGGGGCGCGCTCAGATCTTGCGGTACAGCCCGATGACGACGCCGAGGAGCATGGTGGCTTTGAAGTCCATGGCGCGCACGTAGATGGGGGCCATCGTCTTGTTTGCCGGCACGAAGCGAACGTGATCTTTTTCGGGGAAGTAGTATTTCACCGTGGCCTCGTCGCCGATGAGCGCGACCACGATGTCGCCCTTTTGCGCGGTGAGCTGCCTGCGAACGAAGATGTAGTCGCCGTTGAGGATGCCAGCCTCGATCATCGAGTCGCCGTGCACGCGCAGTCCGAAGACTTCTCGCCCGCCCTTGAGCAGACCGCGATCGATTCGAACCGTGTCGATGACGTGCTCTTCGGCGAGAAGCGGCAGGCCCGCAGCGACGCGACCCAGGATCTGCACCTCGACGAGATCGTCGTCGTTCGCGGGAGCGGACGAGTCGGCGTCGGTGCCGGGAAGGGGCAACTGCAGCCCCGTCGGACGCAGCGCGCGGCTCTTCATGTCTTCGCGCGTGAGGTAGCCTTTGCGCTCGAGGGCGCGAAGGTGATCGTTGACGCCGTTGGTCGATCGAATGCCCATTCGCGCGCCGATTTCACGCAACGTCGGAGGGTACCCGCGGGCGTTGATCGATTCGCGGATGTAGTCGAGGACCATCTGCTGCCGCTCGGTTAAACCTTCCATAGTCGAACCAAGTTACTGAACGCGCGCTTAGGCGTCAACTTTGCGGCCCCGATCGCGGGCGAGCCGCGCCCGGACGCCAAAAAGAAGGCCCTTCACGCGCGCGCCTGCGCACGCGCTACGTGCGCTGGGGTTCAGCGCTGATCGCGTCAGCCGAACTTGCCGCTGGTCGACAGAAACGTGAGCTTGTCGTTGGTCTCGCGCAGCCGCGAAGCGAGCATGCGCACGCACGCCCACAGGACCTCGTAGGCGAGCGCCTTGTGCAGGAAAAGCAGATCGTCAAACGAGTCTTTGCTGATGACGAGCAGGCGACAGCGCTCGTGAGCCCGCGCGTCGGCCGAGCGCGGAGCTTCGTCGAGCAGCGACATCTCTCCGAACACCTCGCCGGGCCCGAGCACCGCCAGCGCCTCTTCGCCAAGCCCCGACACTTCGCGAGAAATGCGGACCTTGCCCTCGACGATGATGAAGAGCTTGTCGCCGGGATCGCCGAACTGGAAAATGCGCGTTCCCAGCGCGTGCGCCTCGAGCGTCGTCACCTGCGCGATGAGGGCGAGCGCTTCGGGGGTGAGCCCCTCGAAGAACGGCACGCGGGCGAGCTGCGCGACCCGCTCCTGTCCTGGCGCGACCGGGTCGACCATGACGCGGTCAGCGTCCTGACGGGCTTGCATCAACCGCTGCGGCGCTGCTCAATGCGCTCCCTGGGACGCGAGCCATCGCTCGGTTTCGAGGGCCGCCATGCAGCCCGAGCCAGCCGCCGTGACGGCCTGCCTGTAAACGAAGTCCTGAACGTCGCCGGCAGCGAATACGCCCGCGACGCTGGTCTGTGCGGTGCCCGGCCGGGTCTTGATGTAGCCGTTGTCGTGCAAGTCGAGCTGCCCGGTAAACAGATCGGTATTCGGCGTATGGCCAATGGCGACGAACAGGCCCGTGGCCGCGATCTCGGTGAGGGCGCCGGTGACAAGGTTCTTGAGGCGCACGCCGGTGACTTCGCCCTTCGACACGTCGAGAACCTCGTCGACCGCGGAGTTGTAGACTGCCTTGATCTTCGGATTCGCCAGCACGCGATCCTGCATCGTCTTGCTCGCCCGAAACTCGCCGCGCCGGTGAACGACCGTAACCGAGCTGCAAATGCCCGACAGGTACATCGACTCTTCCATCGCAGTGTCACCACCGCCAACGACCACGACATCCTGTCCGCGGAAGAACGCCCCATCGCAAACGGCGCACGCGCTGACGCCCCTGCCCTTGAGCGCGTGCTCGCTCTCGAGATTGAGCCACTTGGCCTGCGCGCCAGTGGCAATGATGATGGCATTTGCAGTCACGAGCTCGTCGTCGTCTCCCGCCCAAACCTTGAACGGGCGCGACGACAAATCGACCTTGTTGACGTCCTCGCTCCTGATCTCCACGCCCTGGTGAAGCGACTGATCGCGGAACGCCTTCATGAGGTCGGGCCCGGTGATCTTCGCAGGAAAACCGGGGTAGTTTTCGACGTCGTTGGTGATCATCAGCTGGCCGCCGGGAATGCCTCCGCGAATCATGCCTTCGAACATGAGCGGAGCGAGGTTGGCGCGCGCAGCATAGATGCCAGCGGTATGCCCGGCAGGGCCCGAGCCGATGATGATGACGTTGCGCGCTGCGCTCATGGCCGTGTCTCCCGATCGATGAAATAAAGTGGCGGACGACCCGCTCTAAAACCGGTAGGTCACGCCCACGTTAAGCACGTTCAGCGAGCTTGTGATGGTGCCAAGGTTCGCGTTCCAGTTGGTGCGGTACTTTTGCTTGCCGTCGCTGCAAAGGTCGCCTGGCACGTTGCCGTTGCTGCCCGGGTTGCAAGCCACGCCGCCGAGGGCCTTCACGCCGGGGGCGTTCGGATCGGTCGGCATGTACGACTGTTCGGCGACGAACATGTGCATGAAGCCGAGCGACAGGTCGAGCGCGCGCTTGCGCTCACCGTTGCCGAGCTTGAGGCGATAGGTCGCTCCGCCTGCGATGCCGAGGCGCGCCCCGCCCATGAAGTCAATGTTCTGGTAGGCGGCCTCTTGACCGTCGGTTTCACCGAAGACGCCGGCGCGAATTGCGAGCTGGTCGGGCAGCACGTTGTAGTCACCACCCACGCGGACGCCGAACACGTTTTTGTACATGTGCGGGACGTCGGCGATGGGAGGGAGCGTGCCGCCGCCCGTGCCATTGACGGGAATGACGCCGTTGCCCTGCGCGTCGGCGGGGAATCGCACCTGGAGCGAGTCGAACGTCTTGTTGTTCGCAAACGTGAAGTCGGCTTCGATATCCCATTTGTCCTGCGACATGGGATCACGGCGCGTGGGATCCGCGCCTACCACCGGCTGGTGGTAACGAAGGCCGAGTTTGGCCTCCATTGGCACGGGAACAACCACGTTGCCTTTGCCCGGACCGCACACCCCGGCGCTCACGCCAAAGGCGCAGTCGGCGTCTTTCGTGTATCCAAACTTTACGGCGCTATCGAGACCGTTGGCCGCGACCGCGGGGCGAAAGTAATTAACGTAAGTGGCGGCGTCGACGGACGCGTCGATCGGCGCGCTCCACTTGAACGACCCAGCCACGTCGAGCGAGCTCGTGGGGCTCCAAATGGTGCCGAGCGTAACGCCCGGGACGAAGAGATCTTTTCCGGAGAGAGAAGCCTTAATGTCGTTGTCGGCCGGCTTGCTGCCGTTTTGATTGGTCGCGTCCGCCACGGTCGAAAACTGAAGCGTCGCGAGGCCCCAGTGAAAGCTCGCGCCCACGCGCAGCGTGTCGGTCACCTGGTAGCCCGCGCCAATGGTCGGGGTCAGAAAGAGCACGTCGGCCTTGGTGAGCAGATAACGCTGGGGAGAGGCCTGATTCGCGCCCGAAGCGTCGGGGGCGAACTCGGGCCAGGTCGTGTTGCCGACAGCGCTCGGCCCCGCAACCGCGAGGCCCAGGCCAAGGCGGTCACTCACGCGGTAGGTAAAGGCCAGCTGGGGGTTCGGAAAGGGGCCGCCCTTGTTGCAGACCTCGGGGTAGCTCGCGCCCGACGCTACGCCGTCTTCGGTGGTGTCGTTGACGGCCTTCATGCGCGTGAAGCAGGTGCGCTGCATCGACAGGTTCGCGTTGAGAAGCAGACGGGTGTCCTGACCGGCCAGGCCGGCGGGGTTGTAGAGCGTCGCGAGCGGATCGCTCGCTCGCGCCAGCCACGCTCCGCCGCGCGCGAGCTGCTCGGAGCCGTTGTCGGGAAACTCGGTGACGTTCGACGCGAGCGCGCCGGACGTGAGTGTGAGGAGGCACGCAGAGGCTAGAAAATGGAGTTTTTGATGGCGCATGATCAGTCCTTGAGCGGCGTGGCCTTGAGCGACGCGCGGCCGTCTTTCACGTACACGGTGAATTTCACGCGCTTGCAGCCGTGGCGCTGCACGAGGGCGTCGCGATTTTTCTTGAGGGTGACGGCGAACTTCTCGAGCGTCAGCCCTTCGGTCGACTCGCCGCACTCTTTCTTCGTGCGAACGAAGTCGTCGTAGACGCCTGGCCATTCGGCGGCGTCACCGTCGACAGCGCGCGCAGGCTCGCTGCGAACTTCGGCGAGTGAGGTCGATTCGCCCTCGTCGGGATCGTCCTGAAGCTGAATCGCAGCAGGGGGAGCAGCGGCAGGCTGCTGGCGAGGCGCCGGGGGAGGCTGCGGACGGGGCTCGCCGGCGAGCGTCGGCGGCGCGGGCTTGGCGATGGCAGCCTGCTGCGCGCGCGGACCGGGCGGGGCATCGGCCGGCGCGGCCTCCGGGAATGAAAACGCGCTCATCGCAGGCTGCGCGAGGGCCGGCCCGAGAATCGACTCGAGGTCGGCCGCCTTGCGCGGGGCACCTCCGCCCTTTTCGGCCACGCGCTCGATGCCGGCGTTCAAGTCGGTTGCGATCGCGCGGTACGCCCCCGGAACAACCTGCAGCTGAAAGAGATCGATCTCGCCCTTGCGCAGGCGAGCCGCTTCGCGCGCGAGCTTGCTGCGCGGGCCGTTGTGTTCGAGTGCGGTAAGCAGCACTCCGATGAGGAACGCTCCGGCGACGAAGCCCACGATCACGCGAAGATCGACGGACGCTTTGTCCTTGTCGTCGGCCTGGGTGAGAAACGCGAGGGGACCCGGCAGACTTACGCGGGAGCGCACGACTGCGAAGCCGATGCCCTGCGCGTAAGCCTCGCCGTCGATGCGGGTGAACACGGCGCTGAGGGCGCCCGCGCCGAGAGCGCGAACCTCGCTGCGCCCTTTGTCCTTGTAGGCCGCGTCTGTCTCGAGCTTGGGGAGCTCGTCGGCCACGTCGAGGAGGTTGTCGTCGAAGCCCTCGGAGGCGCCGGACGCAACGCGCTGGCCACCCGCGTAAAACGCGACGTTGGCGCGCGTCAGCGCAGAGATGTCCTGAGCGAACTTTCGGTCGATCATGCGCAGGCCGATGACGGCTCCGACCGGAGCTTGCGTCGTATCGTATTCGACCGGCCGGGCGACCACGCGGTAGGCGACGTCGCCCCACACCCACGTGTCATCGCGAAGGTAGCCGTGCAGCGCGTCGTAGACCGCTGCGTAACCGCCCAGCTCGAAGTCTTCGAACGCCCGCGCCCGATCGTAGCCGATTTGCGCCACGAGACGCCCGTCGCGGTCGACCGCGAAGAGAACGTCGTTCTTGTAGTCTGCAGGCATTTTTTCGGCGACGGCGGCCAGCGCTTTTCGGGCGTCGTCGCGCGCCTTGGCCGGCACTTTGTCTTTGTCGACGCACGCGAGCAGGCTCTGCTGAACGTCCTTGTCGACGCTGGCGAGGAGCATCGCGTCGAGGCGGCGACGCGCGTCGATTTGCAGCGCCCACTTGACCACCTGACTGTCAGCGGCGACCGCCTCACTCGTCGCGACGACGCTCCGCCGGTTATACTGCCCCACCGCGAGGAAGCTGGCGTAGAGCGCCGCGCCCCCGACGATGGCGAGGATCGCGTACCAGAAGCGCGAAAAGAGCATCATGGCGTGGGCGCCTCAGCGAGGTTGATCGCGTCCTTGAGCTCGACGCTGCCCTTGGTGGCGACGACTGCAACCGACTTGCCCACCTGCCTGCCGCCAAAAAAGGCGCGCAGCGAATAGTCACCGGGTGGCAGGTCGCGGAAGGCGAAGGCGCCGGCGCGAACCGGATAGACAACATCGACCACGCCAGGTTCGACCACTACGCTGAAGCGAACGCTCGGAAAGAGCGCGTCCTTGAATTCGAAGCGGCCCGGCGTCGGCGGCGCGACCCAGTCGCGGTGCTTTCCCGTTTGCATTTCGTCGGCTTTGAAGGCGTCGGAGCCGACTTGAAAAAACCGGTGTGAAAATGGGTCGTGGTTCATGAACGACAGCGTGGTGCCGGGCGCAACCACGATGGTGCTCGGGATGGCGTGACCGCCGGTTATCACAATGGCGATCGGCTCGTGTTTCGGCGCGGCCTGCGACGATATCGCCGCGATGCAGATGTCGCGCGAGGGGCTCGCCGTGAGCGCGCGAAACTCCTGCCTCACCGTGGGAGATGGCTCGCGCCACGTGTAGTTGTGACCGTCGGGCTTCGCCGCTTCGG
This sequence comes from Myxococcales bacterium, assembly GCA_947473045.1. Taxonomy (GTDB): domain Bacteria; phylum Myxococcota_A; class Polyangia; order Polyangiales; family Polyangiaceae; genus JANYHY01. The sequence goes on along the minus strand of CANJCO010000004.1, from coordinate 41,212 downwards.
CGTAGGCCTCGGGAAACAGCTTTTCAGCTCCCGCAATGCGTCCCTTGACGGGGCCGGCCTCGGCGGTGGCTGCAAGCGCGACGGCGAGGCCGGGCGCCAGGATGGCAAGGTAGGATCTCGCAGACTTCAAGGTGAACGCACGCATGCAACCCCGATCGCGGCAACGCGACAGGACGCAAAGGACGCCCGACCGCAAGCGCTGACGGTAGCTTGCCGGTGCGATCGGTGTAAACGGGGTTTTTACTGGCAGCGACGGAAGGCGACCGAGTTTTCGACGTTCGGGATGGGTCCGCCGACGGCCGAGCACGTCGACCCGGACGGGCAAAGTCCGTCGCCGGAGCAGTCGCGTGAGCAGCGGCCCTGGCTGCAGTAGCCAAACGCGCAGTCGCCATCGCGCGCGCAGCTGCCTCCGACTTCGGTGCCTCCGCCGGACGGAAGGCACAGGCCGATGCGCTGGTTTGCGATGTTGCCGACGGCAGTGCACGCGAAGCCGTCGATGCAGCCGCCTGCGTATTTGCACGAGTTGACGCAGACGTCGCCGGGAGCGCCCCCTGCAGCCGCGTTGCTCGGACACGAGAGGCTCGGCGGCGACGGAACGACGAACTTGTCGAAGTCGATGTGCTGCGCGTCGTTGCAGAGGTTGGCGACGTTGTTCGACACGTCGCACGCGTACTCGGCCGTCTCGCCCTGCCCCACCGGACCGACCACGTCGGAGGGTCGGGCGCACGAGCCGGCCTGGCAAGTCCACTTGGCGAGCGGTCCCGCGCGCTGCGGACAGTCGGCCGCGCTCGCGCAGCTCGTGGTGCAGCTCGACACGAGCATCGAGGTGTCGCACTTGAGCGAAGAGCAGGTTTGGCCGCCGCCGCAGTAAAATTCGGCTTTGACGCAGACCTTCTGGTTGGAAATGGTCATGCAGCCGTAGCCGTTGGGACAGTCCCCGCCCGACGTGCAGCTCGCGGTGCAGTACGAGCCCGGCGTGAGGCAGGCATAGTTGCAGTCGGAAGCGCCGGAGCACGCGCGGCCCACGTCACCCCGCACGCAGTACTGGTCGGCGCCGACCTTGAGGCACCGCCCGGCCGAAAAGCACTGCGCGGCGGTCGCGCAGACGGGAGTACACCGGGCGGCATCACCGGGCGCCAGCGGCTTGCACAACAGGCCGGATTTACAGTCGGACTGCTGGCTGCAGAGATCGAATGTGCGCAGCGCTCCAGATGCTGCGTCAGGCCCGGCGCCGGTGTCGGCGACGCTGCCGTCCGGCAGAGCCGCGCTGCCGTCTGCTACGCCGCCGTCGGTTCCGACGCTGCTGTCGACTGGCGCGCCGGCGTCTCCCGACTGGCACATGCCGTTGATGTCGCAGTATTCACCCGCGCGGCAGTCGCGCGCTGAATCGGAGCAGTTGAGACGGCAGTGCGAGGCCGCGCAGTATTCGCCTTTTGGGCAGTCGCTGTTGGTCGTGCACTCGACGGCCGTCGCGCAGCTCGAGGCGGCAACCAGACTCGCGACAGCAGCGACAAAAACAACCGAGAGCGCAGAGCGCATCTCCCGAGCATAGCGAAGGCGCACGCGCGAGGGGCTACTTCTTCGTCGCCGGCGTGGACTTGGCGGGCTTGGCTGGCTTGACCGGCTTGACCGGCGCGGCGGAAGGCGGCGCCGCGGGCGCGGCGGGCGAAACCGCGGGGGACACGGGCGGCGCCGCGGCGGGCGCCGGCGCGGGGGCGGAGGCGGGCGAAGACGTCGGGGCGCCAGCAGCCGGAGGGGCAGCTGCGCGCGGCGCATCGCTCGGGCAAGCGCCAGCGCCGGACGGGCGATCATCGTCGATCGCGTACCTGACTTCGTGAGGCTCTCCATCTCGTTCGAAGTCGACGTGGAGCTCACTGGCGACGGTCAGCGAACGAAAGACCTCGAGAGCCTGTTCGGGGCGCTCGATGGGCATGCCGTTGACGCGCGTGACCACGTCGCCTGCGCGAATGCCGGACGTGCGCCACGCCGGAGCGAGATCGACGAGGCGAAAGCCGTGAAACTTGCCGCCCATGAACACCGGATGCTCATCGATGATCAGCGTCTGAAGAAATGCGCCGAAGCCGCCGCAGACGAGCGCGTCGACGTCGGTGCGGCGAATCGTGCCGGGCGCCGCGGCGTTGGGCGCTCCGTTCGGCGGGCCGCTCTGGGCCCCCGGGGAAGCGACAGCCTGAGCGGCGGGCGAAGCCGCACCACCGCAGGCGAAGAGACCGGCGCAAGCCAGCGCGAAAATCATCTTGGAGCGCATCAGCGGACCCTTCGCCGAATCGCCCGAAAGCGGCAAGTTTTCGGCGCTATTCGGGCTGGCAGTACGCGGCGTACACGCGATCGGCGATTTCGTCCGGGGAGCCGACGCCGTCGACGACCAGAATGCGGTCGCCCGGCAGATGCCGGGGCAAATCCTTGTAGAATGCAGCCAACGCGCGCTGCATCTCGTTTTGTTCGTAGAGCTGCGCGGCCTCACCGCGCGCCTCCCGCCGCATCGCCGCGACGTCGGGCGGCACGTCGACGACGATCGTGAGATCGGGGCGTCGGGCGTACCGGTTGAGGGTGCGGATCCAGTCGACCGCCTGCTCGCCCCGGCTCCCGCTGACCACGCTCTGGTAGGCCACGCTCGATGCGTCGTAGCGATCCGAAAGGACGATCACACCGCGAGCGAGGAGCGGATCGATGTCCACTTCGACGTGGTCCATGCGATCGGCGGCAAAGAGCAGCGCCATCGTGGCCCAGCCGGGCGCGATACCGTCCGCGCCGACGATGCGGCCCGTGAGCACCTGGCGGATCATCGTTCCGATTGGGCCGTCAGAGGGCTCGCGCGTGGTGCGAACCGACAGGCCGTCGCCCTGCTTGAGCCGCGCAGCGAGGCGCGCGACCTGCGTCGTGGTGCCCGCGCCGTCGATGCCTTCGATCACGACGAAACGTCCGGTCTTCATGGCGAGGCGGTGTACTCCAGCGCCCGCGCACCATCAACGCTCAGAGGCGCCGAGCCCTACGGCGACGGATCTTCGCCGAGCACCACGTTGTCGATCAGGCGCGTGCGCCCGACGTGACAGGCGATCGCCACGAGCGCACGCTCGCCCGCGCGGGCTACCGTCGCGAGGGAGTCCGCGTCCACGAGCGACACGTAGTCGACGCGATCGGCGGCGCTGCGCACCTCGCCGAGCACGGGAGCAAGCAGCGCGTCAGGCGCGCGCTCACCTGCAGAAAAAAGCGCGTGGGCGGCGCGCAGGCCACGACAAAGCGCGAGCGCGCGGGCCCGCTCTTCCGGGGACAAATAGGCGTTTCGGGAGCTCATCGCGAGGCCATCCGGCTCGCGCACAATCCCGGCTCCGACGATGGTGACCGGCAGCATGAGATCGACGACAACGCGGCGCAGAACCGCGAGCTGCTGGTAGTCTTTTTTGCCGAACACGGCGACTGCGGGCCCTGTCAGGATGAGCAACTTGCTCACGACCGTCGCGACGCCTTCGAAGTGACCCGGCCGGAATGCGCCGCACAGCGGCTCGGCGAGCGCGCCCACGCGCACTCGGGTTTGCTCGCCCGCGGGATACATCGCCGGCGCATCGGGACAGAAGACGAGGTCGACCGACTCGCCCGCCAACTTCGCCACGTCGCTGGCCAAATCGCGCGGATAGCGCGAGAAATCCTCGCTCGGACCGAACTGCGTAGGGTTGACGAAGATGCTGACCGCGACGACCTCGGCGTGGCGTCGCGCCTCGCGGACCAGCGACAAGTGCCCGTCGTGCAGCGCGCCCATGGTCGGCACGAGCGCGACGCGAGCGCCAGAGCTTCGCGCGCGGTCGCACGCGAGGCGAAAGTCGGTCGGCGAGGCGTGCAGTTCGGGGCGGCTCATGGTCGGCTCAGGCTAGCGCGGACGGAGCGTGCAACCGAGGCCGCGTGCATGGTACATTGATCGGCTTCGCGCAGCGGTCACATCGTCTGGGTGAGGCCTCACGCTTGCGGGGCTTCAGAGCGCTGTTGACGCAGGCGCAGGCTCCGCCCACTCCGGGCGAAATCGAGGCGGCGCGAGAGCTGTTCGCGAAAGCCGGAGAATGACGAAGACGCGGGGAGCTGGCCTGCCGCGCTCGAAAAGTTGCGACGCGCGGCGAGCGTCAAGAGCCCCTCGGCCGTTCGCGATCCGATCGCACGTTGCGAAGCGCACGCCGGCCCGATCGCGGCGGCGCTCAGCGATGACGCGAGCGCCAAGGCCCCTCGCAGGCGGTGGAACGCGGGCGCCTGACGGCAGGCTCTGCGGCGCTGAAAGGCCGTTTCCAGCCGAACTGTCTCAGCGGTTCAGCGCGGCCTCGAGCTGCGCCTTGGCGAGCGCGTCGGCAGCGGAAGCCTGCTCGAAATCATCGCCCGACGGCTTGGAAGCCTTGCGCGCGGCGGGGGCCGCGGGCGCCTTGTAGGCGGGGGCGGCCGCAACAACGGGCTTGGCAACGGCAGCCTCTCGGACCACCGGAGCAGCCTGAACGACGACCTTCGACACGGGCGCGGCGGCGACGGGCGCAGGCGCCGGGGCGACCACGGCGGCAGGTACGGGCGCGGCGGCGACGGGCGCAGGCGCCAGGGCGACCGCGGGGGCAGCGGCGACGGGCGCAGGCGCCGGGGCCACCACGGCAGCAGGTACGGGCTCGGCGGCGACGGGCGCGGGGGCCTGAACGGACGAGAAACGAATGGGTTGAGCCATCTCGATGGGCGGGGCTGCAGCGGCCGCAGCCGGCAGCGCGCGGTCGGACGTGCGCATGACGAGCGAGCCTACGAGGCCTGCGAACAGCCCGAGCGCCACGAGCGCGGCTGCCCACGTCGCCGTCGGTCGCCCAGCGGCGAGACGGACGAGCGTGGTGGACGCGAGCGCATCGGTGTTCACGACCATCGCGAGCGGGCCGCTCTGCGAGGCCTCAGCGCGGGGAACCACGACCTCGGGCTGCGACGGAGCGGCTGCAACGGCCGACTGGCGGCGCGGCTGGGCGCGCATCGCGAGCAAGTTGCCCGAGGCGGAAACGCTGGGGCGCAGCGCCGTCACTTCGTCGGAGAACGACCGCTCCTGCCGGCGAAAGGCCGCGGGCGCCGGCGAGGACACCGACCGGGTCGAACGACGGGCGGGCATCATCATGGTGCGCTCGTCGCTCTCGTCGCGGAAAGAAACTTCGGGGCGATGCGGAAACGCGAGGGTCGACCGCACCGGCGCGGGCTGGAGGTCCTCCAGGTCGTCGGAGTCGAGTTCGTGGTCTGCGGCGGGCGAGCGGTGATTCGAGTAGAGCATCGTGGGACCTCGGGAAGATTCTACTGCAGAAGTCGGTCCATCGCGAGGTGCGAGCGGCACTTTTTAAAAACCGGCAGATAACGGGACGCGCGCGAGAACGGAGGTGCGCTGCCGAAGTGCGGTCTGCTCCGGCCAGGACCCGCGCGTGGGGGTAGAATGATCCACGGCGCTCCGAGCCTCGGGCGGGCCAGGGAGATTTCCGGCCGCCGGGCGTACAAACGACACAGCGTGCCCGCCACGATCGTTTAGCGTTACGCGCGCCTTCCACAAAACCCGCCATGCCGCCCCGCCCTCCCCACAGATTCGACGCGCTCTTCGAGCGCTGGGCGTCGCGCGTTCGCGTGCGGCTGGCGACGCGCGCGGCGATCACCGGGGCGGCCATTGGTCTCGCGGTCGCGCTCGTGCCGGCGGGCCTCGCGTGGAAGTCGCGGCATGGGACGCTCAGGCCGGTCGCCGGTGTGCTCGGCGTGATCGGACTCGCGGCCGGCGCGTTGAGCGCACGCCGCAAACGCTGGACGGATGAGGACGTGGCGCTTTATCTCGACCGTCAACTCGCCGCAGACGAGTCGATCGCGACCGCGGTGGAGCTGCGCGAGGCCGCAAACGCGGTGCGCGGAGGCGAAGGCGCGGCGCGCGCCGTGGTGCTGGAGACGGCAGCCGTCGCCCTCGAAAAAGGCCTTCCTCGCGACGCTCGGCCGAGGCTGATGAAGCCGGTGCACGCGCTCGCTCCGATCGCCGCGGCGGGGCTGCTGTTCATCGCGCGCGCCGAGCTTCCGCAAGCGCCGCCGGTGTCTCCGATTCCCGGCACGTCGGTCGTGAAGGTCGGTGATGTCGCGGGACTCGAGCAGATCGCGCGGCTTGCGCAGCTGTCGGCGCGCGATCCGGCCCAGCGCGAGCGCCTCGACAAGATCGCGAGCGACGCCGCGAAGCTGAAAGATGAGCTGGCTCGCGGACTCGAAAAGCGCGACGCTCAAGACAAACTCGCCCGCATCAAAGAGCTGCTCGCTGCAGAGCGCCTGTCGCTCGGAAACGGCGAAGAGCGCGCGGGACTTGAGAGCGCAATCGACAAACTCGGCGACAACGCCGCGACGCGAGAGGCGGCGAGAGCGCTCGGCGATCACGACCTGGAGCGCCTCGACGCGAGCATGGAGCGGCTCGCCAACGAACGCGAAAAGCAGGACCGGGCCGTCGCGCGCCAGAAGCTCGAAGAGGCCGCAAACGCTGCGAACAAGGCCGGTGCCCCCGGCGTCGCCAAGGCGCTCGAAGGCCAGAAGGAGGCCCTCGAAAAGCGCGAAAAACGCGCAGAGATGCTGCGCGACCTCGCCGACGCGATGAAGTCGGAACACCTCGGCGGAGGCGACGTGCAGGAAAAAAGCGCCGCGCTCGATCAGGCCCGAAGCGACGCCGCCGCGCGCCAACTCGCGGACGCGATGGGCAAGGCGCTCGAAGGCCTCACACCGGCCGAGCGCAAAAAGCTCGCCGAAAAGCTCAAGCAGCAGTCGAAACCCGGCGCGGGCGCCCAAAGCGAGCCCGGCGAGCTGAGCGATCTCGCCGAGGACCTCTCGACGCCGGAAGGGCAAAAAAAGCTCGCCGAATCGCTCAAGGACCTCGCCAACCAGGACGACAGCAGCGCTGAGAGTCGCACGCAAAAAGGCCTCGACGACGCGCAGGACGGCGCCGAGGGGGCCGAGAAGGACCTCGGAAAGCAGGGACAAGGTCAGTCGCAAGGTCAGGGACAGGGTCAGGGACAGGGACAGGGACAGGGTCAAGGACAGGGTCAGGGTCAGGGTCAGGGTCAGGGACAGGGTCAAGGACAGGCCGGCATTCCGTCACCACAGCAAGGGACGGGGGGCTCGGGAGGCGGCGATTCCGCGGACAAGGGCGGCTCGCCTGGACCGGGATCGCACCACGACACCGGCACCGCAAACCATCAGGGCGCCACCCCGACGCTCGACGCTCAGACGCTGAAGAGCCGATCGGGCGGCAAGCTCAACAAAGCTTCGGCGATGCCTGGCGCGTCGACCACGTTCATGCCCGGGCGCGCAGGCGGCACAGCGAACGCGCGCGGCACCGGTGACCTCCGCTCCGTCGGGCCCGCCGAGGTCGATGGCGTCGAGCACAGCGACGTGCCGCAGGAATACCGCGACCACGTTCGGCAGTACTTTCAACCGTAGTCGCCGAACGTCGGCGCACTCCAGAGGACATTCATGACGCAGGCCGAAAACTACGAGACGCTGCTCAAGCAGTCTGCCGCCACCATCGCGACGCTCCGAGAGGCGATCGGGCACGTCGTCGTGGGCCAGGGCGCGGTCGTCGATCAGGTGATGTGGGGGTTGGTCTCGGGCGGGCACGTGCTGCTCGAAGGGGCGCCAGGGCTCGGAAAGACGCTGCTGGTGCGCACCCTGTCGCAGTGCCTCGACTTGAAGTTTTCGCGGATTCAGTTCACGCCCGACTTGATGCCGAGCGACGTGATAGGCACGAACGTGCTCGTCATGGACCCGGCGCAGCGAGCCGCGGGGAGCATGTTCGCAGTGCAAAAAGGCCCTATTTTTGGCCAGATCGTGCTCGCTGATGAAATCAACCGCGCCACGCCGAAGACGCAGAGCGCCCTCCTCGAGGCGATGGCCGAGCACGCCGTGACGATCGCAGGCACGCGCCACGCGCTCGAAGAGCCGTTCTTCGTGCTGGCCACCGAAAACCCCATCGAGCAGGAGGGCACGTATCCGCTGCCCGAGGCGCAGCTCGATCGCTTTCTGCTCAAGGTCGTCGTTCCGAATCCGAGCGAAGATGAGCTCTGCGAGGTGCTTACGCGCACGACGGGCCGCGAAGGCGCCGCGCCTCCGAAGGTGCTCGGCCGCGAGGGCGTCATGCAGCTTCGCGCGATGTGCCGGGATGTGCAGATCGCCGAGCCGATCGTTCGGTACGCGGCGAGGCTGGTCGGCGCCAGCGATCCGGCGTCCGCGGCGGCGCCCGAGGCGGTGAAGCGAGCGGTGCGATTCGGCGCGGGCGTGCGCGGGGCGCAGTCGCTCGTGCTGGCGGCCAAGGCGGTCGCGCTCTGCGAAGGCCGCGCGAACGTGTCGTTTGGCGACGTGCAGAAGGTCGCGAAGGCCGCCCTTCGACACAGGCTCATTCGGTCGTTCGAAGGGGAGGCCGACGGCGTCAGCACTGACGCGATCGTCGACGCGCTGCTCGCGTCGGTCGCCACGCGGCCGGCCAATGTCGACGCCGAGCGAAGCCCTGGAGCCGGAGCTTGAGGACTTACCGCGCCGCTGCGATCGCGCTGCTTGCGCTGGCGTCGACCGGCGCCGTCTCGGGCGATGCGCGTGCCGCCCCGCAGGCGAGCGGCGTGCGCCCTTCGGTGTCGATGACCGTGAGCCCCATTTTTGGCGCTGACGCCGCGCTGGGACTGGGCTGGCAGGAGCTCGTGGTGTCCATCGCCAATGGCGGCACGGCGCCACGCAAGGGAGTCCTGGAGCTGCGCGCCGTGATGCCGTGGCGCGCCGAGCCGCTGATCACCCGCGCGCCGTTCAACGTCCCTGCGGGCCAGACCGCCATCGTCCAGCTCCCGACGCACGCCCTCGAGCATCAAGTGCCGACTTTGTCACTCGAGGCGCGAGACGAGAGCGATCAGATCATCGCGTCGGCCGCGGTGACCGCGAACATGACCGAGAGTCCGACGCTCATCGAAATAGCGGCGACGCCGCGCATGAGCCTCGCGCTGCGTGGACGCGCACTGCCGACACTGCGCGCGGTCTCTGCCGCGCCGTGGTCCGCCGGGGCCGCCGGGACACCGCTGGCGCTCGCGGTCGGCGCTCCGCAAATGGACGCAACGACCGGCGACGCAGTGCTGCCCCGATCGGCGGCTTCGTATTCCGGCGTGACGCTGGTCGTGGTTCACTCCGACGTGCTCGCGAGGCTTGGCGCTGAGCCGTTCGAGGCCCTTCGTGACTGGGTCGCCGGTGGCGGTACCCTCGCCGTGGTGGCTACGCGACCGGAAGACCTGCGCGATCCAAACCTCACGTCGATGACAGGCGGAGCAATGGCCGAGAGCGCGGCGAACCCTGCGCTCTACGATCTCCCATCGGCTCCCATGCCCGCGGCCGGATCGTCCGGAAGCGGAGGTCTGCCAAAACCGGGAGGTCCCGGTATTGTCCCGGCCCTGCCTCCCGACCCCCAGGACGAAGACGACGCGCCGCTCGATTTTCATGCCGCGCCCGACGCCGGAGGCTCGAAATATACGCCGATCGGCCTCTTTCTCCCCACTCGCACGAGCCCGCCGCCCGCTGCGAAACTTAAGGGCACCGTTCCCCCGGCCATCAAGGCAACGCTCAGGGGCTATTCGGGAGGTCGCCTTGTGCCCAGCACGTTTGGTGCGACCGCCGCGTTCGGAACGGGACAGGTTCACCTGCTCGCCTTCGACCCGACCGCTGTGCCCGGCCTCGACGATGCCTGGACCCAAACGCGCGTGACCGAGATGGTCGCGCAGGCGTGGGACCGTCGCGCGCGCCAGGCCTTCCCAATCGGCTCGAGCGACCAGCGGCAGCCCTACCGCAGAAGCGACGAAGTTCGGCGCGCGCTCGATCCGAACGAAAACTACCGCCCTGCGCTCGCGTTCGCGGCCCTGCTCCTCCTCGCGTACGCGTTCGCGGCGGGACCGCTGTTGTTCGGCCGCGCAAAAAAGCGCGGAACGCCGCTGTCGCCGCTCAAGTGGGCGCCACTGCTCAGCCTGCTCACGTTCAGCGCGATCGTCGCGGCGGGCCTCGCCGTCAAAGGCATTCGCGGTCGGGGGCGGCGCATCTCGCTCACCGAGCTCGGATCGGGCGACGCACGCGGAACCGTCACGCGATTCCGTGGATTTTACACGAGTGAATCACGCGCCCTCGGCGTGGCTGCGACGGATCGCGCGGCGGTGCTCGAGGTCATGAATGAAAACGACTCGGTGATGGGCTCCCGCGCGGCCTTGCGCATCGACCGCGGCGGTTCGGCGCTCGAAAACATCAGCTGCCTTCCGTGGCAGACCCTCGTCGTTCGGGAAGACGCTACCCGCACGCTAAAAGGGCCGATCGACATCACGTGGACCGGCGCGTCGACGCTCGACGTCACCAATCACTCCGGCAGCGAGCTGCAGGACGCGCTGGTGTGGGTACCGCGGATCGGCGCGCATTATTTTTCGAAGATCAAAGACGGCGAGACCGTGCACTCGACCAGCGGCAGGCTCGTGCTCCCGGCGTCGGGCCGCGCGACCACGTCGGCGGGCAGCGCGCCGGTGCACCCGATTGAGACGCAGACCTTCACCGCGCCGCTGGGTGGCGAACACGCGGCCCGCGTCGCCGCGCGTTGGGAGCCGTTCGGAAACGCCGCCGGCGAGCAGGTCGACTGGTGGCCGGACGAAGCGCCCGTCGTGATGGCCGAAATCGAGGGCGGCGAGCACACCACGACCGACTCGGGGCTGCGCATCGAGAGCGATCGGGCGCTCGTACGCATCGTGGGCGCAGGAGGCGGACCGTGACGCAGAGTTACATGCATTCTACAAACTCCGACGCGCCGCCCGCTTCGTCGGCGCCCCTGTCGCTGCCGCCGGTTCCCGCGATTCGCGTGCGCCATCTGTGGCACCGCTTCGGGCGCTTCGACGTCTTGCGCGACGTGACCTTCGATGTCGCGCAAGGCGAGATCTTCGGGTTCATCGGACCGAACGGCGCCGGCAAGACGACGACCATCCGCGTGATGACGACCCTGCTCGAGCCGATGGCGGGGCGCGTCGAGGTCGACGGCTTCGACGTCGCGGTCGATCCCGAGGCCGTTCGCAAGATCATCGGATACATGCCCGACCACGCCGGAATCTATGAGCGCGTGACGGTGCGCGAATACCTCGAGTTCTTCGCCGACGCCTACCGGGTGGCGCCCGACGGCAACTACGGCGTGGTCGACGCGGTGATGGAGCTGACCGATCTGACAAAGCTTCGCGACAAGCTCGTCGCCACGATGTCGAAGGGAATGAAGCAGCGGCTTCAGCTGGCGCGCACCCTGCTGCACGATCCCAAAGTGCTCATTCTCGACGAGCCCGCGAGCGATCTCGATCCGCGCGCGCGCATCGAGATTCGCGACCTGCTGGTCGAGTTGCGGGCCATGGGAAAGACCGTGTTTCTGTCGAGCCACATTCTGACGGAGCTCGCCGATGTGTGCACGTCGGTCGCCATTCTCGAGCGCGGTCGTCTGGTGGTGGCCGGTCCGATCTCGGAGATCGCGCAACGACTCGAAGCGGCCGCGGCCGAACGTGAAGACCACGCCACCGCCTTTTCCGCGGGCCCTGCTGCCCACGCCGCGCGGGCGCCCGGCGAGCCGGTCGCCAGCGACGCTGCGCCGGTGACCGCCCGCACGCCGTCGGCCATAACCAGGCGCCGCCTCAAGCTGCGCGCGCTGGCGACGTGCGAGGTGATTCAGACCGCGCTGACGGGCCTGCCCGGCGTGAGCGAGGTAGCACCGGGCCCCGCCACGACCGTCATCGTCACGCACAGCGGAGACGACCAGCTCGTCGCTGCGATTGTGCGCGCGCTGGTGGCCGCGGGCATCGCGGTCATCGGGGTCGAGCCCGAACGAAGCGAGCTCGAGCGCATTTTCCTCGAAGTGACCAAGGGCGAGGTGCAGTAGCCATGAGCGCAACCGTCTCCGCACAGCCGCCGCGCAAGCCCGGCTTGTTTTCCCGGCTCGGCCGCGATCCGAACGCGATCTGGATGCGCGAAATGCGCCAGAGCGCGCGCCTGGGCCGCACGCCGTGGGTGCTGTTTTCGCTCACGCTCATGATCGCGCTCGTCATGTGCTCGTCCGGAGCCATCGGGGCCGCGAGCGGTGCGAGCCCGGCAAAGCTCGGGGAAGGGCTGTTTCAGGGCTTCTTCTCGCTCGCCTATTTCGTCGTCGTCATCGCGGGCCCAACCATCGCCGCCAACAGCATCGCGAGCGAGCGCGAGGGGAGAACGTGGGAGGCCGTGCAGCTCACCGGATTGCACGCCAAGGACATCGCGCGCGGCAAATTCATGGCCGCGTACACTTCACTCGGGCTGTACATCGTGGTGATCGCGCCGGTCGGCGCCCTGCCCTTTCTGTTCGGCGGCGTGACCGCGCTCGAGGTCGTCGTCGCCTTCGTTTTTCTGTTCATCGTCGCCGCACTCGCGGTGGCCTTTGGGCTCGCCATCTCCTCGCAAATGTCGAGCCTTCGTGGGGCGATCGTCGTGACGCTGATGCTGGCGCTGCTCGCGGGTCCGACGCTCTACGGAATCTTCGGAGTGGCGGCGTCGACGGTGCTTCACAAAGAGTGGAACTCGGTTCCGGAAGCGTTTCCCGTGTGGCTGCCGCTCGCTTATACGCGCGCCCCCTTCGGGCTCGAATACGTGCTGGTGCTGATCGCGATGCCGTTGCTGCTGCTGCTGCTGCCCGCGTGGTTGCTCTTCGAATTTACGACCAGCAATCTCACCGGCGAAACCGACGACCGCGCGACGGGACTCAAGCGCTGGTACGCGCTGTCGACACCGGTGGTCGCCTCGATGCTTTCGCTTGCGGTGCTGCTCGCCGATGACGGAAAATCGCGGGTCGTCGCGACGCTCGCAGAGCTCTCAGCGTTCGCGTGCTACCTCGCCGTATGCGCCCTGATGTTCAGCTTCGACACCGCGGGACCCTCGCGGCGCGTCGAGGTCCACTGGGCCCGTGACGGCGCGGGGGCGGTTCGCCGTTTCTTCGGCCCGGGCATCGGCAGGACGACCATCCTCCTGCTCGTCATGGGCCTCGCCGGCCTCGCGCAAATCGTCGCGGTCGGAGTCATGAGCATCAGCTTGGCGGCCTCGAGCTCCACGGTTACCTACGGCGGCCTTTCCACGGGCGGCGACGTGCGCAGCGTGCTCGCGTTTGCCGCCTACGCCGCGGGGTTCGCGGTGTTCACCGCCGGCCTGCTCGCGTGGCTGCGCGCGCGCGGGTCGTCGCCGTGGGGAGCGCGCTTGATCGGCCTGGCCGCCATGTTCTCCATCTCGGCGGCGCCGTGGCTCGTCGCAGCGATCGGAGGCATCGCCGCCCATGGGGCCGACGACTGGCTGATCGCAGGGGCGCCGAGTCCGTTTTTTGCGTTCCTGATGGTCGAGAATATTTCGCGCGCAACGACCTCCGAAATGCCCTTCGTACCCGCAGGGCTCGCGTGCGCGCTTGGCTGGGGACTCCTCGGCCTGCTGCTGCTCGGAGCGGCGATGGGGCGATGCGCACGGGCGATTCGCGCGCAACGCGAGGCCATCGCGCAGACGGAGGCCGCGCTGCGCGCAGAAGACGAGGCAATCGCGACGCACGCGGCGGCTGCGACCACGTGATGCTCTTCGATCCGTCGTTCGCGCGGGAGCTCGAGGCCCTCCGACGTCGCCTGTCGATTCGGGCGCGATCGGGCAGCGGCGGCGATCATCTTGCGCGGCGGAGGGGCGGCGCCGCCGAGTTCATGGAGCACCGTCCCTATGCGCCGGGCGACGATCTCAGGCGCCTCGACTGGCTCGCGTTCGCACGCACCGGAGAGCCCGTTTTCAAGCTATTTCGCGCCGAAGAAGACGTGATCGTGCGCCTCGTCATCGACGCCAGCGCGTCGCTCGGCAGCGGAACGCCGCCGAAGCTCGACACGGCAAAACGCCTCGCCGCCGCCGTTGGCTACATGGCACTCGCGAGCTCCGAGCGCGCGCAGGTCCTCGCCGCAGGCGACGGATTGTCGCGCGTGACCGAGCCCGCGCGCGGGCGCGCAGCGCTGCCGAAGCTGCTGCGCGATCTCGATGCCATGCGAGCGGGCGGACGCACCGATCTCTCGCGCGCGATCGAGCAAACCCTCGCCCGCTCCGCGCGGCCCGGCATGCTCGTTGTCGTCAGCGATTTTCTCGATGACGGACCCATCGAAGCGGCTGTCGCCCGAGCCGCTGCGGCGGGCCACGATGTCGCGCTCGTGCAGGTGCTCGCGCGTGAAGAGGTCGAGCCTTCCTACGACGGAGACTTCGCGCTCGAAGACGCAGAGACCGGCGCGGTCGTCGAGGTCACGATGGATGACCGCGCCATCGAAGCCTATCTCGCGCGGCTCGCAGGGCTGCTGTCGGGGCTGCGCAACCTCGCGCGCCGCCATCGAGCCAGCTACGTGCGCATGACGAGCGACGAGGCGATCTTGCCCGCGGTGCGCCGGTTCGTGTCGAGGGCGGTCGACTGATGGGCGACGTTGAGCTGCTCAACCCGCGCGGACTGTGGCTGCTGACCGGCGTCGTCCCGCTCGTGGTCCTTTACATCTTGAAGATCAAGCGGCAGCGGATGCGCGTCGCTTCGACGTGGCTGTGGGCGGAAGCGCGCCGCGATCTGCTCGCGAAGAGCCCGTTTAAGAGGCTTGTTCCCGAGCTTGCGCTGCTGCTCCAGCTCCTCGCGCTGCTGACCCTCGCGGCTGCGCTTTCGCGGCCCGCCAGGCGCGGCGGCCGCATCGACGGCGATCACGTGGCCATCGTCATCGACACGAGCGCGTCGATGGGCGCCGCGGCGACCGGAAAAGACGGCGCGCAGACGACGCGAATCGCGCTCGCCCGCGCGGCCGCAACCGATGTTGTCGACGCGATGCAGCCAGGCGCGGACGCGATCGTCATCGAGGCCGCGCGCGAGGCGACCGTGATCGCTCCGCTCGACCGGGATGTGCGCAAAATCAAGGCAGCCGTCGCGTCGCTGACGGCGCGCGAAGTGGAAGGCGATCTGTCGAGCGCAGTGGCGCTGGCGGCCGACCGCCTGCGGAGCGTTGGCGGCAGGCGGCGCATCGTCATCGTGACCGACGGCGCGCTCGCGCACGACGCTCCGCTCGAGGCAGCAGGACTCGACACGCAGGTCGAGGCGGTGGGCGACCCTCGCGACAACGCGGCCATCGTGCGCATCGATTTGCGCGCCGGCACCGAGGGCCCATCGCGACGCGAGCAGGCGCAGGTCTTCGTCATGCTCGAGAACTACGCGGACACGCCGCGGGACGCGTACGTCACCCTGACCCTCGAGGGCAGCGGAGAGCCGCGCGCGTCAAGGCGCGTGCTCATCCCGCCGCACGAAAAGGCGCCCGTCGTGCTCACCTTCGCGCCCGAGCCTGGCGAGTACGGCAAGGGCCTCGTCGTCGAGCTCTCGCCGCACGACGCCCTCGCCGCCGACGATCGCGCCTTCGCGCGCGTGCCGCGAGGCCGAAAAATGCCGGTCACCGTCGCCTCGAAGGCCGAATATTCGTGGCTCATGCGCGCCCTCGAGGCCGACGACGACGTCGACCTGCAGCGGCTGTCGCTCGCGCAGCTGGCCGAGGTCAACGTCGATCCGGATGCGCTCGTGGTGATCGAAGGCGCCTGCCCTGCAACTGGCAAGGGACGCGATCGCCTCATCGTCGGGCCTCCCGAGGGCACGTGCCTCGGCGTCGGGGTCGGCAAGCCAACCGTGCAGCCGCAGCTCACGTCGTGGGAGAGCGGAGACGCGAGACTGCGGTTTCTCACGCTCGACGGCGTCCACCTGACGCGGGCCACCCCGCTCGAAGCCGCGGGCGCAGGAGGTTCGCTCGTGCGGGCGGGCACGATTACGGTCGCTGCGGACGCCTCGTCCCCGGGCCGGGCGGCGACGATCATCGGCTTCGACGTCGGCGAGAGCGACTGGCCGATGCAGGCCTCGTTCGTTCTTTTCATTAGAAATATTGTCGAGACTGCGAGGGTTCATCGCGCGCAGGGATCGGTCGGTCCCGTTCGCACCGGAGACGCGCTGCGCATCACAGTGCCTCCGGAAGTCGACAAGCTGACGATCGAAGGGCCGGGCCTGAGCGAGCGGGAGCTGTCCGCGCGCGGCGGATTCGCGATCGTGCCGGCGGTCGATCGCGCGGGGCTGTATCGCGCCAAGTGGACGCTTCCGCAAATCGGCGGTGAGCTGGTCGCCGCCAACCTAACGAGCGACCGCGAGAGCGATATTCGTCCCAAAAACATGACGGTTGGCTCAGGCGGCGGATCGCAAGTCACCGCTGGCCGCATGAAAGATGCCCACCATGAGTGGGCGGCCTGGCTCGCGCTGGCGGCGACCGCGCTCATCGCAGCCGACCTGATCTGGCTGACACGCAAGCCGAAGGCTGCGGCGCAGGCGCCACGCGACACGAAGGCGCGCGCGTGAGCCCGCTATCGTTGCCCAGGCTCGCCTACCTCGGAGCGGCGCTGCTGACCGCGCTCGTGACGATCGCGCTCATCGTTCGTTTGAAAAGACGAAATCAGCTCACCGCGAGCACGGTGATCCTCGCTGTGATCGCCGTGATCCCCCTCGCCTATCAGGGGCTGGTGCACGCGCAGTTGGTGGGCGAAACGTACGTGCGCTTCGGCAGGCCGATCGCGCTGCTGCTGCCTGCCGCCCTCGCGCTGCTGCTCGCGTGGCGGTTTTCGCAGCTGCCTGCTCGCATGACGCGAACGCGCCGCAGGCTCGTCGTGATCCTGTCGTCGGTGGCCGCGCTCGCCGCCGCGCTCGCAGTCGCTGAGCCCGAGATCGGCCGCCCCCTCGACCGCATGACGATCATCATGATGCTCGACCGCTCGCGATCGATCGATCTCGTGCCGAACGCAGATGCTCGCATCGCGACCGAGCTCAAGCTCGCCGAGCGCAGCATGCGCGACGACGACCGCACCGGCACGGTGGTGTTCGGCGCCGAGGCCGTCACCGAAGATCCGCCGCGGCCCAGGAGTGATCTGCCTCCTCCGCAGCGCATCGAGGTCGGGCGCGACGGCACCAACATCGAAGCGGCCGTTCGCCGCGCGATCGCCGAGCTTCCGAGCGATACGGCGGCGAGGCTCGTGCTCGTCAGCGACGGCGTGCAGACGCGCGGAGATGCGCTCGTCGCGGCTGCGGCGGCAGTCGCGGCCGGGGTGCCAATCGACGTTGTGGCGCTCGAGCAAAAGACTGTGGCCGACGTGCGTGTGGTTTCGGTGCGCGCGCCGAGCCACGCGGGCGAGGGAGAGGCCCTCGATTTTCGTGTCGTGCTCGCGAGCACGGCCGGGGCCGAAGTCGAGGTTCGCATCAAGCGCGACGGCGAGCTGATCCGCACCGGAAAGGTGCGCGTGGCGGCGGGAGAGGACGTCCTGCGTTTGCGCGAGACCGCGAACGAGCCCGGCCTCCACCGGTACGACGTCGAAATTTCCGCGACGGATCCTTCGGCCGACGGATCAACCGAAGACAACACCGGCTCGACGTTCGTGCGCGTGCGCGGACAGTCGCTCGCGCTGGTGCTCGAGGGCGACGCGGGCAAAGGCGCGCCCATGGCGCAGGCGCTCGAGGCGAGCGGGTTCAAGACGATCGAGCGCACGGCTTCGGGCGCCCCCGACGATATCGGCGGCTTCGCAGCGTTCGACCTCGTCGTGCTCAGCGACGTGCGGGCGAGCGATCTGTCGCCGACTCAAATCTCCGCGATCGCCAGCTATGCGCGCGATCTGGGAGGGGGCCTTTTGCTGATGGGCGGCGATCGCTCCATGGGCCCGGGCGGCTATGCGCGAACAGCGATCGAGGAAGTGTCTCCGGTGTCTTTCGATCTCAAGGACGAGAAGCGGCGCGCGTCGCTCGCCGAGGTGATCGCCATCGACTATTCGGGCTCGATGGGGATGATGGTCGGCGGGCAGACGAAGCTCGCGCTCGCGAACGAGGCCTCAGCGCGCAGCGCGTCGATCCTCGGCCCTGGCGACCGCCTGGGCGTCGAGCACGTCGACACCGTGGCCGCGTGGACCGTGCCGATCGGTCCTGTCACCGACGCCGCTGCGCTCGGGAGCAGGATTCGCGCGGTGGGCGTGGGCGGCGGAGGCATCTACACCGACCTCGCGCTGCGCGAAGGCTACGCCGCGCTCGCGAAAGAGACGGTCAACCTCAAGCACCTGCTGCTGTTCGCCGACGGAGCCGACGCCGAGCAGCTCGCCGGCTGCCGCGCACAGGTCACCGCCGCCGCAGGAAGGGGGATCACGACGAGCGTCATCTCCCTCGGTCGCGGAAGCGATACCGCCGAGCTCGAAGTGCTCAGCAAGCTCGGCGCCGGCCGGTTTTATCTCATCGAAGACGCCACGAAGCTGCCCGCGGTATTTACGCAGGAGACCATCCTCGCGGCGAAGAGCTCGATCAAGGAAGAGGACTTCACGGTGCGCGTCGGCGATCCGACCTCGGCCACGCGCGGCATCGACTGGTCGAGCGCGCCGGCGCTGCGCGGCTACGTCGTCACGCAGGCCAAGCCGCGAGCGCAAGTCGCTCTCGGAGGGCCCGAAGGCGACCCGATTCTCACGACGTGGGCCGTGGGGATCGGGCGCGCTGCCGCGTTCACCAGCGACTTCAAGGACCGCTGGGGCTCCGCGTGGCTCAAGTGGCCCGGCGCCGTAAAGCTCATCGGGCAGCTGGGCCGCGACACGGCCCGGCGCGAGGACGATCCGCGGGTGCGCCTCGACAGCGACGCGTCGAGCGGCGAGCTGCACGTTCGCGCCGACGTCGTGGGCGATGACGGGCGAGCCCAGACGTTCAGACGTCTGAACGTGCACGTCGCCGGCCCCGACGGCTTCGCGCGGGACGTTCAACTCGAGGCGATTGGCGCGGGGCGGTACGCGGCGAGCGTGCCCCTGTCGCGGCCGGGGACCTACGTCGCGACGGCGAAAGACGAGCTGTCCGGCGAGGCGGTCGGCACGACGGGCGCGGTGCTTTCGGCGGGCTTCGAGCTTCGACCGACGGGCTCGGATCGCGCGCTGCTCGCGCGCCTCGCCACGATGACCGGAGGCAAGATGCGCGACACCCTCGCGGGCGCGTACGACGACCGCGCGGCGCGCCGATTTGCATACTCTCCCGCGGGCACGCCGCTCATCCTGCTGGCGGCGGTAGCGATGCTGCTCGGGGTGGGCGCGCGAAGGCTCGGAGTCCCCGAATGGCTCACCGCTGCGATGACGCGGACCGGAGCGCGCGTGCAGCAATCCGAGACCGAGCGCCGCGCGGCCCTCGCATTCGCCGACGCGCGCGATCGTCAGCGCCGCGAGGCCGCCGCCCGCACCAGCGACCAGTTGCTCGCGCGCAAGGCCACCCGCGTCGCCTCGAACGCGCCCGCCGCCTCGCTCGCCGACGCGCCCGCGCGGTTGCCGAACGCGGCAGCGATGCCTCCTCGCGCGCCGCGCGCCGCCCCACCGGATCAGCCGCCCGTGCCAGCGGTGAGCGCAGCCGAGCGTCTTGCCCAAAAACGGCGAGAGAAGCGACGATAGATCGCGCTGGCCACCTACGCGCGCGTTGGCAGTGACGCGTGGCCATGACAGCATCCGGCGCATGCAGCGATCGCTCGGCTGGTGGGTCCTCGGGGTGATGGCATGCTCGGCGTCCCCCGAGGTCGCCCCTGCCCCGCCGCCCGCGGATGCCGGCGTCGACGCCGCTCCGAGGGCGCTGTCAGAGCTCGCATCGCTCACCGAAATTGCCGTTTATCAGGTCGTGAAAGTCGACGTCATGCGCGACGGCGCCGACATCGTCTACGCGAACGCGCCGATCGTGCCGAAGCGCAGCGGCATCGTGCGCGCGTATGTTTCGGTGGTTCCGAAGGCGTGGAGGGCGCGCAAGCTCAAGGCGGAGATGCACCTTTTTCTGCCGCAGGGCGAGGTCGTGATCGCCGATGAACGGCTCATCGGCGCGACGTCGGACGACGACTCACTCGACTCCACGTTCGTGTTTCCGTTCCCTGCCACGACGTTCACCAAGGCCGGATCGGTCCCGTACTACGTGCTCGTCAGCGATCCGAAGCTCGCCGCTTCGGGCGACGAAATCGCCACGCTGCGATATCCGGCCGGCCTCGATACCGGGTTGATTCACGTGGACAAGAGCCCCGGGTCCGTGAAGCTGCACGTTGTGCCATTTGAGTACGACGCCGACGGCTCCAAGCGCGTCCCGCTCACCCAGGCGCCGCAGCTCACCGCGATCGCGAACCAGATGATGGACCTGTATCCTGCAAGCAATGTGACGCTCGACGTCGGCCCCGTGGTGCCGTGGAGCGAGCCGATCAACGCCGACGGCACGGGCTGGGACAGCGTACTGGAGGCCACATTGAACCAGCGCGCCGCCGACGGGCCGACCTCGGAAGTGTATTACGTCGGCCTGTTTTCGCCCAGCGCCAGCTTTGGGCAGTATTGCAAAGGCGGATGCGTGCTGGGCCTCGCGCCGCTCGCCGACGCGACCAGCGCCGACGCGCGCGGGGCGGCTGTAGTCGGCTTCGGCGGCTACGAGACCACCGAAACCGTGGCGCACGAAATTGGCCACACGATGGGTCGGGCGCATGCGCCGTGCGGAGGCCCGGCTGGCGTTGATCCGAAGTTTCCGTATCCCGACGGCTCGATCGGCGTCTCGGGCTTTCGCACATCCGATCAGGCACTCATCGGCAGCGCCGCAGCCGACATGATGAGCTACTGCCCGCCCGAGTGGGTCAGCGACTACACCTACAAGGCGCTGTTTACGCGAATGACCTACGTGAACACGCACATCCAACTGACGCCGGCTCCGCTTGTGCATATTACACGCATTCGGGTCGACGGCGACGGCAACATCATGGGGGCGACCGCGGGCGTCGCGCGCGAGCAAGCCTCGGGGGCCCCTATTTCAGTGCGCTTCAGCGGCGGTCGCGGCGCCGACGTCGTCGGCCGGATGGTGCGCTACGATCACCTCCCCGGAGGCTATATCGTCGCTCCCGAGGCCCCCGCGGGAGCCACGCACGTGAGCGTGCCGAGCCTCACCGGCCGCCCCTGGAAGCTCGCGCGCTGAACGTCAGCGAGCGAGCAGCAGCACGGCGCCACCGCCCAGGCCGAGCGCAACGACCGCGATGACGACGACCAGAAGCCACGTTGGCGGTCCCTTTCTCACGGGCACCACGTCGTCACTGCCAGCAAACTCCTGCGCGCGCATTTCTTCGAACGCGCGGTCCATCGACTTGCCGCCCGATGGCTGGGCGGGCGGCGTGGCAAACGGATCGGCCACGGCCGCGGCCTGGACCACGCGCGACCGGCCCGCCTCGATGTCAGCGGCGAGCGTCGCCTGCGGCGTTACCGCCCAAACGCGGTGGTCACCCTCGAGGCCGTAGGCGCGGCCGACGGCATCGACGAGGGCGCCCACGCTCGGCGTGCGAATGTTGGGGTTCTTGACGAGCCCCTCTTCCATGACGTCGTCGAACTTGGCAGGCACCGGCCATTTCGAGCCCTTGGCCGCGATAGAGGGGGCCACCGGATCCTTGGTGAGAATCGCCAGGAGAATCGAAGGCCCGTTGCTGCCCACGAAGGGCACCGTGCCGACGACGCACTCGTAGGTAATCGCAGCGAGGGCGAACACGTCGGCGCGCGCATCGAGGGTGTCGAGGCCCTGCGCCTGCTCGGGGGCCATATAGTAGGGCGAGCCGATCGCAGTGCCCATGACGGTGAGCTTCTTCGCGTCGGCGTTTTTGTCTTTGACCGAGCCAAAATCGAGCACTTTTACGTCGTCGCCTTCGCGCGTGCCGCACAGAAACAAGTTGTCGGGCTTGAGATCGCGGTGCACGAACTTGCGGCCGTGGGCGACGTCGAGGCCGAGCGCAACCTGCGAGAGCATGCGTACGAGGCGCTCGGGCGCGATGACCTTCTCGCGCTTCAGCACCACCCGGAGCTCCTCGCCGTCGAGGAACTCCATGACCAAAAGCCACAGCGAAAACACGAGATCGTGCTGAAAATCGAGCACCTTCACGATGTGATCGTGCTGCAGCTGCGCCGAGATCTCGTACTCGCGCTTAAATCGCGCGAGTGCGACTTCGTCTCGAGCGACCGCGTCGTGAAGCACCTTCACAGCCACACGCGTGTTGGTCTCGCGATCGATGCCCTCGTAGACGCGGCCCATGCCGCCGTCGGCCACGACGCGACGAATTTCGTAGCGGCCGCACAGGCGTTGGCCCACCCGCGGATCGTCGTCAGACGCCACGGGAACCATGGTGGCGCTCACGAGCTCGCTGCCGTCAGCCGGACAGAAGCCCGCGTCGTCGGGGTAGGTTCGCTGGCAAGCCCGGCAGCTCTTCAACTGCGCTCTCCTCAGGCCTTGGCGGCGGGGTCTGCGATCGCGACCGGCGCCTGGTAGTAAATCACGCGAGCGCACGAGGGGCACTGCTCGAGCATCGGCTCGCGGCGCAGCTTGTGAAACAGCTGCGGCGGCAGGCTCATGTGGCAGGCCTTGCACGTCCCGTCGGTGGTTTGGGCGAGCCCGCTGCCGCGCTTGCCGCGCACCTGATCGTAGCGCCGGAAGACGATCGACGGCAGTCGCTTCACGATCTCTGCTCGAAGCGCCGACTTCGCGGCGAAGCTCGCGTCGAGCATGCCCAGCTTCGTGTTGATGGCGCCCTCATTTTCGCCGAGCTCGCTCGCGAGCAACTTGGCTTCAGCCTCGATGCTGTCGAGGGACTGACGCGCGCTGTCGGCGTCGGTCGAGAGCTTGCCGATTTCATCTTCGCGGTCGCGCATCAGCTTGCGCAGCTCTTCGAACTCGCGCGTGACGGCGTTGGTCTCGCGCTCCGTGCGCGAGCGGTTCATCTTGTCGCGCGAGTGATCGACCTGCTGCATCATCGTGCGAACTTCGATGATGTAATCGGTCTTGAGCTTTTCGACAGCGACCAGATGTGCGCGGTCTTTGGTGATGCGTTCTTCGAGCGCTCGAAGCGTCGACTTGCGTTGCGAGAGCGAGGCTCGCTCATTTGCGAGCTCCTCGCCGACGACCTTGAGCTCCGCGTCTGCAACGGCGAGCTCCTCGAGGGTGCTGATCTGCTCGACTATCGTCAACGCGTGTCTCCTTGGCGAAATGAAACGGCACAGAGTGGGCCCACCTGGGTTCGAACCAGGAACGGACCGGTTATGAGCCGGGGGCTCTGACCGATTGAGCTATGGGCCCGGTCCCATCCCGACGAACCGCACGCGGAGAGCCTCGAACGGGCACTGCGAGCGGCTCCAACGTCAAAGGATGGCACGCCAGCGAGGGTAGACGATATGCACGCCCCGTTCAACCTCGCTCGACGCGCGGGGTCAACGGGCCGGAGGATCGGGCGCGATCGCACAGCGCAGTTGCAGCACAGCGGGAGGCGAAGAGCAGGACGCAAGCCAGCGCTCGGGGCTGCCCGGCGCCAACGCCGACGGGCGGGCGCTGTCGAGCGCCGGCTCGAGGCTGGGCATGCGCGAAGGTGCGCTGAGCGGGACTGCCCGCGTACGGCCGAGGGGATCTTCGTAGAACACCCACTGCGCGCCGCCGGGCGACGAGGCTACCTGGGGCGCGCCCCTGCCCGCGCCGTAGCCGAGCACCTCGGGGGCCGCCGGGGGTCGGTCGACGCTGATGCGCGTGATGCGTCCGCCGCGCTCCATCGCGAAGTTGTCCGACTCGTCGAGCGCGTAAACGTCGACGCCCGCGGCGGGCCCGAGCGCGACGTCGAACGCACCAACGTGCCCGTTTTCGGGAGTGAGTCGGCGCGGGGCGGCGGCGAGCTCACCGCCGCTGCCAACTTGCGCGGCCATGAGCCACTCGAAGCCGCGGCGATCGCCGGGGGACTCGAGACTCTCGCCTGCGAGGGCGCGCGGAGCGCCGTCGGCGATCGCATCGATGCGCCGCTCGGACCAGATCACCCAGTAACCGCCGGCCTGCCGAGCGATGACGCGCGCTCCGCTGGCGAGCCCGACGGCGGGCAGCTCGATGGGCGCGAGCGGCTTGCCGGGCGCCATGAGCGCGATCTTCACCCCGCCCGCCGAGTCCCACGCCAAAAGTCCGGCGGCGTCAGTAAAAGCGGCGTCGAGCGACATGGACTCGGCGACGTCGCCTTCGCGAACCGAGAACACGCGCTCCGTCGAAGGTGCCACGCGCGTGACCGCGAGGGTGCGCCCGCCGCCGTCGCCGCGCTCCCAGTGGAGGGCATACACGCGCCCTCCCGAAGCCCCGACCAGCTCGGGTGGCGGAGCGTCACCGAGGGCCGCGCCGAGGGGCGTCCATTCAGGGGCGCCGAGCGCGGCGGAGGTGACGCCGACTGCGGACGACCCGCCGCGAATCGATGCAATATACACGCGATCGCCCGAGACGACGAGATCGCCGACGACCTCCGCCTGAAGGCTCACAGGTGCCGCCGCCGGAGCGCACCGCGCACGCGCAAACGCCGGCGCCGCGGCCTCGGGCGCGATTTCGGTCGACGCGGGAGCGGCCGGTTCGGCGAAATCACCGCGGTCACACGCGCGCCCGCAGGCCGAGAGCGCGAGCAGCAGCGACAACGACCCGCGGCGCATCAATCGCGGTCCAGAAAGCCGTCGACGACCTCGAGGGCGAGCTCGTAGCGCTCGAGCGGCGGCATGATGTACGCGCCGGCGACGCGATGGCGCACGGCGCCGAGCATTTCGCGGGCGATCGCCACTCCCTCTTTGCGGGCAGCAGCGCCGGTGCCGGCCTTGCGCATGCGTTCCCGCACGGACTCGGGCACCTGCATGCCGGGCACCTCGTTGTGGAGGAACTCGGCGTTGCGATAGCTCGCGAGCGGCAGCAGGCCGACGAGCACCGGAAGCCCGAGCGGCGCTACGTCGTCGAGGAAGCGCTCGAGCACAGCCGGATCGTAGACCGGTTGCGTCATCAACACTTCGGCCCCTGCGGACTTCTTTTGCCGCAGGCGCGCCAGCTCGCGCGGATAGTTCAGCGCGGCCGGCTCGGCGCCCGTGGCGAGCACGAACGACGTGTGCGATCCGAGCGGCTTGCCCGCCGGATCGATGCCGTGATTGAGCCGCGAAGCGAGCTTGAGCAGGCCGATCGAGTCGAGATCGTAGACCGGAGTCGCGTCGGGAAAATCTCCCATTTTGGGAGGGTCGCCTGTGATGACCACAAGATTGCGAGCGCCGAACTCGTGCGCCGCGAGCAGGTGCGCGAGCGACGCCAGGAGGTTTCGATCGCGGCCGCACACGTGGAGAATCGTCTCCATGCCGAGCTCGCGCTGAACCCGCGCCGCCATCGCTACGTTGCCCATGCGCGCCTGCGCGCGGGCGCCATCGGCGATGTTGATCACGTCGACGCCTCCGTCGCGGAGCATTTTGGCGGCAGCGACGGCGCGCGTGAGGTCGAGGCCGATCGGCGGGTTGACCTCGACCGACACCACGAAGCGTTTGCGGGCCAGCTTCGCACCGAGATCGCTCCGCTGCGCCATCGGCATCGGACTGCTCGGGAGCGAGATGCTCACGATGTCGGCCGAGTCGGCGCGCTCACGCGGCTCGCCCGCCGCGGGCTCCTCGGTCTCGCTCGCGCCCGCCATTCGAGCAGCCGCGGCAATGCGCTTGGTGTGCTCGGGCGTGGTCCCGCAACACCCGCCCACGAGGCGCACGCCGAGCTTGAACATGCGGCGCGCGTAGACGCCGAAATACTCAGGCGTCGACACATAGACGAGGCGCTCGTCGACCCGGCGGGGCAGCCCGGCGTTGGGCACAGCCGACACGGGCAGGCCTGCCTTGAGCATGGCCTCGACGGCGGACAGGACGTTCATCGGGCCGTCGGAGCAGTTGACGCCGACGACGTCGGCGCCGAGGTCGCGCATCTCGCTGGCGATGTCGAAGCTGCTCGTGCCGTCGGCCATGCGGCCGTGCTCGTCGACCGAGACTTGCGCGACGATTGGCAAGCCGCTGGTGGCCACTGCGCGGGCGATGCGGATGGCGACGCGCAGCTCGGCAGGCTGGCGCATGGTCTCGATGACGAGCGCGTCTACGCCCGCCTCGATCAGCGCCTCGGCCTGTTCGCGCAACGCAGCCCCGACTTTGTCGAGGTCGTCCTGACTGGCGTCGCCGAGGAAGTAACCGCTCGGGCCTATGGCACCGGCGACGTAGGCCTTTCCGGCCGCGGCGGCGCGCGCGAGCTTCACGCCGGCCAAATTGAGCTCGGCCACGCGGTGGGACAGACCGTGCTTTTCAAGCCGGAGCGCGTTCGCTCCAAACGTGTTGGTCTCGATCAGCGTCGCGCCGGCCCGCACGTAGTCTTCGTGCACGCGCGAGACGACCTCGGGGCGCGACACATTGAGCTCTTCAAAGCATGCAGAATACAATATTCCGCGTTCGTAGAGCTGCGTCCCCATCGCCCCGTCGATGACGAGAACGTCTGATTTCAGGGCTTCGAGCAGCGGTCGCTGTAGGTCGGCGGACATGGCTGCAGGGTTAGCTACGCGTCAAGGGCGGGTCGCGCAAGGCAAAGCGAGCCAACGTAGGGCTAGAACGCGCCGATGAAGCCGAGCCCCGCCAGCGTCGGCGACGCGACCGGAACGAGCTGAGCCCCCGCCTTCGGAGCAGCGGAAATCCGGGCCGCCTTGTTGCCGCCTGCGACCATCATCGCGATGCCGGTGATGAGCGCGGCGCCGCCAACCGCGCCGCTGATGATGCCGAGCTTTTGGAAGGTGAGCGCCTTGTCGCGGTAGTCGTTGGCCGAGGCGCACGCCGCGTCGCTGCCGGCCACGCAGCGGTTGCTCTGCGTCTGGCGGTTGGCGTCGCTCACAAGGGTGAGCACGCCGAGCGCTGCGGCGCCGAGAGCGCTCGCCGCGCCTACGCCGCCGACGACGAAGCCAGCGGTCTTCGTCGACGTCCACTCGACGTTCGGGGCGGCGCGATCGATGATCACCGTTCGGGCCGCCGAATTTTCCTGCTGCTGCTGGAGCTCGATGGCCGAGAAGTTGTCGAGCGCGATCACGACCGGCAGCGGCGAGTTCGCGGAAGACAGCACAAAGCGAATGGCAAACGGGCGCTTGCCCGCCGCGGTCGCCACGAGCTGATGCTCTCCCGGATCGAGGGGGAGATCGGCGTTGACCGACTCGGCCGGCAGGCTTTCGTCATCAAGCTTCAGCGAAAGGTCGCGCGGCACGGAAGCCATCACCAGCGAGACGTTGAGAAGCGTCTTGCCCAGCGCGCTCGCCTGCTCGGCGGCATAGGCAGCGGCGGGACTACCCGCCTCCTTTTTTGAGGCGAGCAGGTACTGGCCCCACGCGCTCGCGGTGCGACCGTCGAGCTGGAAGCACCGGGCCAGGGCCACTTGCGTGTTGGTGTTCTCGTCGAGCTTGAGGCTGGCCGAAAACTTGTCGCACGCCGCCTTGTACTGCTTTTTTTCGATGAGCTCTTTGCCCTGATTGTAGAGCGACTCCGCCTGCGTCACGTTCACGCCCTCGGCCCGCGCTCGCAACGGCAGCGCTGCGGCCACGAGCGAAGCGACCGCGACGCGGGCGAGCGCAGCGGAGCAGGATCGGCGGCGCGAGGGCATTTCCCCCATTTTAGCGCAGCGCGGCGGTCAGCGTCCACCGAACGGGTCGAAGGCCTTGCCGGGACCGGCAGGGATCGGCGCGGCGGGAAGCGAGGCGGGCGGCGCGGACGGGGCCGGGCGTGCGGGCGCGCTCGCGGCTGCGTTCCTCGGCCCTGGCGACGCAGGACGCGTGGAGGCCGAAGCCGCGGTCGCGGGGGCGCCCGCATCGGCGGCAGGGGCGAGGGGCGGCGACGCGGACGCTAGCGCCGACGCGACTGAAATGGCGGTCGCTTGCGCCGGCGCCATCGCCGCAGCAGAGGCAGAGACCGGCGCGGGCGCGGCCGATCCGGACGGCGCGCCGGAGGCCGCAGATCTTCCGAGCAGCGCGAGCCCTGCCGCCGCGCCGCCCGCGAAGAGCAGCAGCGCGACCCCGGCTCCGAGGATCGCGGGCGCCCGGCTCTTCGGAGCGAGGCTGCCCGCAGCGCTGCCCCAGGAAGCGCCCGTCTGCGCGCCGACTGCGGCTGCGCCGGCCAGCGCAGCCGGGGGGACCCCGAGGGTCTGCGCGATGCGCTCGACCGAAGCGAACGCGCGCACCGAACCGCTCGGAGCCAGGGCCTGCGCGAGCTCGGCCACATTCTGAAAGCGGGCCTCCGGTGCGCGCTCCAAGCACCGCATGACGGCATGACTCAGCGCCTCGGGAACGTCTTCCTGAAGCTCGCAAAGCGGCACCGGCGGCTGCTCGAGAAGCGCGACGAACAGCTCCCCCAGCGACTGGCCGTTGAACGGCAACCGCCCGGCAACGAGCTCGTAGACGATGACTCCGAGCGCCCAGATGTCGGAGCGCGGGTCGACGTGCTTCGAGCTGCGCAGCTGTTCCGGCGACATGTACAGAGGCGATCCGAGCATCGCCGTCGTCGACGTGAGCGAGAGATCCGCCTCCTCGGCGAGCGGGTTGGTCGCCTTCGAGATGCCAAAATCGAGCACCTTCACGGTGACGCTGCCATCAGGGCGCTCGGCCAAAAAGAGGTTCGCGGGCTTCAGATCGCGATGAACGATGCCCAGCGCGTGGGCCTGCGCGACAGCTTCGATGGCCTGCACCACATAGTCGACGGCGGTCTCCGCGCGCAGCGGACCGTCCTGTTCGAGGAGCTGCGCCAGATCGCGGCCTTCGAGGTATTCGAGCACCATATAAGGCAGTCCGGCCTCGGTCGCGCCGACGTCGAGCACGGCACACGCGTGCTCGCCCTTGATCTTGAACGCGTTTCTCGCCTCGTTGACGAAGCGCTGCGTCGCCTCGGGACCAGACGCGAGCGTGCCGAGCAGAAACTTCACCGCGACGCGATCGCCCAGCAGCTCGTGGTGCGCCGAAAAAACCGCCGCCATTCCGCCTTTGCCGATCATGCGCTCGATACGGTACTTGCCTGCGATCAGGTCGCCCGGAGCAGGCAGTCCGCGTTCGTCAGCGCAAGCAGGATCGGGCATCGGTCGTGCAGAGCTCCTTGAGGCGACCCTACCGGCAATGCGGCGCCCGGACCAGAAGCCGCAGCGTCCGCCGGGGCTCGGCCCTTGCGCGCCCGCGGGAAGCGCGCGACGTTTCGGTAGCGATGCTGCTCGACGGATTGAAGCTGCTGGCGAGCGACGACGCCGCCGATCGCGTGGCCTACGGCCGCGATCTCTGGCCTCGCCATCACCTCGGCGTGCGCTCGGGCCGGTTGCCTGCGGGGCCTGCCGCGATCGTATGGCCGCGCTCCACCGAGGAGGTCGCTGAAGTCGTGGCGTGGGCGCGCAAGCGAAGCGTCGCGCTCGTGCCCTTCGGCGCGGGCAGCGGGGTGTGCGCGGGCGTGCTGCCGTCGAGCGACGCGGTCGTGGTCGACTTGAAGCGCATGGCGCGCTGGCGCCGCTTCGACCGCGGCGCGCCCTTGCTCGACGTTGAGTCGGGCCACATGGGCCTACCGCTCGAAGAGCGACTCAATCGCGAAGGGTTCACCCTCGGACACTTTCCGTCCTCGATCCTGTGCAGCACGGTGGGCGGGTGGGTGGCCGCCCGGAGCGCGGGACAGGCCTCGGGGTACTACGGCAAGATCGAAGACATGGTCGTGGCCCTCGAGTGCGTCACCGGCCGCGGTGACGTGGTGACCCTTCGCCAGCGCGCCACGGGACCGAGCCTGCTCCCGCTCGTGATCGGCAGCGAAGGGACGCTCGGCATCATCACGAGCGTTACGCTTCGACTTCACCCCGCGCCAGCTGCGCGTGCCTTCGCAGCGTGGTCGTTCGACTCCACGCGCGAAGGCTGGCAGGCCATGCGCGCGCTCTTCCAAAGGGGGCTTCGACCGGCCATCGCGCGGCTGTACGATCCGTTCGATGCCATGCTCGCCAAGCAGGGCTCGGCGAAGCGGCGCACGCACACGGGTCCGCACGCGCCGGGCGCAGGATCGGCCGTTTTACGCACCATGCTGCGCAACCCGGCGGCGCTCAACGCGCTGCTCGCGACGCGCTCGTTCACGCGCGCGGCGGGAGGAGCGATGCTGGTCGTCATTTTCGACGGAGCAGGCGACGACGCCGAAGCGAACGCCGAGCGCGCGCGGGCGATCGTCGAGCCAATGGGCGCGCGCTACGAAGGCGAAGGGCCCGCGCAAAAGTGGCTCGCCCATCGCTATTCGGTGAGCTACCGGCAAGCGCCTGCGATCGCCGCGGGGCTGTTCATCGACACAATGGAGGTGGCGGCGCCGTGGGCGAAGCTCGGCGAGCTCTACGAGGGCGTGCTGCGCGCCGTAGGCCCGCACGCGTTCATCATGGCTCACTTCAGCCACGCCTATCCCGACGGCTGCTGCATCTATTTTTCGTTTGCCGGCAGCGCAAGCCCCGACGGCGGGCCGTGGGACGCAGCGTGCGAGCAGACCTACGACCAAACGTGGCGCCGCGCGCTCGATGCAGTGCTCGCCGCCGGCGGCACCATCGCCCACCATCACGGCGTCGGGCGCTCGAAGGCGCCGCGCATGGACCGCGAGCTGGGGTCCGGCGGCATCGCGGTTGCGCGCGCGGTCAAGCGCGCGTTCGACCCCGACGGCATCCTCAATCCCGGCGCGCTGCTGCCACCCGAGGAGGCGCGCCCGTGAGCTACGTGCAGCTCGATCGCGAGAGCCTGCTCGTTCACGTCGACGCGAGCGCCTCTCTGCCCTCGCTCGAAGCCGCCCTCGCGCGTGACGGCCTGACGCTCGACACAGCCGCCGTCGCCGAGCAGACAGTGGGCGACTGGCTGGCGGCAGGGGCTCACGGGGCCCGCAGCGCATGGCTCGATCCGTGCGATCATCTGGTTGCGGGCTACGTCGGCACGATCGGCGGCGAACGCGTCGAAGTGCGACCTGCGCCGAGACGCGCGACCGGGCCGGATCTGTTCGCGCTCCTGTTCGGACAACACGGGCGCTTCGGTGCGCTCCACACGGTGTGGCTGCGCGTTCACCTCGCAGGTGAAGCGCGCCCCGTCGCAGCGCCGTTTCACGACGCCGAAGGCGGCAGCGAGCCGTCGTCCGAAGAGGAAGCGCTGGCCGTCAGCATCTCGCTCGCGCTCGAAACCAGCCGCTAAAAAAGCGCGACTCAGCCCGGCGGCCAGGCGAGTGGGCGACCACCCAGCACATGCACGTGCAGGTGAAAGACGCTCTGGCCGGCGTCGGCGCCGTTGTTGATGACGAGTCGGTAGCCCTGCGACAGCTCTTTCGCCGCGACCGCGCGCGCCAGCAGCAGCACTTCGCCAAGCGCGCCACCGTCTTCGGGAGCGGCATCGGAGAGGCCTGCGAGGTGCTTCTTCGGAATCACCAGGACGTGCGTCGGCGCGACCGGATTGATGTCGCGAAACGCGAGCGCGTGCTCGTTTTCAGCGAGGATTTCAGACGGAATTTCGCGCGCGATGATTTTGCAGAAGAGGCAGCCCATGCGGCCGATCATACGCGAGAGCTGCCCTCGGTGCAGGCGTCACTGCCCGGCAGCAAACACCATCACGAACGACTGCGGCGCAGTCTGAAACAAGGTGACCGCACCGCCGAGCTTGCGAACATCACAGCCGGCGAACCACGACATTTTTTGCCACTTTTCGGAGCCGTCGATGAACTCGGGTACGTACACGTCGAGCTCGACGTATCGGCCATTCAGGGCCGCGGAGAGCTCGGGACCGAACGACCACGGCGCGCGCTCGGCGGACGGCGCTACGTCGTTGTGAAGGGCGCCGCCGTAGGTCACGACCATTTTCTCGTGGTCCGCAGCAGGCGCGTCGTTGCGCCCGCGCAGCGCGATCACCTTCGCGAGCGTGAGGCGTTTGATCAACTTTAGCGAGACGTCGATCGCGTCGGCTCCGGCGTCGCTGACGGCTGACAGATCGTCACAGCTGGGCCGCAGGAGGTCGGCCGCGATGCCGAGCCTGCGCGCCGCGGCCCCGAGCGCGACGTACTCGTTCTGATCGGTGGGCGCCTGCTTTTCGGTCACCACTTTTTGCTGCTCGCGCGCGCCGTCGGTCGCCTTCTGGCACCCCGCCGGCGGGCTCATCAGCTCGACGAGCAGATCGCTCGCCTGACCTTTCAGCGCCGGCAGCAGCTGCGTCTCCGCCCGCTTCGCGCTCGAAGCGACAGTGGCGTTTTTTTGCGCGTGCGCCTCACCGATGGCGAGCACCAGCGGCCGGTCGACGAGCACCGCGCGCAGCGCCTCCGCAGGCGTCGCGAACTGACCGCACGGCAACGTCACGCCCGCGCAGGGAGCTCCTCCGCGCAGCCCCGCGGTCGCCGAGGCAACCGGCGCGATCGCCAGCGGGCGCGGAGCATCTGAGCGCTTGCCACACGAGGCGAGCGCCGCGAAGGTGAGGCACACGACGAGCGCAAGCCGAAGCGATTTCACGGCCGCGCGTGCGCGTCGAGCCACGCGT
This sequence comes from Myxococcales bacterium, assembly GCA_947473045.1. Lineage (GTDB taxonomy): Bacteria > Myxococcota_A > Polyangia > Polyangiales > Polyangiaceae > JANYHY01. The sequence continues at coordinate 8,762 of CANJCO010000004.1, read as the reverse complement.
AGAGCAGCGACGGAAAGTCGGGAGTGGTGTCGAACACGATGTGCGCCGAGCCCCGCTCGGTCCACAGCTCGACCGCGCCGCCGGGCTTGCAGCCGTGATATTTCGTCACGAACGTCTGAGGCGTCGGAAAGCCGAAATCGATGCGCATCGGCGGGCTGGTCTCGTCGGCGGCGCTGTCGCACCCGTCGTAGGCAACCCACGCGGCGACGGTGTGCGCCACCGAGGGAACGTCGCCCACGAGCCCAGGCCACGCGGGATCGCTGGTCGGCCCGCCATCGTAGGGCACCAGATCGTCGGCGGTGCCGTGAAGGTGAAGCGTGGCCACCGGCACCTTGGGCGCGCACCGACCGACGTCGGCCCAGCTCGCGCCCGCGATGTCGATGACAGCCGCGAACACGTCGGCGGCGTCGCACGCGAGGCGCAGCGACATGAACCCGCCGTTCGACAGCCCGAGCACATAGATGCGCTTTGCATCTATCGAGTAGGCCGCGCGCAGCTCTTTCACGAGGCCGAGCAAGTAGGCGACGTCGTCGACGCCGGTGTGGCCGAAGTCGCAGCACGCTTCGGTGGCGTTCCAGAACTGCTGGCCCACCTTGTCGACGGTGCCCTCTGGAGCCGCGAGGATGAAGCCCCGCGCATCGACGATGCTCGAAAGTCGGGTGACGAGGTCGGTTTGGTATCCGTTGGAGCCCGACCCGTGGAGCTGAATCACGAGCGGCACAGGCCGGGCCGGATCGTAGCTCGACGGCACCTTGAGTTGGGTCAGCGGGCGCGCGCCTCCGAACACCGGCGGGCTCGGGTCGGCCGGGGGAGCCTCCGTCTGCGACTGACACGCGACGAGGCCCAGGGCGGTCGCCGCGAGCGTGACGATCCAGCGGCGATCCATCGGCGCATTGTATCACGAATTGCGGGCCGCCGGGCGACCTACGCGAGGCGCACTTGCAGCCGCCCGAGCTTTGACCTAGTTGCGAGCGCGCTCATGGTTCAGACCCGCAAAAAAGCGCTCCTCGTCGAAAACATTCACCCGGGCGCCGTCGCGCTCCTCGCGCAGGCGGGGTTCGAGGTCGAGACCTTGAAGGCAGCGCTCAAGCCCGACGAGATGGCCGCCAGGCTTGCCGGCGTGCACCTGCTCGGCATCCGCTCAAAGACTCAGATCACACAGGCCGCGCTGGCGTCGGCCCCCGACCTCATCGCGCTCGGCTGCTTCTGCATCGGCACCAATCAAGTCGATCTGGGCAGCGCCAACGCGCTGGGCGTGCCGGTATTCAACGCGCCGTTTTCGAACACACGCAGCGTCGCCGAGCTCGTGATCGGCGAGATCATCATGCTCTCGCGACAGCTGGGCGACCGCTCCCGCGAAGTGCACGAGGGCAAGTGGCGCAAAGTCAGCGCCGGTTGCTTCGAGGTGCGCGGCAAGACCCTCGGCATCGTGGGCTACGGGCACATCGGCTCGCAGGTCGGCGTGCTCGCCGAGGCCATGGGGCTACGCGTGGTATTTTTCGACGTCGCCACCAAGCTGCCGATGGGTAACAACCGTTCGCTCGCGACCCTCGGCGACCTGCTCGAGCAGAGCGATTTCGTCACGCTCCACGTGCCTGCCACGCGCGAGACGCACGGCATGATGGGCGAGCCTCAAATCGCCGGCATGAAGCGCGGCGCGTATCTCATCAACGCCTCGCGCGGAACCGTGGTCGACATCGCCGCGCTGGCCGCGGCCATCGCATCGGGACAGGTCGGAGGCGCCGCCGTCGACGTGTATCCCGAGGAGCCCGAGGGCGCGAGCGACGCGTTCGCTTCGCCGCTGCGCAACCTGCCGAACGTGATCCTCACGCCGCACATCGGCGGCTCGACCGAAGAGGCCCAGGAGATGATCGGCCGCGAGGTCGCCACCAGCCTCATCAAGCTGATCGACAGCGGCACCACGACGGCGTCGGTGAATTTCCCGAACGTCGAGCTGCCCATGACGCCGGGGCTGCACCGCGTGCTCAACGTGCACCGAAACGTTCCGGGCGTGCTCGGCGACGTCAACCACATCGTGAGCCAGCACGGCGGCAACATTCGCGGGCAGACGCTCTCTACCGACGCCAGCATCGGCTACCTCGTGATGGACCTCGAGGTTACCGCAGGCGCCGAGGGCGTGGCGGTCGCCGGCGCGGTCGCGGCCGACATCGCGAAGCTGGTCACCAACATCAAGACCCGCGTCGTCGCGTCCTGAGCAGGCGCGTGCGCGGGGCTGCTGCCGGCTTGATTTTCGCCGCGGCGGGGTGCGCCTGCTCGCGGCCACCGCCCTATCCCCGCTGCGAGCGTGACGATCAGTGCGCGGTCGACGGCGGCCACGATTACTGCGTTTCCGGGGTGTGCTTGTACTGCCGCACCGCGGTCGACTGCGCCGATGCCGAGATGTGCCGGGCCGGGCGATGCCTGGCCGATCCGGCCCTCGCGCGCCCGGACGCGGGAGCCGAGCGCGACGCCGACGCGCCCGAAGCCGACGCTGCCGACCTGCCGGTGTCCCCCGACCCACGCATCCTGTCGTCGCATCACGATTAGTCGTGCACCGGGCGAGCGAATGCGGCTAAATCCGCGCTCGCATCATGGCGTCGCGCGTTGGCATCGTAGGAGCTTCTGGGTATTCGGGAGCCACCCTCGCCCGCATCGCGGCGGGACATCCCGGGATGAAGCTCGGGTTCGTCACCAGCGATCGCCACGAGGGTGAGCGCGCCCGCGACCGCCTCGGTGGCTTCTTCGACCCGAGCCTGCGCTTTTCACCGAACGCTTCTGCGGTCGAGCTCGCCGCCAGCGCCGACGTGGTCTTCCTCGCCACGAGCGCCGAAATCGCCGCGAAGCTCGCGCCTGCGTTCGCCGACCTCGGCAAGCTCACCATCGATTTGTCGGGCGCGTTTCGACTCGGCGAGGCTGCTGCCTATCCGCAATGGTACGGCTTCGAACATCCGGCGCCCGCTTACCTCGCGAGCGCTTTTTACGGCCTGCCCGAGGTGTTTGGCCCGCCGCCCGAAGACGCTGTGCTCATCTCGAATCCCGGCTGCTACGCGACCGCCACGATCCTCGCGCTCACGCCGGTGCTCAAGGCCGGACTCGCAGAGCCATCGGGCATTTTCGTCGACGCGAAGAGCGGCGTGTCCGGGGCCGGTCGTCAGGCAAAAGAGGCCTACTCGTTCGTCGAGGCCAACGAAGACCTGCGCGCCTACAAGCTGCTGTCGCACCAGCATACACCTGAAATCGAGCGCGCCGTGACCCAAGGCTCGGCCAGGGGCGTCACCGGGCTCGCCTTCGTGCCGCACCTGCTGCCGCTGTCGCGCGGGCTGCTTGTCACCTGCTACCTGCGCGCGCGCCCTGGCGCGACGAAGGCCTCCGTGAGCGACGCCCTGCGCGCGGCCTACGCCGATTCGTCGTTCGTTCGGGTCGTCGCCGCAGACGAGGTGAGCATTCACGCCGTCGCCGGAACGAACTTCGCGTACGTCGGCGCCGAGTGCCGGGGCGACGCCATCGTCGTGGTGTGCGCGCTCGACAACCTCATCAAGGGCGCGGCGGGGCAGGCCGTGCAGAACATGAATCTGGCGCTGGGCCTTGGCGAAACACTGGGACTGGGCACGCTGGCGCGGATCGCGCCGTAGCTTTCGGAGTTCGAAGAATGGATACCGTCCCGCGTGGGTTCAGTTATGCCGGCATCAACGCCGGCATCAAGTCGTCGCGCAAAGACCTCGCGCTCATCTACTGCGACGTCCCCTGCGTCGCCGCCGGATGCTTCACCGTCAACAAGGCGCGCGCCGCTGCAGTGAGCGACGCCGCGCTTCGGTTGCCGTCCGACAGCGTCCGGGCGATCGTCGTCAACAGCGGGAACGCCAACGCCCTCACCGGTGCGGCGGGCGCCGACGATGTGCGCGCGATCCACGTCGCGTTCGGCGAGGCGCTCGGCATTCCCTCGAACAGCGTGATGTCCGCATCGACCGGCGTGATCGGCGTGCGACTGCCGCTGCAAAAGCTCAAAGACGCCGCCCCGCGCCTGAAAGACGGGCTGTCTCCGTCGATGCAGGGAGCGGCCGAGGCCATCATCACGACCGATACGCGCATCAAGATCGCGCGGCGCGTGCTGAACATCGACGGGGCGCAGGTACGGATCTCGGCGATGAGCAAAGGCTCGGGCATGATCGCGCCCGAAATGGCCACCACGCTGGCGTTCATCACGACCGATCTCGCAATCGAAAAAGAGGCACTTCAGGCGGCCCTTTCGCGCGCCGTCGAAGAGAGCTTCAACCACCTCAACGTCGACGGCGACATGAGCACCAACGACGCGGTGTTCATGCTCGCGAGCGGTCTCGCAGGCAACCGCATCATCAGCGAGCGCAGCGCGAGCTACGCCGAATTTCAGGCCGCGCTCACCTTCATGTGCATCGAGATCGCGCGGTCGATCGCCGAAGACGGCGAAGGCGCCACCAAGCTCGTGACCGTCAACGTCAAGGGCGCCCCCTCCGAAGCCATCGCCAAAGATCTCTCGCGATCGATCGCGGGCAGCGCGCTGGTGAAAGCAGCCATCTTCGGGGCCGATCCGAACTGGGGTCGGGTGCTCGCCACCGTGGGCGCGCGCGCGGGCTCGCAGCGGTTCGACATCGATCCGTCCAAGGCGACCGTCGTCATTCAGGGCGTCACGGTCTTCAACGCGGGCGAGCCAGCGGGCGCCGATCCCGCGGCACTTCGCGCGAAGATGCGCGAGCCCGAAGTCACCGTCGAGGTCACGCTCGCCGAGGGCGATCGCGCCGCCACCGCGTGGGGCTGCGATCTGTCGTACGATTACGTGAAGATCAACGCCGACTACACTTCACTCATCAGCGCTTCGGCCGATGGTGTCGTGTCGCGCGACGATCGCCTCACCAACTACAGCCCCGGCTTCAAGCGCGCGCTGCTCGTCGAGGCGCTCAGCTACATCTCGCGGTTCGCCGGCAAGCGCGCAGTCATCAAGTACGGCGGCGCGGCGATGGTGAAAGACTCGCTCAAGGCGAGCTTCGCCAACGACGTAAACCTGCTGCGATCCGCCGGCTTGCATCCTTGTATCGTGCACGGCGGCGGCCCCGAAATCACCCGCACGCTCGAGAAGCTCGGCAGCAAAAAGAGCGAGTTCGTCGACGGAATTCGCATCACCGACGCCGCCGACGTGAAGGTCGTCGAGATGGTGCTCACGGGAAAGATCAACACCGAGATCGTAACCCTCATCAATCAGACGCACGCGGCCGCCGTGGGCCTTTCGGGCAAAGACGCCGGCTTGCTGCGCGCTCGAAAGCAGCTCGGCGAAGGCGGTCGCGATCTGGGCATGGTGGGCGAGATCACGAGCGTAAACTCCGAGCTGCTCGAGATGATGCTCGGCAAATACGTCCCGGTGATTTCGCCTGTGGGCATGGGCGACGACGGCGAGGGCTTCAATATCAACGCCGACTCGGCCGCCGCCGAGGTCGCTGTCGCCATCAAGGCCGAGAAGCTCATCTACCTGACCGACGTGGCCGGAGTGCTCGAAAATGGCGAGCTCCTCAGCGAGATCTCAGCCAGCGAAGTCCTCGCCAAGATCGCCGCGGGCACCATCAAGGGTGGCATGGTCGCCAAGATGAAGAGCTGCCTGCGCGCGCTCGAAGGCGGCGTGGGGAGCGTGCACATCATCGACGGTCGCACGCCTCACAGCGTAATCGCCGAGCTGTTCACCGACCGCGGAGTCGGTACGCTCATTCACCGCGACTGAGCGTCGATCGCCGCTTCGCGCGATTTGTTGCTAGGATTGAGGGGCTCATGCAGTCTCCCCGCGCGCCGCTACCGAGAGTGCCGCCTCGCAGCACCTCGCTGAGGCGGCCCCGGTTGCTCGGGCAGTACCACGTGCTCGGCGAGATCGGTCGCAGCGCTGTCGGGCCTCTGCACCTCGCTCGGCTCGAGGGCACGCAGGGCTTTCAGCGCTGGGCGGCCATTCGCATGGTCGACCAGGTGCGGGCCCGCGACTCGATTTTCATGTCGGAGTTCTTCGAGCGTGCCCGGCAGGGCGCCGCGCTCCTTCACCCCAACGTGGCCGCGCTGTTCGACGTCGGAGAGACCGACGGCACCTCCTGGCTCGCCACCGAGCACCTGCTGGGCGAGCGCCTCGAAGAGCTCATCGGGCGGGTGCAGCTCGCCGACACTCCCGTGTCGTGGGACGTGGCGGCGCGCATCGTGGCCGACGCCGCAGAGGGACTGCACGCCGTGCACTGCCACACCCGCGCAGACGGCACGCCGCTGGGGCTGCTCCACGGCGACGTCGCGCCGCACAGCATCGTCGTCACGTTCGACGGCAGCACCAAGATCAAGGGCGCGTTCGAGCCGAGGGCGCGCGGCACGCTCGATCGCCGCAAGCTGGCTTACGCCGCGCCGGAGCAGATCTGGTCCGAGGCGGTCGACGCCCGCACCGACGTGTTCGCGCTCGGAGTCATTCTCTGGGAGCTGTGCGCCGGCCAGCGGCTGTTCGCCCGCGAGACCGACGACGAGACGCGAGCGAGGGTCGAGGCCGGAGAGGTGCCTTCTCTCGGCGACGAAGTGCCCGGCTTTCCCGCCGAAATCGACGGCGTCGTGCGCCGGGCGCTCGCGCACCGCAAAGAAGACCGCTTCGCGACGGCGCGGGACCTGTCGCGCGCACTCGAATCGGCGCTCGTGGCGCGCGGCGTGCTGGTGCGAAGCGACGACGTCGCCGGCTACATGCGCACGATGTTCGCCGACACCTTCGCCGAACGTGACGCGCAGCTGCGCGAGGCGTCGGACGTAACCGAAGTATTTCTCAAGTCGCGGCACGCTGTGCGGATCGGTATTCCCGACTCGCTCGCGAGCGACTTCGAGGCCGAGCCCACGATGGTCAACGATCCGCCGACGGCGCCCACGCGCCGCGCTCCGCACAGGCCCAGGGCCCCTTCGGTCGACGATCTGGCGGCCACTCAGGAGCGTCCGAACGCGCAGGCCGAGCTGGGCCCCTTCACCCCACCTCCAGCGCCTCCGTCCCTCGCTGCGCGCTTGGCGCCAGCGGCGGCCCCTGCCCCGCCCACGTTCGAGCTGCGCGCGCACGTCGACCGGCTCGATGCCGGCTCGCAGGTGTGGGTGCGCCCCGGCGCCAGGCCCGCGCCGCCGCCGCCCGATCCTTCATACATCTCGCACATGACGCCGATCGCGCCGTTCGAGCTCGAGCTGCCCGATACGCCTCCCGCGCCGGCGCTCGCGCCGCAGCCTCCCGCGTTTTCGCAAGGCGCCCTTGACGACGACGGTCCGGTGATTCCGCTCGGCGCGCGCATCATGCCGGCGCTGCCGCCCGCCACGCCGGGTCCCTATCGCATTCCCGGCTATCCGCGCTCGCAGAACGTGCGCGCGGCGCTCATCGGGGGCGGCGTCGGCCTCGTGCTCTTTCTCGGGTTCATCGTGCTCGTTCGCGCGTTCACGAACGAAGACCCCACTCCGCTCACGGCCGCCCCATCGGCGTCGGCCGCTGCTCCGTCGCTGCCGCAATCAAGCGTGACGCACGCCGCGACGCAGCCCGCAGCGCCCGCCCCGACCACCGTCGCCCCGACCACCGCCGCCACGACGACCGCCGCGCCTGCGCCTGCGCCGACGCCGCAGCCCGCCGCGCCGCCGCCTGCGAGCACGACCCTCGCGAGTCGCCCGACGCCCGCGGTCAACGTGACCTCGCTTCCCGTGTCGCCCCCGAAGGCCACGCCGGCGCCGCAACCGACTCCGCCGCAACCGGCCAGGACCGGACTGCTCACCGTCGTTTGCACGCCTGCGTGCACCGACGTGATCGACGGAGGCCACTCGCTCGGGCCGTCACCCATATTCAAGCAAAGCGTCGCCGCGGGCCGTCACCAGCTCACCCTGCGCGGCGAAGGCGGTAGCCGAAAGCTCGTGTCGGTCGAGGTCACGGCAGGCGCCACAGCGGTGGTGCGGCAGGGGATTTGAGCAGCCTTCAGCGCGGACGCAAGTCGACCAGGAAGCGAAGTCCGGCGCTGTCGACGATCTCCTGAAGCGCCAGCTGCACGAACTGCTGCTCGCTGCGCCCGAGCACCTTCGCGAACTTGGCAGCGCGCGCGGGCGCCACGCTCTTGCGCCCCTTTTCGATGTCGCAGAGGTTGGCGCGGGAGATGTTCAGGCGGTCGGACATATAGGCCTGACTCAGACCCTCGCCCTCGCGAATGGCGAGCAGCAGCGCTCCGATCGTGACGGGCGCATCGGGGCGCGCAGGCGCAGCGTTACGGATCTCCGGACGGCTTCGCGAAGGAGGCATCGACGTGGCACGATAGCGCGCAGGGCCGCAACGCGGGAGACGCCGCGCGGGAGACGCCTGAACGCGAGACGACTCGGCCACGAACGCGCTGCGGAGATTTGAATGGCTGCCTCGCGCGCGCCGACGGTTCGCGTCCCCGGAGCTGTCACCGCAGCGCCTCCGCGCGTTGCCGACGCCACGCGCTTCAGTCGGCGAGCACTTCGTCAACTGACAACGCCGTCACGGCGCGCGCCACCCGCTGGCGCAGCACCGCCACGTCGCCGCACGCCTCGATGCGCGCGTCCTGGGCGGCAGTCGGCGAAAGGCCCCTCGTACGCAGGATCACCCGAAGGGCATCGCGCTCACCTTCACCGCGGCCGGCTTCGATGCCTCGTTCGAGCCCTTCTTCGCGGCCCTTCTCGATTCCCTTCTCGATTCCCTTCTCGATTCCCTGCGCAATGCCCTGGGCGATGCCCTCCTCGCGGCCCTTGGCGAT